>DATMDS010000179.1:0-17190 GCA_035557575.1 Pseudonocardia sp. | reverse complement strand
CGACGGGGAGGTCATCGGCACCGCCGGCCGCTACACGTTCCGGGTCGCTCCGGACCCGATCCCGGTCTACCGGCGCAACGAGGCCAACTGGCCGGACCGGGAGCGCCCGTTCCAGCGGATGTGAACCGCTGCCGCGCCGGCAGGACGCCGTCGGCCGAGCGGTCGAGCGCCGCTCAGAGCGCGCGATCGGTGTCGCGGGTCTCCAGCGAGGCCCGCTCGCGGGCCAGGCAGGCATCCACAAGCTGGTTGAACCCGCGGCCACGGTAGAGCTCCGCCAGCACGACCGAGGGGACCAGCACGTCGCGGCCCAGCCGTTGCGCGGCCCGCAGGATGCGCCGGACCTGCTGCTTGCGCCGGGAGTCGGGCCCGGCGAGTGCGTTCATCGCCTCCGCGTCGAGGCAGACGATCACGCCGCCCCGCCGAGCAGCCGCTCCAGCCGGGCGTCCTCGTCCGCGTCGGCGGCCAGCGGCCCATCGGTGCGGTCGAGCTCGTCGAGCAAGGCGGTGAGCCGCTCGGCGCGCTGCCGGCTCTCCAGCAGCGCCCATCCGCCGTCGTTCAGCTGCGCCGACATGCTGCCGGCGGCTTCGAGCGCCCGGGCGAGGTCCTCGTCGATGGTCACCGTGACCTTGCGCTTGCTCGCCATACGATCATCCTACTCGGGTATGGCGTGCTTCCGGATCAGCCGTCGCCGGCGGATTCCTCGGTCGCCCCGCCGCCGGCCGGGGCGTCGTCGCCACCGGCCACCTCGGCGGTGCCCGGGGTGTCGGTGGCCCGGTTGCCCTCCGGGAGCAGCTCGCGCAGGGCGGTCCCGGTGATCCGTCGGAAGGTCCGCCGCGGACGGCTGCGGTCCAGCACGGCCACCTCCAGCGCGCTCACCCCGAGCACCCGGTCGCTCGGGGCGCCGTTGCCGCCCGCCGAGGAGGACCCGCTGGCGGTCGCGGTGGCCTGCAACGCCTCCACCGCGATGCCGACCGCCGCACCCAGCTCCAGCCCGGGCCGGTAGGTGTTCTTCAGCTGCGCGCTGATCGGGTCGGTGGTGCCGCCCATGACCACGAACTGCGGCTCGTCGGTGATCGATCCGTCGTAGGTGACCCGGTAGAGCTGGTCGGACTCGGGTGTGTCGCCCACCCCGGCCAGGCAGAGCTCCACCTCGTAGGGCTTCTGCTGCTCCACGAAGGACGTACCCAGCACCTGGGCGTAGAAGTTGGCCAGCATCCGGCCGGTCACGTCGCGGCGGTCGTAGGAGTACCCGCGCACGTCGGCCATCCGGATCCCGGCGTTGCGCAGCGTCTCGAACTCGTTGTAGCGCCCGACCGCCGCGAACCCGATCCGGTCGTAGATCTCCGAGACCTTGTGCAGCGTGGTCGAGCGGTTCTCGGCGACGAACAGCACGCCGCCGGTGTAGGTCAGCACCACCACACTGCGGCCGCGCGAGATGCCCTTGCGCGCCAGCTCCGAACGGTCGCGCAGCAGCTGGTCGACCGACGAGTAGAAGGGCATCGTCACGGCAGGAACTCCTGACGGCAGGGACGGACGGGGAGCACGGCCACGATCAGCCGCCGGGGTTCTCGGTGCGGCCGGCCACGACGTCCCGTACGACCGCTGCGATCTCCTCCTCGGGGCGTCGCACCGCACCCTCGGCGCCGGTGATGCTGATCACCAGCGGATAGATCCGCCGGGTGAGGTCCGGGCCGCCGGTGGCGGTGTCGTCGTCGGCGGCGTCGTAGAGCGCCTCGATCGCGTTGCGGATCGTGGTATCCAGGTCGGCGGTGACGTCGTGGCGCTTCTTCAGCGCGGAGCGCGCGAACACCGAGCCGGAGCCGATGGAGTGGTAGCCCAGCTGCTCGTCCGAGCGGTGCCCGGTGACGTCGAAGGTGACGATTCGGCCGGCCCGATCGGGGTCGGTGGCCTCGGTGTCGTAGCCGACGAACAGCGGGATCGCGGCCAGCCCCTGCATGGCGGCGCCCAGGTTGCGGCGGACCATCGTGGCCAGGTGGTTGGACTTGCCGTCCAGCGAGAGCGGCACGCCCTCGATCTTCTCGTAGTGCTCGAGTTCGACGGTGAACAGCCGCACCATCTCCACGCCGATCCCGGCCGCGCCGGCGATGCCGGCCGCCGAGTGCGAGTCGGTGATGAAGACCTTCTCGATGTCGCGCTGCGCTATCACGTTCCCGGAGGTGGCGCGCCGGTCACCGGCGATCACCACGCCACCGGCGCACGCCAGGGCCACGATGGTGGTCCCGTGGGTGAACTCGGTGCCGCCGAGGGCGACGGCGGGCAGGTCTCGGCCGCCGGGGAGCAGGTGCGGCGCGTTGGCGGTGAGGAAGTCGGTGAACGATGACGGCCCGGGCGCGAGGTATGCGGCCGTTCCGGTGACCGGCAGTCGGGGCTCCGGCGACAACATGGTCAGGTGGGGACCTCTCCTCGTACGTGTGCTACCTACGGTGGAACGGGTGTTGCGGTGGTGGCCTACTCGCCACCCTTCTGGACGTAGGCCCGCACGAAGTCCTCGGCGTTCTCCTCGAGCACGTCGTCGATCTCGTCGAGGATGGTGTCCACGTCCTCGCCGAGCTTCTCACGACGCTCCTGACCGGCCGCCGCGGCGTCGGCGCCGTCATCGTCGTCCCCGCCGCCACCGCCCTGGCGCTTGGTCTGCTCCTGCGACATCGCCTGCCTCCTTCGCTCGCCCCCGACCGGCCCGGTTTGCGGGTCGACCGCGGTCGGTACCCCGAACATTACCCAGCAGATCCCCGACACGCCCGTGATGGTGGCCGTGCCGATCGTTGGGTCGCGGGCCCCGGCGCTGGTCCGGCCCGCGCCACGGCCCAGGATCAGCCGCGCGTCAGCGCCTCGACGAGGGCCTCGGCTGACTCCGAGTTGTCGATCAGCTCGCCCACATGGCGCCGGGTGCCGCGCAGCGGCTCCAGGGTCGGGATCCGCACCAACGACTCCCGGCCCAGGTCGAAGATGACCGAGTCCCAGGAGGCGGCGGCCACCTCCGACGGGTAGCGCTCGAGGCACCGGCCGCGGAAGTAGGCCCGGGTGTCCTCCGGCGGGGTGCGCATCGCGCCGAGCACGTCGTCCTCGCTGACCAGGCGCTTCATCGAGCCACGGGCGGCCAGCCGGTTGTACAGCCCGCGGCCCATCCGCACGTCGGTGTACTGCAGGTCCACCAGGGCCAACCGGCCGGAGTTCCAGGCCAGCCCGTCGCGGTCGCGGTAGCCCTCCAGCAGCCGCAGCTTGGCCGGCCAGTCCAGCCGGTCGGCGCACTCCATGGGGTCGCGGGCCAGTGCGTCGAGCACCTCGCCCCACAGCTGCAGCACCTCGGCGGTGGCGTCGTCGACGTCGGCGCCGAGCGTGTTCTCCACGTGCTTGGCCGCCTTCTCGAAGTAGGCCTGCTGCACGTCCAGCGCGGTCATCCGGCGGCCGTCCACCAGCTCCACCGTCGTCTTCAGCGTCGGGTCGTGGCTGATCCGGTGCACGGAGCGGACCGGCTCGGACAGCCGCAGCTCGTCGAACCGGACCCCGTTCTCGATCATGTCCAGGACCAGCGCGGTGGTGCCCATCTTGAGCAGCGTGGAGTACTCGCTCATGTTGGCGTCACCGATGATCACGTGCAGCCTGCGGTACTTGTCGGCGTCGGCATGCGGCTCGTCGCGGGTGTTGATGATGCCGCGCTTGAGCGTGGTCTCCAGGCCGACCTCGACCTCGATGTAGTCGCTGCGCTGGGCGATCTGGTAGCCGACCTCGTCGCCCGATGAGCCGATGCCGACCCGCCCGGCGCCGCACACCACCTGCCGGGTGACGAAGAACGGGGTGAGGCCGGACACGATCGACGGGAACGTCGTGGACCGGGCCATCAGGTAGTTCTCGTGCGAGCCGTAGCTGGCGCCCTTGCCGTCGACGTTGTTCTTGTAGAGCTGGATCCGCGGCGCTCCGGGCACGGTGGCCGCCCGCATCGCGGCCTCCTCCATCACCCGCTCCCCCGCCTTGTCCCAGATCACCGCGTCCCGCGGCGTGGTGATCTCGGGGGTGGAGAACTCCGGGTGTGCGTGGTCGACGTAGAGCCGGGCACCGTTGGTCAGGATGACGTTGGCCGCGCCCAGGTCGTCCAGCTCGGAGTCGCCACCGGAGTGCAGGGTCGGCGCGGACAGGTCGAACCCGCGGGCGTCGCGCAGTGGCGACTCCACCTCGTAGTCCCAGCGGGCCCGGCGGGACCGCGGGATGTCCGCCGCGGCCGCGTAGGCCAGCACCACCTGGGTGGACGTGATCACCGGGTTGGCCGTGGGGTCGCCGGGGACCGAGATCCCGTACTCGACCTCCGTACCCATGATCCGACGGGCGGTCATGACGCCGCTCCCGCGGGAGTACGTGCGTCGGCGGTCACAGGCAGTCCTTCAGCGCGCGCATACCGTCGAGCCTAACCGCCGAGCGCGGGCATGATGGCCTCCATGCGGGCGGAGGACGAGCCGGTTGCCGTCTTCGACGCGGACGGGCGCGTGATCGGCTCCGCCCCGCGCGGTGTCGTCTACCGGGACCGGATCTGGCACGGCGGTACCGGGGTGCTGGTGCGCAGCGGCGACGGCGAGCGCGTGTTCCTGCACCGGCGGGCCGCGGACAAGCTGATCTGGCCGGGCCACTACGACTGCTGGGCCGGGGGCGTGATCGGGCCCGGTGAGCAGGTGCGGGCGGCCGCCGAGCGGGAGCTCGCCGAGGAGCTGGGCATCACCGGGGTGCCGCTCACCCCGATCGGTCACTTCCCGTTCGACGACGCGGGGGTGCGCTGCCACATGTTCGTCTACGAGGTCCGCTGGGACGGACCGCTGCGGCTGCAGCCCGAGGAGATCGTCGACGGTCGCTGGGTGACCCTCGACGAGCTGCGCGACGTGCTGGCCGACCCGCACAACTGGCCCTTCGTGCCCGACGGCCGGGCCGGCATCGAGCACTGGCTGGCCACCCGCACGCACTGAGGCGTGCCCCGAGGTCTCAGGATGAGACCGTGGTCACAGTGCCCGCGGAGCATCCTCGGAGGTTCGCGACCGAGAGGGCGGGTTCCGATGGCGGAGAACATGCGGGCGTTCGTGATCAAGCAGGTCGGCGAGACGGGGGTGGTCGAGAAGCCCGTCCCGCAGCCGGGCCCCGAGGAGGCGGTCGTCCGCAGCACGGCCGCGCTGATCTGTACCTCCGACGTGCACACCGTGCGCGGCGCGCTGCCCGTCGAGCCCGGCCGCACGCTGGGCCACGAGTCGGTCGGCGTGATCCACTCGCTGGGGTCGGCGGTCAGCGGCTTCACCGAGGGCCAGCGGGTCACGGTCTGCGCGGTCACCCCGTGCTACCGGTGCAGCTACTGCCAGCGCGGCTTCACCAGCCAGTGCGGCGGCGCGCTCGGCGGCTACAAGTACACCACCCAGATCGACGGCAGCATGGCCGAGTACTTCGTCGTGCCGGCCGCCGCGGCCAACCTCACCCCGATCCCGGACGGCATCAGCGACGAGCAGGCCGTCTACACCTGCGACATGCTGACCACCGGTTTCGTCGGCGCCGAGCACGCCTACCTGCAGTTCGGCGAGACGGTGGCGGTGTTCGCGCAGGGCCCGGTCGGGCTGTGCGCGACGATGGGCGCGAACCTGATGGGTGCCGGGCGGATCATCGCCGTGGAGTCCCGCCCGGAGCGCCAGGCGTTGGCCAAGCGGTTCGGCGCCGACGACATCGTGGACTTCACCCAGGGTGATCCCGTCGACCAGATCATGGACCTGACCGGCGGGGTGGGGGTGGACGCGGCCATCGAGGCCTTCGGCTTCCCGCAGACGTTCGAGGCGTGCGTCCGGGTGACCAAGGCGGGCGGCCGGGTATCCAATGTCGGCTACCACGGGGAGAACCCGGAGCCGCTGCAGCTGCCGCTGGACGCGATCGGGCTGGGCATGAACGACAAGTCCATCCACACCGGGCTCTGCCCGGGCGGCAGCGAGCGGATGACCCGGCTGCTGCGGCTGCTGGAGAGCGGTCGCATCGACCCGACCCCGATGACCACGCACACCTTCCCGTTCGACCGGGTCGACGAGGCGTTCGAGCTGATGAGCACCAAGGGCGACGGCATCGTCAAGCCGCTGATCACGTTCGGCTGACGCCCCGTGAGTGCTCAGCCGGGCAAGAACACGGCTGAGCACTCACGAGATCCCGCTCAGACCACCAGCCAGACCAGGCCGGCCGCGGCGAACCCGACGACCGACAGGATCGTCTCCAGCACGGTCCAGGTGAGCAGGGTGTCCTTCACCGACATGTTGAAGTACTTGGCCACGATCCAGAAGCCGCCGTCGTTCACGTGGCTGGCGATGATCGAGCCCGCCGACACCGCGATGACGATCAGTGCGATCTGGGCCGGCGTGTAGCCACCGGCCGTGACGATCGGCTCGATGATGCCGGCCGTGGTCACGATGGCCACCGTGGCCGAACCCTGGGCCAGCCGCAACGCGGCGCTGATCAGGTACGCGGACAGGATCACCGGCAGTCCGCCCGCGGTCATCGATCCGGCCAGCGCCTCGCCGACCCCGGTGGCCCGCAGCACGGCGCCGAAGAACGCACCGGCCCCGACCACCAGCAGGATCATGCCGATCGGCTTCAACGACTCGCCGGTAATCCGGCCCAGCTCGGTGACGGTCATGCCGCGCCGGGTGCCCAGCACGTACATGGCCAGCAGCACGGCGATGGTCAGCGCGATCGTCGGGGTGCCGAGGAAGGTCAGCACCGGCTGAGCCGGCGACTCCGGCGTCAGCGCGACGGTGCCCACGGTGGCGCCCAGGATGAGCACCATCGGGACCAGGATGATCGCGGCGATCATGCCGAGCGACGGCGGCCGCAGCCGGACCGCGGTGGCGGTGTCGGTGCCCCCGGTGACCGGGGTGTCGCCGGGGCCGACGGGACCCCGGCGCTCGAGGTCGTCCTCCAGGTCGGTCCCGGGTCGGTCCGCTGCCTCGTGCTCCAGCTCGCCCGGCACGAACTCGTCGGGCACCTCGACGAACACCCGGTTGCCGATGTAGGAGCCCCACCACACGCCGGCCACCAGGAACGCCGGGATACCGCAGGCCAGACCCATGATGATGATCCAGCCCAGGTCGACCTGCAGCAGGCCGGCCGCGGCCACCGGTCCCGGGTGCGGCGGCAGGAACGCGTGCGTCATCGACAGCCCGGCCAGCATCGGCATCGCGTAGAGCACCAGCGACCGCCCACCGCGCTTGGCCGCGACGTACACCAGCGGGGCCAGCACGAAGATGCCGATGTCGAAGAACACCGGGATGCCCATGATCAGCCCGGTCAGGCCCATGGCCAGCGGGGCCCCCTTCGGCCCGAACAGCTTGAGCAGCCGGGTGGCCAGCACGTCGGCGCCGCCGGAGCGCTCCATGATCGCGCCGAGCACGGTGCCCAGCCCGATGATCGGGGCGATGTGCCCGAGAATGCCGCCGAAGCCGGTCTCCAGCAGTGACTCCGACGACTTGATCGGGGTGCCGACGAGCTCGTCGATGGGCACGCCGGCGATCAGGGCCACGGCCAGCCCGACCACGATCAGCGCGATGAACGGCTCCAGCTTGACCTTGATGATCAGCAGCAGCAGGGCCGCCACGCTGAGCACGGCCAGCGTGAGCAACCCCGCCGTGTCCTGCTGCAACCAGGTGACGAGTCCGGGCATCAGCGCTTCCCTCCGGCCTGCAGCGCGGCCGCGAAGGTGCGGGCGCGGTCGGTGATCTCGGACCAGGCGCCGGCAGCCACCGCGGCCGGCGGCACGACGCTCGTCCCGGCGCAGACGGCGAGCGCGCCCGCGGCCAGGTAGTCCGCGGCGTTGTCGGCCGACACGCCGCCCGAGGGCAGCAGGTCGACGCCCGGGTAGGGGCCGCGCAGGTCGGACAGGTACTTCGGGCCCAGCCGGCCGGCCGGGAAGATCTTCACCGCGGCCGCCCCGAGGTCCAGCGCGGTCGCCACCTCGGTGGGCGTGAACGCGCCGAGGAACACCGGGATCCCGGCGGTGACGGCGACCTCGGCCACCGCGGGTCGCAGCCCGGGGGTGACCAGGAACGCCGCACCGGCGTCGACGGCGCCGCGCGCCTGGTCGGCGGTCAGCACGGTGCCGACGCCGATCGGCAGCCCGGCGGCCGCGGCCTTGCCCACGTGCGCCAGCACGTCCGGGGTGGTGAACGTGAGCTCCACCAGCCCCAGCCCGCCGGCGGCCAGCGCCTGGCACAGCTGCACGGCGTCGGGGATGCGTTCGGCGCGCACCACGGTCAGCGCGCGGTCGGCGCGCAGTCGGTCCAGCACGGCGCCGGTCCGCGGCACATCGGTCACAGCACGCTCCCATCGGATTGCCGGCGGAGCGCACGCCCCGCCGTGGTGTCGGTGCGCTTCCCGTCGTCGATGGCGAGCTCCCCGTTGACGAACACGAAGGGGATGCCCGCGGCGGGCCGGCGCGGGTCGTCGTAGGTGGCGGTGTCGGCCACCGTGTCCGGGTCGAGCAGCACCAGGTCGGCGGCGTGACCGGTGCGGACCAGGCCGCGGTCGGTCAGCCGCAGCCGGGCCGCGGCCCGACCGGTCAGGTGCCCGACGCACTCCTCGAGGGAGAACACCCCCAGGTCCCGGCAGTAGTGGCCGAGGTAGCGCGGGAACGTGCCCCAGGCCCGCGGGTGCGGCTTGCCGCCGACCAGCAGCCCGTCGCTGCCCCCGGTGTGCCGCGGGTGCCGCATGATCGCCTGCACGTTCTCCTCGTGCCCGACGTGCTGCAGGATCCCGACCCCCAGGTCGTCGCGCACCAGCAGGTCGACGAACACGTCGAACGGGTCGGCGGCGCGCGCCTCGGCGAGCTGGGCGATGGTCCGCCCGACCGCCTCCCCCAGCTCCGGGCGGCCGACTCCGCTGATCTCGATGGTGTCCCACTCGGCGGTCACGCCGTGGCACCCGTCGGAGCCGTTGACCTCCAGGTCCTCCCGGATCCGGGCCAGGGCAGCCGGATCGCGCAGCCGGCGCAGGGTCTCCTCCTGGCCGCCGGACTGCGACCAGCTGGGCAGCACCGCGGAGAGCGTGGTCGCGCCGGGCAGGTACGGGTAGGTGTCCAGCGTGATGTCCGCGCCGGCGTCGATCGCGGCGTCCAGCATGGCCAGCAGCTCACCGGCCCGTCCCTTGTTCGGCGCGAAGTTCATCGTCGCGTGCGAGAGGTGCAGCGGGCAGCGGGCCCGAGTGCTCAGGTCGACCATCTCCGCGTACGCGTCCAACGCGCCCCTGCCGTAGGAGCGGTGGTGCGGGGCGAAGAAGCCACCCAGCTCGCCGACCGTGGTCAGCAGGGCGAGCAGCTCGGCGTTGTCGGCGTACATGCCCGGCGTGTAGGTGAGCCCGGCCGACAGCCCGACCGCCCCCTCGCCCATCGCGGTGCGCACGATGTCGCACATGGCCTCGATGTCGGCGGCGCTGGCCGGCACGTCGTCCCAGCCGACGACCAGAGCCCGGACCACGCCGTGCGGGACCAGGTAGGCGGCGTTGCCGGGGATGCCCTCGTCGAGCCGGTCCAGGTACCCGGCGACGCTGCGCCAGCGGAACAGCTCCGGGCCGGGGTCGCCGTTCCAGCCGGCGATCTTGCGCCGGAGCATGGCCAGCGCGGCGTCGTCGACCGGCGCGTACGACAGCCCGTCCTGGCCGAGCAGCTCGGTGGTCACGCCCTGGCTGAGCTTGGCCAGGTGCGCCGGGTCGAGCAGCACGGCCAGGTCGGAGTGTGCGTGCATGTCGATGAAACCGGGGGTCAGCACCAGCCCGCCGGCGTCGATGATGCGGTCGGCCTGCGCCGCCGGCCTGCCGATCGCGGCGATGCGGGTGCCGTCGACGAGCACGTCGGCGCGGTAGCGCTCGGTCTCGGTGCCGTCCACCACGGCGGCACCGCGGATCAGGGTGCGCATCAGAAGTACGTCTTCACCAGCTCGGTGACCACCGGGTCGTCGGCGCCGTCGGCGACGACCGGGATCCAGCGCCACTTGTCGAACGCGGTGCACGGGTGCGACAGGCCGAGTCGCACCACCTGCCCGACCCGCAGCGGATCGGCCGGGTCCAGCCGGAGGAAGGCGTGCTGGTCGTTCACCGCGGTGATCTCGCCGGCCAGCGGCCGGGTCGGGCGACCGAGCTGGTCGGCCGCCAGCTGCGGCTCGGGCAGCCCCTCGTCGAACGGGACGTCGCGCTTGCCCGCATCGAGCAGGACCAGCCCGGGTTCGGGTCGGGACACCACCCGGGCCCAGGCGTGCATGGCGGACCGGAACGGCTGCCCCGCGACGCCCGGTCGGGCCAGCGGGGAGATGCCGCGGTAGAAGCCGTCGTCGTGGATGAGGTAGGCACCCGAGCGCAGCAGGACCGTCGTCCCGGGGTCGGCCAGCGGGGCGAGCACGTCGGTGACGTCGTCGAAGTAGGCGCTGCCGCCCGCGGTCACCACGGCCCGGCCCGGGTACGCGTCCCCGGCGCGCAGCTCCCGGTGCAGCGCGGCCAGCTCGTGCAGGTAGCCGCGCACCGTGTCCAGCCCGGCCGGGGACGTGTCGTGGGCGAGTGCGCCCTCGTAGCCGGCGACCCCGCCCAGCACCAGGTGCTCGGCGGCGCCCACCGCGGCGGCCACGGCGTGGGCGCTGGCCCGGTCGCGGGCACCGGTGCGACCGCCGGGCGCGCCCAGCTCGACCAGCACGACGAGCGGGCGGGCCGGGGCGGCCGCGGCCAGCGCGGCTTCCATCGCGGCCACCGTGTCCGCCGAGTCGGCCCAGCTCGACACGTCCAGTGCGGGGTCGGCATCGCGGGCGGCGGCCAGCCGGCCCAGCGCGACCGGGTCGACCAGGGCGCCCGCCAGCTGGATCCGCCGCACGCCGGCCGCGACGGCCACCCACAGCTGCGACGCGGTGGCCACGGTGATACCCCAGGCCCCGGCGTCCAGCTGCCGGTGCCACAGCGCCGGCGCCATCGTGGTCTTGCCGTGCGGCGCGAGCTCGACGCCGCGCTCGGCGCACCAGCCGGCCATCCGGTCGGCGTTGTGCGCCAGTGCCGCATCGTCCAGCACGAGCAGGGGGGTGCTGAACGCGGACAGTCGCGGCCCGCCGGCCAGGAACTCCTCGACGGTGCGGCCGTCGGCGGCGGCCGGGAGCGACTTCTGCGGGCCGTCGAGCCGGTCCGCAGTGCTGCTCCACCGCGGGCGGGAGTCGGTTATCGGGCCGGCCATGTGGCGTCCTCCGCATCGTGAGCTGCTGCGTTGCATGCTGCGCAATCTACGTTGCAAAAACGTGACATCTCCTTGTAGCATCGCCGCAGCGAACGCGTCAACAGGGAGGCACGTGCATGCGGGAGTCCACGGTGGTCTGCCTCGGGGAGGCGCTGGCCCTGGTGCCCGCCCTCCCGGAGCCCGGGGTCGAACCCGACCCGGCCACCGCGCAGCTGGCCGGAGCCGAGGCCAACGTGGCCGGTGGGCTGGCCGCTGCTGGCGTGTCGGCTGCCTGGGTCAGCCGGCTCGGCGCGCAGCTGGGCACCCGCGGCATCGAGGCCGGTGGCGTGCAGCGCGACCCGGCCCGGCCGACCGGCTACTACGCCAAGGCCCTGGATCCGGACGACCCGGAACGCAGCCGGATGCGCTACCGCCGGGCCGGATCCGCGGCGTCGGCCATGGACCCGGGCTTCCTGGACATCCCGGCGGTGGCCGACCGGCTGGCCGCCGCCTCGCTGGTGCACACCAGCGGCATCACCGCCGCGCTGGTGGAGCCGGTGGGGGCCGGCGACGCCTTCGCCGCCGGGCTGCTCACCGGCCTGGTGCGCGGCGAGCCGGTCCCCCGCTGCCTGCGCCGCGGGCAGCTGTCCGCGGCCGCCGTGCTCACCGTGCACGCCGATTCGGCCGCGCCACCGACCGGCGCGCGCGGTGCCGCGCTGCTGGACGCCCCGGCGCAGGAATGGGCGACGATCCGGGTCGGGCCGGACGGATTCTCCGGGCCGGTGGCGGCCGGTAGGCGCGCCAGCTGCGGAGGGGACGGATGAGCCAGAGCGTCGGCAAGGCGCTGCAGATCCTGGTCCAGCTGGGCTCCGGCCCGGCCACCCTGGACCAGCTGGCCGCCGCGCTGGACGTGCACAAGACCACCGTGCTGCGGCTGCTGCGCACGCTGGCCGAGCAGCACTTCGTGTTCCGCGACGGCAGCCACCGCTACCACCTCGGCGCGCGCGTCCACGAGCTGTCCTCGCGCGGGCTGGAGCAGCGGGAGGTGCGGGCCATCGCCGCGCCACACCTGAGAAAGTTCAACCGCGCCCACGGCCGCACCACGCACCTGTCCGAGCTGGCCGGGACGGAGATCGTCTACATCGACAAGCTGGAGTCGCACGACCACGTCCGGATGGCGTCGCGGATCGGGCTGCGCGCCCCGCTGCACTCCACCGCGGCCGGCAAGGTGCTGCTCGCCGACCTCCCGCGCGACGAGCTGGACGCGGTCCTGGCCGACCTGAGCTTCCCGCGGATCACCCCGAACACGATCACCGATCGAGCCGGCTTCCTGGCCGAGCTGGCCACCGTGCGCGAGCAGGGCTGGGCGCACGACCGCGAGGAGAACGAACCGTCGATCAACTGCATCGGCGCCCCGGTGCGCGGCGCGTCGGGTCGGGCGGTGGCCGCGGTGTCGGTGTCCGTGCCCGACATCGTGACCGGCTACGACGAGCTGCTCGAACTGCTGCCGGGGCTGCTCACGGTCACCGAGCGGATCTCACTCGACTGCGGCTGGCAGCCCGCGACCAGCACCGAACGGAAAGGACTCCCGGCATGACCACCACCGTGATCAGCACCACCGACGCCCCGGCCCCGATGCCCGCTTTCAGCCAGGGCCTGCGCAAGGGTCCGCTGCTGCAGGTCTCCGGCCAGGGCGCGGTCGACCCGGCGACCGGCCGCTATGTCGGCGAGGGCGACGTGCGGGCGCAGACCCGGCGCACCCTGGACAACGTCCGCGCCGTGCTGGAGGCGGGCGGCGCGAGCGTCGAGGACGTGATCATGTTCCGGGTGTACCTGACCGCCCGCGAGCACTTCCCGGCGCTGAACGAGGCCTACCAGGAGTTCCTGGCCGAACACGTGCCGAGCGGCCGGCTGCCCTGCCGCACCACCGTGTTCGTGCAGCTCCCGCACGAGACGATGCTCGTGGAGATCGACGCGCTGGCCGTGGTCTCCTGAGGGGCGGCCGGGTCAGCACTGCTCGTCGCAGGCCGGCTCGTCCGCCGTCGCCGGCCACACCGCGTGGTCCGAGAGGCGCGCGGCCAGGGTGTCGCTGATCGAGCGCAGTGCGTGCAGCTGCTCGGCCGACAGTGGGTCGAACAGCAGTGACCGCACCTCCTCCACGTGCCCCGGCGCCGCCGCCACGAGCCGGGCCATGCCCTCGTCCGTGAGCTGGGCCAGCGCGCCTCGGCGATCGTCCGGGAAGGGCAGCCTGCGGATCCAGCCGGCCTCCTCCATGCGCGCGACCGCGTGGCTCAGCCGGCTGCGCGAGGACAGTGAGGTCGACGCCAGCTGGCTCATCCGCAGCGTCCGCTCCGGCGCCTCGGACAGCCGGACCAGGATCTCGTAGTAGGCGTGCGGGATCCCGGCGCACTGCTGGAGCTGGCGTTCGACCCGATCCCAGAACAGCCGGCTGGCCGTGATGAAGCTGCGCCACGTCCGCTGTTCGTCCTCGCTCAGCCATCGCGTGTCGGCCACGGCACACCTCCGGAATAGTTGAACTCTCAATACGTTTACTCTAGTGTCGCTCTCAACACCTGAGAGCTCAACTAACTTCGGAGGCAGTCACCATGACCACCGCAACCACCACTCGGATCCCCGGTTACCTGCAGGGCACCTGGGACATCGACCCGGTGCACTCCGACGTCTCCTTCACCGTCCGGCACATGATGGTGAGCAAGGTACGCGGACGCTTCAGCTCGTTCAGCGGCGAGATCGTGACCGGTGCCGACGTGGCCGACTCCGCGGTGAGCGTCACGATCGACGCCGGCACCATCGACACCAACAACGACCAGCGGGATGCGCACATCCGCTCGGCCGACTTCTTCGAGGTGGACAAGCACCCGACGTGGACCTACCGCTCGACCGGCGTGCGGGTCGACGGCGACGAGCTGGTCGTCGACGGCGAGCTGACGATCAAGGGCGTCACCCGCTCGGTGCCGCTGCGGGTCGAGGTCGGCGGCTTCGGCCCGGACGCCTTCGGCGGCACCCGGGCCGGCTTCTCGGCCTCGGCGTCGATCAACCGCAGTGACTTCGGCGTGGACATCCAGATGCCGCTCGACGGGGGCGGCGTGGTCGTCGGCGAGAAGGTGCAGATCCACCTCGAGATCGAGGCCGTGCTCCGCGCGTCCTGATCGCGCGGCCCGTGGGCGCCCCGACATCGTCGGGGCGGCGGGCTACCGTGGCCCCGTGGGCTACCACGAGTTCCCCCCGCCTGCGCCGCTGCGCGGGCTGGTCGAGTGCGTGTGGTCGAACGTGTTCGTGGCCGGCGGGCCGGCCGCGGCGGCCGGGTCGGTCGACATCCTGCCCGACGGCTGCATGGACCTGATCTGGACCGGGGCCGAGCTGCTCGTCGCCGGCCCGGACACCGCTCCGCACCCGTACCGGCCGCCGGCCGGGGCCCCGGCCACCGGCCTGCGGTTCGGCCCGGGGCAGCTGCCGGCTCTGCTCGGCACGCCCGCGGCGGCGGTGCGGGACCAGCGCGCGCCGCTGGCCGAGCTCCACCCGGCGCCGGCCCGGGCCGCGACCGGCCGCCTGGAGGCCGGCGCCGCCCCGGCCGCCGTGCTCACCGAGCTCGCGCTGGCGCTCCCCGGCGCGCCTTCCCAGCCATCGGCGTGGGTGGTGATCCGGCAGCTGCGCAGCGGCCGCTCGGCCGCCGAGACCGCCGACGTACTGGGCTGGACCACCCGTTCCCTGCACCGGCACTGCCTGCAGTGGTTCGGCTACGGCCCCGCGGTGCTGCGCCGCGTGCTGCGGTTCCGGGGCGCGCTGGCGCTGCTGCGCTCCGGGGTGCCGCCGGCCGAGGTGGCGGCCCGCGCCGGCTACGCCGACCAGCCGCACCTGTCCCGTGAGGTCCGGGCGCTGGCCGGGCAGTCGCCGCGGCAGCTGGCTCAGCCGGCCAGCGGCGCGTAGAGGTCGACGCCGGTGCCGTCCGGGTCGTGTACTACCGCGTAGCGCTGTCCCCAGAAGGCGTCGAAGGGCGCCAGCTCCCCGTGCGCGCCGGCTGCGGTCAGCTGGGCGTAGGCCGTGTCCACGGCGGCGGCGTCGGGCAGCGCGAACGCCAGCCCGGCCCGCCCGCCACCGTCCGCCGGCCGCCAGGACGGGTGGAACGAGCGGACCGTCGCCTCGGTGTCGAACAGCAGCCGCAGCCCGCCGCCCGCATCCACCTCCACGTGCGGCTCGCCGTCGGCGTCGGCCGGCACCGGCAGCCCGAGCCGCCGGTAGAAGTCCAGCGCCTTGCCCATGTCCGACACCACGATTCCGACCGCGCCCAGTCGCGCCTCGATGCTCATGCCGGCGACCCTAGGAGCTGCTGCGCGGCCGGTCGTGAACGGATCGGACACCTGCGGGGTCGGCGCGACCCCGTCACGTCCGCCCGGACAGCGGCTGTGGGCCCGTCGGCTGGTCGTCACGGTAGTAGTCGTCACGGTAGTAGTGGCCGGACTCCCAGGCCCGGCGCCGCTCGGCAGCGACCTGACGCCAGCGGGGCGCCTGCCGCGCGTCGACGATGCCGACGACAACGGCCAGAACGAAGATCAGTACGGTTCCGGCGACGGCCACGTAGATCATCGCGGCCCTCCGGATCGGGATCGGCGGATGTTCTGTCGATGCACCGGGGTTCGGGGCTCCTTTCCTTCTGCTCATCTGCTGAACGGCGCCACCTCCGCCTCGGTTCCCCGCCGTCGTGGGCTTTATTGGTCCGAGACCCGGCCGTGTCCGGCGCCGCGGGAGCACTCCTCCCGACGCACGAACGGCACCGCTGAACGACCTTGTCGTTCGGCGGTGCCGTTCGGTTACGTGCGCTCGGTTACAGGTACTGGCCGGTGTTGCTGGCGGTGTCGATCGCCCGGCCGGTCTCGGCGTTCTTGCCGGTGACCAGGGTCCGGATGTAGACGATGCGCTCGCCCTTCTTGCCCGAGATCCGCGCCCAGTCGTCCGGGTTGGTGGTGTTGGGCAGGTCCTCGTTCTCGGCGAACTCGTCGACGATCGCGTCCAGCAGGTGCTGCACCCGCAGCCCCGGCTGGCCGGTCTCCAGCACCGACTTGATCGCGGACTTCTTCGACCGGTCCACGATGTTCTGGATCATGGCGCCGGAGTTGAAGTCCTTGAAGTAGAGCGTCTCCTTGTCGCCGTTGGCGTAGGTGACCTCCAGGAACCGGTTCTCCTCGGTCTCGTCGTACATCCGCTCGACCACGCGCTGGATCATCGCGTCGATGCAGGCCTTGCGGTTGCCGCCGAACTCGGCGATGTCGTCGGTGTGGATGGGCAGCGTCGAGGTCAGGTACTTGGAGAAGATGTCCTGAGCCGCCTCCGCGTCCGGCCGCTCGATCTTGATCTTCACGTCGAGCCGGCCGGGCCGCAGGATGGCCGGGTCGATCATGTCCTCGCGGTTCGAGGCGCCGATCACGATGACGTTCTCCAGCCCCTCCACGCCGTCGATCTCGGCGAGCAGCTGGGGCACGATCGTCGTCTCGACGTCGCTGGACACGCCGGACCCACGGGTGCGGAAGATCGAGTCCATCTCGTCGAAGAACACGATCACCGGGGTGCCCTCGGACGCCTTCTCGCGCGCACGCTGGAAGATCATCCGGATGTGCCGCTCGGTCTCGCCGACGAACTTGTTGAGCAGCTCCGGGCCCTTGATGTTGAGGAAGAAGGACTTGGCCTCGTTCGGGTCGTCGCCGCGCGCCGCCGCGACCTTCTTCGCCAGCGAGTTCGCCACCGCCTTCGCGATGAGCGTCTTGCCGCAGCCGGGCGGGCCGTAGAGCAGCACGCCCTTCGGCGGCCGCAGCTGGTACTGCCGGAACAGGTCGGCGTGCAGGAACGGCAGCTCCACCGCGTCGCGGATCTGCTCGATCTGGCGGAACAGGCCGCCGATGTCCTCGTACGCGACGTCCGGCACCTCCTCCAGCACGAGGTCCTCGACCTCGGCCTTCGGCACCCGCTCGTAGGCG
>DATMDS010000178.1:0-13960 GCA_035557575.1 Pseudonocardia sp. | reverse complement strand
CGACCCACTCGTGGACCGGCCGCAGCCCGCGGGCGTCCAGGCCGTAGAGGCGCTGCTTGCCCGCCCCGCGGACCCGCACCAGCCCCACCTCCCGGAGCACCCGCAGGTGCTTGGACGCCCCCGGCTGGCTCATCCCCAGCTGCTGGGCCAGGTCGGTCACCGGCCGCTCACCCGCCCGCAGCAGCGCCAGGACGTCCCGGCGCTGCGGCTCGGCGATCGCGTTGAACACGTCCGACGTCGTCGCTGCGCGTGCCATGGCGGCCATCATATTCCCATATCGGAATACGTCAAGCCGGTCGGATGTCACTCGACAGGCGACGAGGGAAGCCATCGTGCGGCGCACACTGCCCCGGCGTCGGCCGAATCTCGGACAGCGCGACTTCACGAGCCGCGGGGCGAGTGACCGGCGCGTTCTGCGGGCCGGCCACCGCGCCGCGGAGAGGCTCGAGATCAGGCGCAGCAGGTGGCCTGCTCGCTGTCTCCGGTGCTGCATCCCGCTTCGCATGCCGAGGTCGAGGCCCCGTCCGGGTTGGCCGGGTTGTCGTCGAGGACGGTGTAGTACTCCCACCAGCCCAGTGGCACGTCCGGGGCGGTGACGAACAGCTTGTGCTGGGCGGCGTGGCAGCACACGTCCTGCTCGGTCACCCGGGTTTCCAGCCCGGCCTCGGTGAACCTCGTCAGCGCCGCGGTCACCTGCGCCGAGGTGGGTGCCTCGATCCCGAGGTGGTTGAGCCGCTCGGCCGCGCCCGGGTTCTGGAACAGCACCAGCTTCAGCGGCGGGTCCTCGATCGCGAAGTTGGCGTAGCCCTCGCGCTGCTTGTGCGGGGCCACCCCGAACATGCGGGTGTAGAACGCCGTTGCCTCGGTGATGTTGTCGACGTTCAGCGCGAGCTGGATACGTGTGGTGGTCATGAGGACTCTCCCTCGTCGCGGTGCTTGCGGTCGTCCCTTCTGACGACGGACCGGCCACCAGGACGCAGCCTCGGTCGATGGGCGTCCTCTCGACGCCGGCCCTGAGCAGGTGCGAACGTGGTGCCGCCACAGCGTGACGGCGGAGAGCAGAAGAAGCAGAGCGAGCGCGGGGATCAACAGCCAGGCGGGAACAACGCCGAGGAGCAGCGCCAACC
This sequence comes from Pseudonocardia sp., assembly GCA_035557575.1. Lineage (GTDB taxonomy): Bacteria > Actinomycetota > Actinomycetes > Mycobacteriales > Pseudonocardiaceae > Pseudonocardia. The sequence continues at coordinate 12,833 of DATMDS010000178.1, read as the reverse complement.
ACTGCGCCGGTGATCGATCCGGCGGTCACGTCAGCACGAACCGCCCATTGCCCCCCATGGAAGCATCGGCAGCATGGTCGAGCTCCGCGACGCGACGCCGGCCGACGCCCACGCCATCGCCAACGTGCTCGTGCAGTCATGGCGCGCCGGCTACCGTGGTCTGCTCCCCGACGATGTCCTGGCCGGCCTGTCGATCCCCGACCGGGAACAGTTCTGGTCGGACGCCCTCACCGCCCGCCCGCCGCACACCCGCACGGTCGTCGCAACGATCGCAGGCGCCATCGTCGGCTTGGCCGCGACCGGTCCGCCGCTCGTTCCCGCCGACCGCGCCGACCCCACTCTCGGCGACCTCTACGCGCTCTATCTCAACCCCGACGTCTGGCACCGCGGCATCGGCACCCAGCTCCACGCCGCCGCCCTCGACTGCCTCCGATCCTGCGGCTTCACCCACGCCGGCTTGTGGGTTCTCGACACCAATGAACGCGCCCTGCGCTTCTACCATCGCCACGGCTGGACCGATACCGGACGTTCCCAGCTCGACCGCGGACCCGGCGGCACCGAGCTGCACGAACGACGACTCCACCGCGACCTGAGCGGCTGAACCAACAACCAAGAACCCGCGGGCCGCCCACACCCGGCACGCTCGGAGATCAGCAAAGGGGCAGCAGGACGGTGGCGACCTCAGCCGCCGATTCGCTCCGCCAACGTCGGCAGCCCTGGGCCCGACAGCTCCGGGACGATGCCGTGCCGACCGGCCATCGCCATCAGCAGCGCCTCGGCCGGACCTTCGACGTGCGGTCCTCGACCCGCTGACCACTCGATGTCGGTAGCGGAGAGGGTGAGCCCGCGGATGCGCCTCCCGGCGCCGATCGTGGGCGCCGTCCGCGCGGTGTCCAGCGCCGCGGTCAGGCGCTCGGACGGGATCATGCGCGGCAGCCCGAGCGGGCGGCGGATGTCCTGGTGATGGATCAGCCCGTCGGTCAGCGCGATCCGCCCACCGAGCCCCGCGGTCAGCCCCTTCGGGGTCAGATGGCTCCGGACGAGCTCCACGAGCTGGTCGGGGGTGCGGTCGGCGTAGGCGGCGACACCGACGGCGTTGACCCGGTTCGGCAGCAGGCCTCCCCTGAGAAACCGGCCGACGAGCCCGAGGGTGCTCAGGTCCTCGTAGCTGAACATGTGCGCGACCACGTCCCGGGTCCGCCACCCGGCACACAGCGATGGCGCCTCCCACTGCGCCGGCGTCAGGGTGCCGAGGAGCTCGGCCAGATCGGCCCGCTCGGCGCGGGCCAGGCTCATCGCGTGCACCGTCGGCGTCACCGCTGGTCCGCCGCCACGGTGGCGAAACCATCGAGCAGCAGCGCCCAACCGCCGCCGCCGTCGATCGCGGCTCGGATGTCCTGGCCACCGACGAGGCGCTCGAACAAGCGGTGTTCGACCTCGACCAGGGTCTGCGCGGGTCCCGTTGCGCTGAACCGGGCGTCGATCTCGCTGGCGTGGTCCGGGTCGGGGTCGAACTGCCACCTGCCGTTGATCTGCCAGGTGAACACGACCCGGTGCGGCGGCTCCCAGACCAGCACCCGGCCCCAGTCGCACTCCGAGTCGTCGACGCCGCGTTCGTACCAGCGCCCGCCCTCGTGTGGCTCCAGGACGACTTCGGCGACGTCCGCCTGGCCGATGTGGTACTCGTGCGGCCACCATGTGTCGACCGAGGCGGTGAACACCTCGAAGGCCCGCTCGATCGGCACGCCGACGGTGATGCTTCCGGTGATCGGCGGGATCGGCGCTGTTGTGCTCATGGAGTCTCCTGTTCGGGGTCAGGGTCCGCATCGGAGGACGCCGTCATCTCGGCGACCTTCTGGAAGCCGGTCAGCGCGTCGCCCCACACGCCGTCCAGCCAGGCCCGCAGGGCGGTCACGCCCTCGGGGTTCAGGCGGTATATCCGGCGGGTGCCCTCGGCGTGCCTGACCACCAGGCCCCCGTCGAGGAGGACCTTCAGGTGCTGCGAGACCGCCGGCCGGCTGATGGGGAGAGCATCGGCCAGCTCCTGCACCGAGCACGGTCCACGGGCGAGCAGTTCGAAGATGGCGCGCCGGCTCGGGTCGCCGAGCAGTCCGAGACCCGCGTCTCCGTAAGCCGGCACAAACGGTAAGCGTAGACGCACATAGTCGCCCCGACAAGCCACTCGGAATTCACGTCGACGGCCTGTTCGAGCGGACCTCTTCAGGTGGGAGTCGCGTCGAGGTCGACGACGTCGCCGGAGCGGGTGGTGTCGTAGCCGGTGAGGGCATCGACCGCGGTGCGCAACGTCGGCGAACGGAGCGCGGCCACGAGCTCCGCCGCGGTGTCCAGGGTGTCGCCGGGCAGGACGAGATCGTAGTTCTCCCAACGAACCGGGATGAAGTGCAGGTCCAGGGAGGTTGCCGCCGAGCGAACGCCGAGTCCCGCGTCCACGACGCCGGTGGCCACGGCCAGCGCGACCTCCAGGTGCGAGCCGAGCTCGGGGCCGCGCAGGGTGTCGGGGTCGTGACCGCCGTCGAGCAGCAGCCGGTCGAGCAGCACCCGCGTTCCGGTTCCGGGGCGTCGCCGGGCGATCCGTCGCCCGGGCAGCTCGTCGATCGCGCGCGGGCCGGCGGTACCCGGACGCACGATCAGGCCCTGCTCGCGGCGCCACAGCTGGATCAGGTGCGGCTTCCGGTCCCGCAGCAGGGCCCGGGCGAAGGGCGCGTTGTACGTGCCGGTGTGATGCAGCAGGTGCACCGCGGCTCCGTCGGCGCGTCCTTGGACGACCGCGTGCAGGCCGGCCGTACTGCCGGCCGCGGACACCGGGGTGACTGCCGGCCCGAGGTGGCGCAGGAGCAGGTCGAGACCGGGATCGTCGCTGCCGGCGAGGCGCAGCACGCGGTGGCCGTGCAGGTAGTGCCGGGCGGCGAGGACGGCGTCGACGCCGACCCGGGCCCGCCGCCGGTCGCCGAGCTCGAGGACGCGGGTGTCGGCCAGCTGCCGCTGGGCGCGGCTGACGGTGGAGGCGGTGCAGCGCCACCGGCGGGCCAGTTCGCGGACGGCCGGCAGCTCGTCCCCGGGGCGCAGCTCGCCGGCGTCGATGCGGTGCGCGAGGTCCAGACAGATCTCCCGGTATCGGGTCACGCCGGTGAACTCTAGGGTTGTTCCGTTCTGACCTGTGACAGAAAGGTGCAGCCGGTGCGCCGACCGATCGTTGCCGTCATCGCGTTCGTGGGAGTGCTGCTCGCGGGGTGCGGGACTGCGGGCGCGCCGGCGGCGGGGCCCTCGGGGGAGCGGTCGCTGATCCTGGCCACCACGACCAGCACGCAGGACTCGGGTCTGCTCGACGAGTTGCTGCCGGCGTTCAGCAGGGAGACCGGGTGGCAGGTGAAGACCCTGGCCGTCGGGAGCGGGCAGGCCATCGAGCTGGGCCGACGCGGAGAGGCGGACGCCTTGCTGGTGCACTCGCCGGCAGCGGAGACGATGTTCGTGGCCGAGGGCACCGCGGGCCAGCGGCGGCTGGTGATGCACAACGACTTCGTGCTCGTCGGCCCGGCGGCCGACCCGGCCGGGGTGCGCGGCTCGGGCAGTGTCGAGGCGCTGCAGAAGATCGCTGCCGCGGGGGCGGTGTTCGTCTCCCGGGGCGACGGCTCGGGCACCAACGCCAAGGAGAAGGACCTGTGGGCGAAGGCCGCTCTCGCTCCGAGCGGGGGGTGGTACCAGGCCACCGGTCAGGGGATGGGAGCCACGCTGCAGGTGGCCAGTGAGAAGGCCGGGTACACGTTGTCGGATCGGGCGACGTTCCTCGCGCAGCGCGACAACCTCGCGCTGGAGGTGCTCAGCGAGGGGGATCCGGGCCTGCTCAACGTCTATCACGTGATCGAGATGACGACGAGGGCCGGCGACCGGGTCCAGCCCGACGGTGCTCGGGCCTTCTCCGACTGGATCGTCTCCCCGTCGGCTCAGCAGCAGATCGGCCGCTTCGGGGTGGACCGGTACGGGCAGCCGCTGTTCACCCCGGATGCCGGCAAGGAGGAGAGCGCCCTTGGCCGGTGACGGCGGTCGCCGGGTCGAGCGGTGAACGTGCTGGTGGACGGCCTGGTCGAGGCGGTGCGGCTGCTGCTGACCGGCGACCAGGACACCTGGTCGATCACCGGGCTGACGCTGCGGGTCTCGCTCACCGCCACCGCTGGCGCGGTGCTGCTCGGAGTGCCCCTGGGCACCGGGCTCGCCCTGGGCCGGTTTCGCGGTCGACGGGTGCTGCTCGCCGCGGCGAACACCGGCATGGGAATGCCGCCGGTGGTCGTGGGTCTGTTCGTCACCGTGCTGCTCTGGCGCAGCGGGCCCCTGGGCGCGCTGGGGCTGCTCTACACCCCCACCGCCATGATGATCGCCCAGGCCGCCATCGCCACCCCGGTCGTCACCGCGCTCACCGCGGCCGCCATGCAGCAGGTCGACCCGGACTTCCTGGTGCAGATGCGCGCGCTGGGGGCGACCCGCCTCCGCGCGCTGCTGGCGCTGCTCGCCGAGGCCCGGCTGCCGCTCCTCGCCGCCGGGCTGGCCGGCTTCGGGGCCGTGGTCAGCGAGGTCGGGGCCGCGCAGATGGTGGGCGGCAACCTCGCCGGCGAGACCCGGGTGCTGACCACGGCGGCCGTGCTGGCCACCGGACGCGGCCAGTTCGCCCTGGCCATCGCGTTCGGGCTGGTCCTGCTGGTGATCGCGTTCGCGGTCAACCTGGCGATCACCCTCGCCCAGCAGCGCGCGACCGTGCGGCAGCCCCGATGAGCATCGGCTGCCGCGATCTCGTGGTCACCGCCGGCCGGCGGGAACTGCTCGCCGTTCCCGCGCTCGACGTCACGGCCGGCGAGACCGTGGCCGTCCTCGGGCCCAACGGCGCCGGGAAGTCCACCCTGCTCCGCGCGCTGGCCATGGTGGGCGGTGGGCAGCTCCGCGGGGAGATCCGGCTCGATGGCCGGCCGGCCGGCACAGCAGCCCTCCGCGCCGCCGTCGCCGCGGTCCTGCAACGCCCGATCCTGCAACGGGCCACCGTCCTGGACAACGTCGCGGCCGGACTGCGGTTGCGCGGCGTCCGACGCAGCGCGGCACGTGGCCGGGCCCACCCCTGGCTGGCTGCTCTCGGCATCACCCAGCTCGCCGACCGCGATGCGCGCACCCTCTCCGGCGGCGAGGCCCAGCGGGTGGCGATCGCGCGAGCCCTCGCGGTCGCGCCACGGGTGCTGCTGCTCGACGAGCCCCTCACCGGTCTCGACGCCACCACCCGGGCCGATCTGCTGGCCGATCTGCGATCCGTCCTGCAGCAGCTCGGGGCCGCGGTCCTGATCGTCACCCACGATCGGGACGAAGCCCGAGCACTCGCGCAGCGAACGGTGCTGCTGATCAACGGCCGGATCCGCCAGATCGGTTCCACGCCCACCGTGCTCGACGCCCCGGCCGACCTGGACTGCGCCGCCCTGCTCGGCTACACGACGCGGCTCCCTCCCGCCCTGACCGGGCACCCGACGATGCTCGTCGCCCGACCCGAACGCTGCCGGCTGCTCGGGCCCACCGCGGCTGACCCACCCGCGGCCCTCGTCGTACCGGGGACGCTGCGGCGGGTGGTGCCCCTGGGCGGCACCACCCGCGTCGACATCGACACCAGCGCCCAACCCGTCTCGGTGCTGACCACAGCCGAGGTCAACGAGGTCGCCGGGGCGCGCGTCCGGCTCGCCGTCGACGTCGACGACGTGCGGGAGTGCCCACCCGGGCCCGGTGCGAGCGCCGTGGGTGATTGCGGCACCCCTGATCGGGAGGAACCCGCGGCAGCAGGTGGGCCGGGATGTGCCGAGGGTCGCCCGCGAAGCCGCGGACGGCCGACGCGTCGTCACTTACGGTAGAGGTATGGTGCGGCACCCGGAACCGGTCGACAGCGCGCGACCGTGCTCCCCGGCCGGTGCCCCAGGAGGGCGACGGTGACCGCACGGACGTTGGACCGCACCGCCGAGCAACCGCTGTGGGAGCAGCTGCTGGCGGATCTGCGGCTGCGCCTGGACCGCGACGAGTTCGCCCGGTCGTTCCCCGGCGAGCTGGCGCTGGTGGCCGAGTACGGGGTCAGCCGGCACACCGTGCGCGAGGCGGTGCGCCGGCTGCGCGACGAGGGCCTGGTGGTGGCCGGGCGTGGGCGCACGCCGCGCCGTGCGGAGCCGGCCGAGATCGAGCAGCCGCTCGGGGAGATCTACAGCCTGTTCACCGCGGTCGAGGCGACCGGGAAGGTGCAGCGCAGCGTGGTGCGCACCCTGGACGTGCGGGCCGACGGGGTGGTCGCGGCCCGGCTGGGGCTGGAGGAGTCGACCCCGCTGGTGCACCTGGAACGGCTGCGGCTGGCCGACTCCGACCCGCTCGCGGTGGACCGGGTCTGGCTGCCCGAGCAGCTCGCCGCCCCGCTGCTGGAGGTGGACTTCGGCCGCACCGCGCTCTACACCGAGTACGCGGCGCGCTGCGGGGTGCGGGTCACCGGGGGCAGCGAGCGGATCCGCGCCGTGGTGCCCGACGAGGCCGAGCGCCGGCTGCTCGGGATCGGGCCGGAGGTGGCCGCGTTCGCGATCGACCGGCTCGGCTGCGCGGGGGAGCTCCCGGTGGAGTGGCGGCAGACGCTGGTGCGTGCGGACCGCTTCGCCGTCACCGCGCGCTTCTCCGCGCGCGAGGGCTACCGGATGGACGCGAGCACCGGAGCCCGCCGGCCTAGGTGAGCCCGACGTGCACCCGGACCGTGGTGCCCTCGGTACGCCGGTGCACCCGGACCAGATCGGCCGCCTTGTGTACGGCGAACAGCCCGTGCCCCTCGTCCGACGGCGGCGGTGGGCGGCGCCCGACCAGCGGATCGTCGATCCGGCCGCCGTCCTGGACCTGGCAGATGATCTCGTCGGTGCCGGCCCAGATGCTGAGCAGGCCACGCCCACCGGCGTGCACCAGGGTGTTGAGCGTCAGCTCCTGCGCGATCAGCCGCAGGTCGGCGGCGCGGCCGACGGCCATCCGGGCCCGCTCGGCGTAGTCGTTGACGAAGCGCCGCGCCGTGCTCGGCTTGGTGTTCGGCGCGATGACCAGCACGTCGGCGTGCGCAGGGGGCGGTGGCAGCGGCCGGTCGAAGGACGCCGCGACGGCCTTGGAGTCGGTGTAGCCCGGGCTGTTCCAGCGCTCGTTGCCCGCGGCCAGCGTCGGGTGCGTGCGGGTGGCGTCGATCAGTACGGAGCGGTCGAGATGGGTCACGTCGTACGGGCAGAAGATGTAGGCCGGCGCCGACCCGAGCGCCACGTTGATCAGGGCCTCGTGCTCGGCGCAGGCCGGGTACTCGTCGGTGCTGCGGCCGGCCCAGATCGGCTCACCGATGATCCGCACCCGGCGTCCGGCGTGCTCGCGGACGAAGGCGCTGAGCACCGAACCGATGATCCGCCCGGGGTTCCGGCCCGCCACCGACATGTCGGCGGTCCGCACCTGCGGCTCCTCCTCCGGCGTGAGCGCGGAGCGCACCAGCCCCAGTCCTGGCTGCGGGACCGCGACCAGCACCGGCTCGTCGTTCGCGAGGCCCGTGCGGATGAAGTCGAGCAGCCCTGCCCGGTAGCTCGACGCGTCGGTGTAGAAGAACGCGTCGTGCACGAGGTCGTCGGCGCATTCCGGGTTCACTCCGGTCACCGCCTGGTCCTCGCTGGATTCGCCGCTAGTTGTGGTGCCGGCAGGGGATCCTACTCTCCGCGAGATCGGTCAACACTGAACCGAACGTGTTACTGCCTCAACTCGGTGTGACCGAGACCCCCACACCGCCCCGTGTCTCTGCACCATACCGGGCCATCTCGGCGTCGATGTCGAGCGGTCGCGTGCTCATCGTGACCTCGGGCGTCAGCAGCTCGGCCGGCACCAGCCAGCTGACCTCGAACTCGATCCCGTCCGGGTCGTGGGCGTAGAGCGCCTTGGTCGTGCCGTGGTCGGACGCTCCCACCAGGGCCCCGTTCTCGCTCAGCACGCCGGCGATGCGGCGCAGCTCGGCGAGCGTGTCCACCTCCCAGGCCAGGTGGTAGAGCCCGACGGTGCTGCGGCCGGCGGTCGAGTCCCCGGCGTCGGCGCCCGCCGCGAACAGGCCCAGGTCGTGGTCGTTGCTCGATGCCTCGGCCTGCAGGAAGGCCGCCCGGCCGGCCATCTCGGTGACCACCCGGAAGCCGAGGGCGGAGCGGTAGAAGTCGACGCTGCGGTCGACGTCGCGCACGTAGAGCACGGCGTGGTTGAGGCGTTGCACGGGCACGGTTACCTCCGGTTGTTGAGACTTCAATTATGCCTTATCCGCTCAACACATGAAAGTTCAAACGTACCGGTAGAGTATGCGTCGTGACTCACGACGAGGACCGCTGGCTGGGCGACGACGAGCTGGCCGCGTGGATGTCCTACGTCGCCGCGACGGCGCTGCTGGAGAGCGCGCTGGACCGGCAGCTGCAGCGCGACTCCGGGATGCCGCACGCCTACTACCAGATCCTGGCCATGCTGTCCGAGGTCCCGGGCCGGACGCTGCGGATGAGCGACCTGGCGGAGATCACCCAGAGCTCGCAGAGCCGGCTCTCGCACGCGGTCGCCCGGCTGGAGCGCCGCGGCTGGATCCTGCGCCGGCCCTGCCCCGACGACCGGCGCAGCACGCTGGCCACCCTGACCCCGGCCGGGTTCGACGCGCTCGCCGCGGCCGCGCCGGGCCACGTTCGGACCGTGCGGGAGCACCTGTTCGACCGGTTGTCCTGCGAGCAGGTGCGGCACCTGCGCGAGATCTGCGCCGCGATGATCGGCGGCCCGGGCGCGCCGTGCGGGCCGCTCGATCGGCCGTCGTCACCGGACGCGACCTCTCCTCTGCCGGCAGCCGACCTGGCAGAGTGAGCCCCCATGGGAACCCTGGTGCTGTTGCGACACGGGCAGAGCGTGTGGAACGCCGAGAACCTGTTCACCGGCTGGGTGGATGTGCCGCTGTCGGAGGCCGGCGAGCAGGAGGCGCGGCGGGGTGGCGAGCTGCTGCGCGAGACCGGCCTGCTGCCCGACGTGGTGCACACCTCGCTGCTGCGGCGGGCGATCTCCACGGCGAACCTGGCGCTGGACGCCTGTGACCGGCACTGGATCCCGGTGAAACGGGACTGGCGGCTGAACGAGCGGCACTACGGGGCGCTGCAGGGCAAGAACAAGAAGCAGACCCTCGAGGAGTTCGGCCAGGAGCAGTTCATGCTCTGGCGGCGCTCCTACGACGTGCCGCCGCCGCCCCTCGAGTCGACCTCCGAGTTCTCCCAGGAGGGCGATCCGCGCTACGCCGGGCTCGACGCGGCGATGCCCCGGACCGAGTGCCTGGCCGACGTGGTCAAGCGCTTCCTGCCGTACTGGGAGGAGGCCGTGGTGCCCGACCTGCGGGCCGGCAAGATGGTGCTGCTGGCCGCGCACGGAAACTCGCTGCGCGCACTGGTCAAGCACCTGGACAACATCTCGGACGCGGACATCGCGGAGCTGAACATCCCGACCGGCATCCCGCTGCGCTACGACCTGGACGACTCCTTGGCGCCGACGACGCGCGGTGGCACCTACCTCGACCCGGAGGCGGCGGTGGCGGCCGCGGCCGCGGTGGCCGCCCAGGGGCGCTGACGGCACGATCCGGACACCGTGGTGAACCGGGGGTGAACGCCGGGCGAAAGATGCGGCGCGTCCGCGTTGGACACATCACGGTGGGCAGTTCGGACTGGCCGCGGACCGGGCCGGCCTGCCTACCATGACGGCGTGATCGCCCTGGCGTGCGCGTTGACCGGGCTGCTGGCCCTCGGGCTGGGGCTGCTGGTCGGGCTCCGGCTGGGCCGGCGCGCCCCGTCGCCCGCACCGCCGGCACCCGCGGCGACCGCTTCGTCCCCCGACCCGGAGCTGCTGCGCCGCGCCTTCTCCTCGGCCACCGCCGGGCTCGTCGTGCTGGACCGGGCGGCCGCCGTGGTGCTGCACAACTCCCGCGCCGAGGAGCTCGGCGTGGTGACCGACGGGCGCGTCGACGCCCGCGCGGTGGCGGCCAGCCAGCAGGTGCTGACCGACGGGCGACCGGTGGCGGTCGACCTGTCCCCGGTCGGGCACCGGGGTCGCCCACCCACCTCGGTGCTGGCCCAGGTGCAGCCGCTCGGGCCGGACTTCACGATGGTCGAGGCCGGCGACACCTCGGAGGCGGTGCGGCTGGAAGCCACCCGGCGCGACTTCGTGGCCAACGTCAGCCACGAGCTGAAGACACCGGTCGGCGCGATGGGGGTGCTCGCCGAGGCGGTGCTGGACGCGGCCGACGACCCGGTCGAGGTGCGCCACTTCGGCACCAAGATCCTCAATGAGTCGACCCGGCTGGGCCACCTCGTCACCGAGCTGATCGCGCTGTCCCGGCTGACCGGGGCCGAGCGGCTGCCCGAGCTGACCGTGGTGGACATCGACGAGGTCGTGACGCAGGCCCTGTGCCGGAGCGGGATCGCCGGCGAGGCCGACGATGTCGAGATCATCGTCGACGGCCCGAGCGGGATGCAGGTGGACGGCGACCGGACCCTGCTGGTCACCGCCCTGTCCAACCTGCTGGCGAACGCCATCGCGTACTCGCCGACCCAGGCCTCGGTGTCGGTGTCGCGGCGGCGCATCGGCGGCTGGGCGGAGATCTCGGTGACCGATCGCGGCATCGGCATCGCCCCCGAGCACCAGGAGCGGGTGTTCGAGCGGTTCTTCCGGGTCGACCCGGCCCGGTCCCGGGCCACCGGTGGCACCGGCCTGGGGCTGGCCATCGTCAAGCACGTGCTGAACAACCACGGCGGCCAGGTGGTGCTGTGGAGCAGCCTGGGGACCGGCTCCACGTTCACCATGCGGCTGCCCCTGCGGGGCGCGGCCACCGCGCCGGCCCCCGCTGTCCGGTCGCTCGGCCCCGCGCGGCCGGCGGTCTCGGCGTCGGGCCCGGTTGTGACTCCGTCCCCATCACCGGCCGCGCCCGCCGCCGAGCCCGCCGAGCCAGCAGTGGTGCCCGGCGCGGATCTCGGCCGGGTCGGCTGAGAACCGTCGCGCAGGAGGAACCCATGCCCAGAGTGTTGATCGTGGAGGACGAGGAGTCCTTCGCCGACCCGCTGGCCTTCCTGCTCCGGCGGGAGGGCTTCACCACGGCCGTCACCGCGACGGGGCCGGACGCGCTGGCCGAGTTCGACCGCAACGGCGCCGACATCGTGCTGCTGGACGTGATGCTGCCGGGGATGAGCGGCACCGACGTCTGCAAGGCGCTGCGCAGCCGCTCGGCCGTCCCGGTGATCATGGTGACGGCCCGCGACAGCGAGATCGACAAGGTGGTCGGGCTGGAGCTGGGTGCGGACGACTACGTCACCAAGCCGTACTCCGCGCGGGAGCTGATCGCCAGGGTGCGCGCGGTGCTGCGGCGCGGCAAGGAGCCGGCCGCCGAGAGCGAGCCGGGCTCGGGTGTGCTGGTGGCCGGGCCGGTGCGGATGGACGTGGAACGGCACGTGGTCGCGGTGGGCGGGGTCGAGGTGGCGCTGCCGCTGAAGGAGTTCGACCTGCTGGAGTACCTGCTGCGCAACGCGGGCCGGGTGCTGACCCGCGGGCAGCTGATCGACCGGGTCTGGGGCGCGGACTACGTGGGCGACACCAAGACCCTCGACGTGCACGTCAAGCGGCTGCGCGCGAAGGTGGAGGCCGACCCGGGCAACCCGGCGCACCTGGTCACGGTGCGCGGTCTGGGCTACAAGTTCGAAGCCTGAGCGGCGCCGACCCCGCGGCACCGGGTTCGGGTCACGGGCACATCACGACCCGCAGTAACCTTCGGGAGTGCGCACCGGACCCGGAGCTCGGCCTGATCGTGGGAGTCGTCCCGCGGCGGGGACCCGGCTGGGCGGCGCGATCGACGGAGCGATCCGGATCGACCGTTCGGCGCAGGACACACCCTGCGGTCTTGGATGCGCGAATCCGACCGGGGCACGGTGTGAGCGATGAGTTCGGACATTGATCACCCGCGGCAGCGCACCGTCGCCGAGTTGCTCGCCGAGCACGGCGCCGGGGTGCCGAGCGGTCGCCGCAGGCGGCGCCGGGCCGGGGACGATGCGGACGAGCCGGTGGACGTGCCCGGCCCGGTGGCCACCGATGTCCGGGCACCTGCCGGTGAACGACCCGCCGAGCCGGCTCCGGCAATGCCGGCGGAGGCCAACGGCGCGGCCGTGGCCGTCGCGACACCGGCCTGGGAGGTGCCGCAGCCGGACCCGTTCGCGGATCGGGAACCGGTGTCCGGGCCGCTGCCGAACGTCCGCGCGCCCGCCCCGAACTTCCCCTTCGGCGAATCGATCTTCGGCTCGGACAGCCGGCCGGAGGTGGAGGATCCGACCGAGCAGATTCCGCTGATCGGGAAGTCGACGACCCGCGACGTCGGCCACACCGGCCCGATGGAGCGGCTGCGCCGGGCCAACCCGCGGTGGCGGGACGCGCTGGAGGCCGTCGAGCGCACCGAGCGGGAACTGCGCTCCTCGGTCGGGGCCCCGGCCACCGACGATCGGTTCGACGACGCGGGCCCGCCCACCGCGGCCGCCGCCCCGCTCGACCTGTTCGCCGAGTCCACGCAGGACACCGAGGTCCGACCGGTCGCCGCTCCCGACGACCAGGCCCTCCCGGTGTCGCCCACCGTCGGTCCATGGGGCGGGCCGGCCGGCCGTGCCGGTGTCGACGACTGGGGGATGCTCGCCGGGCCGGCCGACCCGGCTCGTCGCGAGGGGCGCAGCCGGGGCGACGGACAGGCCCTGGTCGACGACGACGCCGAGCCGGGC
>DATMDS010000177.1:0-2118 GCA_035557575.1 Pseudonocardia sp. | reverse complement strand
CCTGGAGCTGCCGGGCCAGCTCGTCCACACCGGCCCCGGCCAGCAGCAGCACCCGCTCGGGACCCGAGGGCCGGGCTCGCCGGGAGCGTCGGGTGTCCGGCGGCTGCTCCACGATGGTGTGCGCGTTGATGCCGCCGAAGCCGAATGCGTCGACTGCGGCCCGGCGCGGCGTGCGTCCGATCGTGGTCCACGGTCGGGCCTCGGTGACCGGCGCGAAGCGGGAGCCGGCCAGGGCCGGGTGCGGGTCCTCGCAATGCAGGGTGGGCGGCAGCACGCCGTGGTGCACGGCCAGCGCGGCCTTGATCAGTCCGGCGATGCCGGCGGCCGGCATCGCGTGGCCGATCATCGACTTCACCGAGCCGATGCCGATGTCCTGGCCGGTGCCGTTCGCTGGCCCGAATACCCGGGTCAGCGACGCCAGCTCGGTCCCGTCGCCGGCCGGCGTCGCGGTCCCGTGTGCCTCGAGCAGGCCGAGCGCACCCGACTCGGTGGGATCGAGATCGGCCGCCTGCCAGGCCCGCTCGATAGCCCGTACCTGCCCGTCGGCCCGCGGGCTCATCAGGCTGCTCGCCCGCCCGTCGCTGGCCACTGCACTACCGCGGATCACCGCGTACACCCGGTCGTCGCCGACGTCGGCGAGACGCTTGAGCACAACCATGCCGGTGCCCTCGCCGATGAGGAGGCCGTCGGCGCCGCGGTGGAAGGGCCGGATCCGCTGGCTGGGGCTCAGCGCACCGAGCTGGCTGAACACACTCCACAGCGTGATGTCGTGACAGTGGTGCACCCCGCCGGCGATCACCACGTCGCAGCGGCCGGCGGTCAGCTCCCAGACGGCATGGTCGATGGCGACCAACGACGAGGCGCAGGCCGCGTCGACGGTGTAGGCGGGGCCCGCCAAGTCCAGCCGATTGGCCACCCGGGAGGCCACCAGGTTAGGCACCAGGTCGATCGCGGTCTCCGGCCGGTCCGGGCCGAGCCGAGACTGGAAAGCGGTCCGGACCTCGTCCAGTCGTGCCTCGTCGACGTCCGGGAGCAGCTCACGCAGGGTAGTGACGAGCTGGTTCGCGGTCCGGATCCGCTGGTCCAGCCGGGCCAGACCGGGCGTGAGGTAGCCGCCCCGGCCGATGATCACCCCAGCTCGGGATCGGTCACCCAGCTGGTCCTCGCCACCGGCGTCAGCGAGTGCCTCGGCGGCGATCTGCAGCGCGATCAGCTGGTCAGGTTCCCCGCCGGCCACCGCCACCGGCATGATGCCGAACCGCACCGGGTCAAATCCGACTGCCGCCACGAACCCGCCGCGGCGGCAGTACAGCCGGTCGCCGCGCCGGGTCGCGGCAGCCTCGGGATCGTAGTAGGAGGGGTCCCAGCGGCCAGCCGGAACATCGGTGATCGCATCCACGCCGGCCAGGATGTTGGACCAGTAGGTGGCCAGGTCAGGCGCGCCGGGGAACACCGCGGCCATCCCGACGATGGCCACCTCGATCGGTTCAGCCATTCTGTCCGGCCTCGAATGGCGCCGGTTCGGCACACATGTACACCACCTGGGGGTCGGTGCCGCTGGCCAGCTCGGCGAGCAGGCACCCGACGCCGTCGGCGGCCTCGATCAACCCGATGCCACGCCGCTCGTAGTCGCGCGTCAGCTCAGCGGAGACCATCCCGGTCCCGTCGTCGGGCACCGCCCACGGCCCCCAGTCGACCGCGACTACCCGGCTGCGGATCCGGCTGGCCCAGATCCGGGCCAGCGTGTCCAGCGCGTCGTTGGCGGCGGAGTAGTCGACCTGCCCGCGGTTGCCGAACACCCCTGACACGCTGCCGAACAGCACCAGGAAGCCGAGATCCTCGCGGGCCGCTTCGGCGAGCGCCCGCGCCCCGTCGACCTTGGTCGCCCATACCCGGGCGAATCCCTCGGGTGTCTTGTCGACCAGCAGCCGGTCGGCGAGCACCCCGGCTCCATGCACGATCCCGTCCAGCCGCCCGTGCCGCTGGTACACGCCTTCCACCAGGGCATTGACCGCCACCGGGTCCCGCACGTCGACCGCGGAGTAGCGGACCGAGGCGGCCACCCCGGCCAGCGTGGCCAGCGTGGCCCGGATCTCCCGCTGCGCCAGGATCCGGCTG
>DATMDS010000176.1:0-2193 GCA_035557575.1 Pseudonocardia sp. | reverse complement strand
CCGTGCGGCGCCGGGTCAGTGCGTGCCGGACGCGTGCGCGAACAGCTCCTCCGGCGGGGTGACCCCGGCGCACACCCGGGCGAACAGGTCCATGCCGGTGCGGTCGCCCACCAGGGATCCCAGCACCTGCTGCATCTCCGGCGTGGGCGGCTCCAGCGTCGCGAGCTCGCAGGTCAGGTCGTAGATGCCGGAGACCGCCGCGTCGCGGACGGCCTGGTAGTCGGCCATCCCGCTCTCGAACGGCCGGCGCCCCTCGAGGGCGTCTGCGACCGCCGTCGCGCACAGCTCCGCGTCGCGAAATGCGTCCTGCATGCCCTGGCCGGTGATGAAGTCCTTGAGGTAGCCCGCGTCCCCGACCAGCGCCCAGCCGGGGCCGAACGGCTTGCGGAAGAAGTTGGGTACGGCGGCGCCGACCAGCCGGGTCTCGAGCCGCGCGTCGGCGATCCGCTCGGCGAACTCCGGCACCAGGTCGAGCGCGGCGCGGTAGTGGCGCCCGGCGTCGGTCTTGTTCTGCGCGAACTCGGCGTAGGGCCAGCCGGCGATCACCATGGTGAGCCCGTCGTTCGTGGGCCAGGCGGCGATGCCCCGGTCCGGGCGCACGTAGGTCTCGAACCGGCCGTCCATCGGTAGGCCGCTCCAGTAGCCGTAGTACGCCGCCAGCAGCCGCGGGCGCTCGCGGTACTCCTCCGGGCGCACCGTTTCGGCGACGACCGAGTGCAGGCCGTCCGCGCCGATGACGACCCGGGCGCGTTCGGTGACCGTTGCGCCCCCGGCGTCGCGGCCCCGGATCCCGACGACCCCGCCGTCCTCGACCAGCACCTCACCGACGTTGAAGCCCTGCCGGACCTCCGCGCCGGCCTCCGCCGCGGCCTCGACCAGCACCGCGTCCAGCTGGGTGCGCCGGGGCGCGTAGGCGACCGCTGAGTCGGGGGTGCCGGGCGCGCCGGTCAGCGAGAACGGGCCGAAGTCCACGGAGTAGGTGTCGATCGGCGGACAGCCGGCGACGCCTCGGGTCAGACCCCAGCGCTGCAGCGCGGCCACGCCCAGTGGATGCAGGATGTGGGTCGAGACGGTGTCGCTGGGGAACCGCGCCCGGTCCACGACCAGCACCCGCAGCCCGCGCCGGGCCAGCAGCATCGCGGTCGGGGAGCCGGCACAGCGGGCGCCCACCACGATGACGTCGTACGTCGTCATGACCGGCTCCTCACATCGAGGGTGGAGTGCAGCGCCACGAGGAACTCGCGCGGCCGGTCCAGGCCGGGGTCGTCCCCGGCGCCGTCGACGACCAGCAGCGGCCAGCCGTACCGCTCGGCGGCTGCCTCGGCGACGCCGAGGGCGATCGCGGCGTCCTGCCGCCCCCAGATCAGGCTGGTCGGCACGGTGATCGAGGACAGCCGCTCGTGGGGCAGTGCCCGCGCGCCGTACAGGCCGATCATGGCGCCGGTCGCCGCCTGCACCCGCGGGTCGCGAGCCAGCTCGACGGCATAGCCGGAGAACGGCACCCACCGGTCGCCGAACCGGACCCGGGCCGCGTCGAGGTCGAAGGCGCAGAAGTCCATGAACCGCTCGTAGGAGCTCTGGTTCGGATCGCCGAGGAACCGGTGCAGCGCCAGCCCGAACCGCGGATCCGGGTCGAACGGCGCGAGTCCCATCGTGTCCACGAGTACGAGCCCGGTGATCCGGTCGGGGTGCGCCGCGGCGAACTCCGCCCCGATCGCACCACCGACGCCGCGACCCACCAGCACCGGTGCCGTCGGGCAGGTGGCCTCGATCAGGTCGCGCAGCCAGACGGTCAGGAAGGCGGGATCGATCCCGCCGTCCGGGGCGTCGGAGGAGCCGTGCCCGGGCAGGTCGGGTGCGATCACCCGGTGGGTCCGGGCCAGCTCGTCGAGCACCGGCAGCCAGGTCCCCCCGAACTCGCCGGGCCCGTGCAGCAGCAGCATCGGCGGGCCTTCGCCGGCCTGCAGTACTCCGGTGGCCACTCCCGCGATCGTGAGCGTGGTGTCGGTCGCCGCCGACCTGGCCAGCAGCTGCCGTCTCTGGGGGGCAACGGTCCCCGTCGTTCCGCTCATGGTCTGCTCCTCTGCTCGCTCGTTCGAGTCGGCGCCGACGCTAGAAGCGGTCCGGCGGCGCGCGCGTCGGCAGAAACCACCACCGGGCGGAAATGGGTTGTTATGCCCATGCGGGGGCCAC
>DATMDS010000175.1:0-5464 GCA_035557575.1 Pseudonocardia sp. | reverse complement strand
AAGTTGCGGAGCACGCCCGGCTGGGTGTAGTCCAGCATCGTGTTGAGCAGTGTCAACGTGCCGACCCGGCTGTCGTTACCCTGCGTCAGATAGGCCGCCGTGATCGCAGTCATCGCACCGCCCAGGCACAGCCCGACGATGTCGATGGTGTTCGCGCCGGTGATCTCCTCGATCACGTCCAGCGCCGTCTTGGGGCCGTTGATCAAGTAGTCGTCCATGGTGGTGCCGGACATGTCCGCGCCCGGGTTGCGGTAGCTGATCGCGAACACGGTGCGCCCGTGCTTGACCGCCCACTCGATGAAGCTGCGATCCGGGGCCAGGTCCATCACGTAGTACTTGTTGATCCACGGCGGGCTGCAGAGCAGCGGGGTGGCGTGCACCTGCTCGGTCTGCGGCTCGTACTGGATGAGCTCCATCAGCTCGTTGCGGTAGACGACCTTGCCCGGGGTGCAGGCCAGGTTGCGGCCCACCTCGAACCCACTGGTGTCGACCTGGCGTGGCCGGCCCTCGTTGTTGACCAGGTCGTCGACGAACTGGCCGGCCCCCTTGACCAGGCTGGCACCCGCGGTGTCGAAGGCGCGCTTGAGCGCGGCCGGGTTGGTGACCAGGAAGTTCGTCGGGGCCGCCGCGTCCAGCATCAGGTCGACGGCCATCGACGCCTTCCGCGCGGAGTCCGGGTCCAACCCGGCCGCGCCGACCACGGCGCGGGCACACCGACTCGCGGCCAGGTACGCCAGCCGCACCGAGTAGAACAGCGGATTGTCGGTCCACGCCGGGTCGGCGAACCGCCGGTCCTTCGGGTCGATCTCGACCGGCGGCTCGGCGTCGCGGCCGAACCACCGGGTCGCCGCGACCAGCGGGATCTGGGCCAGGTCGGCGACCAGCTGGGAGGTGGCCTGCAACGACGCCGCCGGGCTGGACAGGTTTGCCTGGATCGCCTTGTTCAGCGCGTCCCCGAAGCCGGCTGAATCGAGATCCTCGAACAAGCCCGACTCCGGGGCGAGCACCCCCGCGGCCCCCTCGGCGACCTCCTGGGCCGACTGCGGCAACACACTCTGCGATGAATCCTGTGCCATGCTTGTAATACTTAACGCCCGATGCCCGGTTGCGCCAGTCCTGCCGCTGATCGGGACGAATTGCGCAACCACGCCCGGGCAGGGACCGTGAACCCGTGGACGTGCGCCTGATCACCGAAACCGGTGTGGAACGGCGCAAACCGGACGATATCGAGGCGCTGCTCGAGGGTCCCGGCCTGCTGTGGATCGACGTCGCCCACTGGGACGCACACACCGAGGAGATCCTGGGCAAGCGGCTGAACCTGCATCCGCGGGCCATGCACGACTGTGCGGTGCGCAACCCCGTGCCCAAGCTGCACGTCTACCCCGATCACGCCTTCCTGGTGTTGCACGCCCCGGAGCGCGGCGCCCGCGGCCACGTGCACTACATCGAGCTGGACCAGTTCGTGGGCACGAACTGGTTGCTCACCGTGCACGGCCCGATCAACCCCGTGGTGCCGCTGGAGTCGGCGTACGTGGAGACCGGCTCGGTCGCACGCAAGCTGGACGGCGGGCGGCTGCACCCGAACAGGGCCTGCGAGCTGTCCGCGTCCGTGGTCACCGCCCTGACCAACCGGCTGCGGGACTTCCTGACCGAGCTGACACAGGAGGTGTGGAGCCTGGAACGACAGGTCACCGGCGGGCACATGGGCGACCCCGAGGTGTTCCTGGAGGAGCTGTTCGGGGTGCGGCACGGCCTGCTCGCGGTGCGCACCATGGCGGCGCTGTCCCGCGAGGTCTACGGGCGGATGTGCCGGCTCTCCGTGTTCGGGCCGGGGGGCGCGGCACAGCTGGAGGACCTGCAGGACCAGTTCCGCAGGATCGCCGCCATGGCCGACAGCCAGCGCGAGTACCTGCAGGGCGTGATCGAGTTCTACCAGACGCGGACCGGCACCAAGATGACCATCGCGGCGGAGCGACTGGCCGTGATCGCCGCGGTGACGCTGCCCATCACCGCGCTCTCGTCGATCGTGGGCATGAACGTCATCGTCAACGAGGAGACGCACGTCGGACTGTTGATCGCGCTGCTGACGGTCATGCTGGTCATGTCGGGCATGCTGCTGCTGTGGGCTCGGCGGAAGGGCTGGTGGTGATCGTGCCGCGCTGAGCGCGGCGATCGCTCCGCGACTCCACTGGACGGGAAACCCCCACGATGGGCTGCTGTGGCCCGGTCCGCCCGGCGACCCTGGTCGCAGCAGCACACCAGCGCTGGAACCGTTCTCGTGAGGTGCCGTTCCGGAGAGGGCGTCATGACCGTTTCCGCAGGGACGACCGCCACCGCCGCGCCACCCGCCGACGCGCGGCCGGGCCGCACGGCGCTGGCCACCGTCTGCATCTCCGGCACCCTGGAGGACAAGCTGGCCGCGGCCGCGGCGGCCGGCTTCGACGGTATCGAGGTGTTCGAGCCCGACCTGGTGGCCTCACCCTGGTCGCCCGGCGAGCTGCGCTCCCGGTGCGCCGACCTGGGCCTGTCGATCGACCTCTACCAGCCGTTCCGCGACTTCGACACGGCCCGTCCGGAGCAGCTGGCGGCCAACCTGCGTCGGGCCGAGCGCAAGTTCGACATCATGGCCGCGCTGGGCACCGACCTGATCCTGGTCTGCTCCTCGGTCGCGCCGGACGCGCTGGACGACGACGACGGCATCGCCGAGCAGCTGCACACGCTGGCCACCCGGGCCGCCGAGCGCGGCCTGCGCGTGTCCTACGAGGCGCTGGCCTGGGGCCGGCACGTGAACACCTACGAGCGGTCCTGGGAGATCGTGCGCCGCGGCGACCACCCGGCGCTCGGGCTCTGCGTGGACAGCTTCCACATCCTGTCCCGCGGCTCGGACCCGGCAGGGATCCGGGACATCCCCGGCGAGAAGCTGTTCTTCCTGCAGCTGGCCGACGCCCCGCACATGGACATGGACGTCCTGCAGTGGAGCCGGCACTACCGGCTGTTCCCCGGCCAGGGCGCCTGGGACCTGGCCGCCTTCCTGGACCACGTGCTGACCGCCGGCTACACCGGGCCGCTGTCGTTGGAGGTCTTCAACGACGTGTTCCGCCAGTCCGATCCACGCCGCTCCGCAGTGGATGCGCTGCGGTCGCTGCTGGCCCTGCAGGAGGCGACGGCGGGCCGGCTGGACGAGCCCACCCGGCAGCGGGTCTCGGTCAGCGTGCCGCCGCCCACCCCCCAGCTGGCCGGCTACGCGTTCGCCGAGATCGCCACCGATCGCGAGGGCGCCGTCGAGCAGACGCTGCACGCACTGGGGTTCGCGCGGACCGGGCAGCACCGGTCCAAGCCGGTGCAGCTGTGGGAGCAGGGCGGCGCCCGGGTGCTGCTCAACGCCGGCGGCACCGATTCCGGTCCGGCCGACGGGGCCGCGGTGTCCGCGGTGGGCATCGAGACGGCGGACCCGGTCGGCGCAGCCGGGCGGGCCGAGGCGCTGCTCGCGCCGGTGCTGCCGCGGGAGGCCGGGCCGGCCGAGGCGGAGCTGTCCGCGGTCGCCGCCCCGGACGGCACCCAGGTGTTCTTCTGCCGCACCGGGGGCGCCGACGAGGCCGGCTGGCGTTCCGACTTCCCCGCTCCGGACGGTGGCGCCGGCACCCCCGCTTCGCTGATCAGCGGGATCGACCACGTCGCGCTGACCCAGCCCTACGACCGCTTCGACGAGGCGGCGCTGTTCTACCGCTCGGTCCTCGGGCTGGTGTCGCAGCACGCGTCCGAGGTGGCGGCCCCGTTCGGCCTGGTGCGCAACCGCGCGGTCGCCGACCCGCGACGCTCGGTGCGGCTGTGCCTGTCGGTGTCGGTGCTGCGCCGCGGCTCGGACTGGCAGCCGGGAGTGCCCGACCCGCAGCATGTGGCGTTCGGCACCGACGACATCCTGGCCGCCGCGCGGGCCGCTCGGACGGCCGGGGCCCCGCTGGTCGACGTGCCGGACAACTACTACGACGACCTGGATGCCCGGTTGGCCCCGGATCCCGAGCTGCTGGCCACGATGCGCGAGCTCGGGGTGCTGCTCGACCGCGACGCCGACGGCGAGTTCCTGCACTTCTACACCGACGTGCTGGGCGGGCGGGTGTTCTTCGAGGTGGTCCAGCGGATCGGTGGCTACGCCGGATACGGTGAGGTCAACGCACCGATCCGGATGGCGGCACACCGACGCCAGCGCGTGCGCGGTGCACGCCAGGAACGAACCGGGGTCAGGGATTGAGCAACAAGACCGGGAAGAAGCGCCGGGCTCAGCACCGGCCCACCGCGCGGGCGGGCGTCCGACCGGAGCCGCCGGCCACCGCGCGCCCGGCCGCCGGCACCTGGAGCGCCCCGGCCGACGAGTTCCTGCCCCCGTGGGAGCGCGGCGCAGCGCGGGCCTACGTCCGCGATGCGGTGGACCGGCGCCGGCCACGGCTGGTGCTGCTGTTCATGCCGGCCTTCGCGCTGGCCCTGATCGCTCACTTCGGTCCGCAGTCGGAGCTCGGCCGCATCCTGCTGGGGTGCAGCCTCGTGGCGCTGGTCGTAGTGGCCGTCGACGCGCTGCTGCTGGGCGTCACGATCACCCGCGAGGCGCGCACGGTCTTTGGGAGAGACCAGATCAGGAACCCGGGCACGCTGTGGTACGTGTTCATGCGGGCCCACCGCCCGCGCTCGATGCGGCGCCCGCCGCCGCAGGTGCGGCCGTGCCCGAACCGGGTGTGACGCCGGTCGCCGGATAGCCTGGACGTGCTCGGTGTTGCACCGGCGTGCTCCCAGCGGCGTCGGCACCCGACGCACGCCGGCTGCACGCGACGACGGCTCGCGACGCGAGGACGAGTACCGGGAGGGCAGATGCCCACCTTTCGTGACCGAGCCAGCGACGCGCTGCTGCACGCCGCCGTCGACCTGGGCGCCGACCGCGAGCAGCTGCTGCGCTCCCTGCGCGGCGACCACCGCAACGGCTGCGAGCTGGCCGCCAGCACCGTCGTGATGGCCGGCTGGGTCGACTCCGCGCTGCTGTGGCTGTCGACCAGGTTGCGCCCGGGGGGCGCACCCGCGCTGACCCGCCCCGCTACCCGGACGTCTCGTACTCGGTGACGCCGGCCGCATGCCGGCCGGCGACGTAACCGAAGGTCATAGCCGGACCGATGTTGATCCCGCCCGCCGGGTAGTGCCCGCCCATCACGTTCGCCTGGTCGCTGCCCGCCGCGTACAAGCCGGGGATCGGGTCACCGGAGCCGTCCAGCACCCGGGACTGCAGATCGGTGCGCAGCCCGGCGAACGTGCCGAAGCTCCCGGGCAGCACCTTGATCGAGTAGAACGGCGGCGACTCGATCGGCGCCAGTGACGGGTTCGGGCCGTGGTCCGGGTCGCCGGAGCCGCGGTTGAACGGCGTGCTCCCGCGCCCGAACTCCGGGTCCTCGCCGCGCCGGGCGTGCCGGTTGAACTCGGCCAC
>DATMDS010000174.1:0-7785 GCA_035557575.1 Pseudonocardia sp. | reverse complement strand
CGGTGGATTCGTCGCCGGTGGATTCGTCGCCGGTGGATTCGTCGCCGGTTGATTCGTCGCCGGTGGATTCGTCGCCGGTTGATTCGTCGCCGGTGGATTCGTCGCGGGTGGATTCGTCGCGGGTCGGTTCGTCGCCGGTGGATTCGTTCCCGGTGGATTCGTCGCCGATCGGTTCGACCCCGCTCGATCCGTCCCCCGTCGATCCGTCTCCGACCGACCCGGCAAAGCCGGGCCCGTCCCCGGCCGACCCGACCCCGTCGGGCCCGACCCCGACCGACCCGACGTCACCGGGCCCGACCCCGCCGGGTCCGACCGGCAGCGCCCCGGCCCGCCGTCCCCGTACCGGCGCCGAGCCCGGCACGCCTTCCCCCGCGGCCCCATCGGGAGCCGCCCCCGCTCGTCGACCCGCGACCGGCGCCTCCCGCGGGTCGGCCCGCTGGACCGACCCCGGCGCGGTGGCCGCCCAGGAGGCCCAGCGCGCCCGCAGCAGCGTCGACGGTATGAACGCCGAGCTGGCCGCGACCCGGCTGCTGCGCCCGACCACGCGCCCGCCGCGCTCGGGCTGGCGGCGGGCCGTCTACCTGCTCTCGGTGGGCCTGGTCAACCCCGGGGAGAGCCCGGCCGAGGTCCGGCAGCGGATGCTGACTGTCCGGTCCAACCAGCCGCTACGCGGCTGCTACAAGATCGCAATGCTGAGCCTCAAGGGCGGGGTGGGCAAGACCACCGTGACCGCGACGCTCGGCGCCACCTTCGCCTCGCTGCGGGGCGACCGGGTCGTCGCGGTGGACGCCAACCCCGACCGGGGCACGCTCAGCCAGAAGATTCCGCTGGAGACCAGTGCCACCGTCCGGCACCTGCTGCGCGACGCGGGCCGGCTGCGCCGCTACTCCGACGTGCGGGCCTACACCTCGCAGGGGTCGTCCCGGCTGGAGGTGTTGGCCAGCGAGCAGGACCCGGCCGTATCCGAGGCCTTCAGCGAGGACGACTACCGGCGCACGGTGGCCCTGCTCGAACACTTCTACAACATCGTGCTGACCGACTGCGGCACCGGGCTGATGCACTCGGCCATGTACGGGGTGCTCGGTGTGGCCGATCAACTGATCATCGTGTCGTCCGGCGCGATCGACGGCGCCCGCAGCGCCTCGGCCACCATGGACTGGCTGGACGCGCACGGGCACGGCGGCCTGGTACGCAACTCGATCGTGGTGATCAACTGCGTGCACCACTCGGCCGGTGGGGTCGACCTGGACCGGGTGGCTGCGCACTTCGCGGCGCGCTGCCGCCAGGTGGTGCGGATCCCGTTCGACGCGCACCTCGAGGCGGGCGCCGAACTCGATCTCGATCAGCTGGAACCGTGTACCCGGGTGGCCCTGCTGGAGCTGGCCGCCGCGGTGGCCGACGCGTTCGACAAGACGCCCCCGAGATAGCCCGCAGTCCGGATCAGCCGACCGAACCGGCGGCACCGGAAGGTGTCACATCGGCGGCGGCTCGTCGCGGCGGCGGACCTTCTCGTCGAGCTGGCGCAGGAAATCGGGATCGTCATCGGGCCCGTGCACACTCGGGGCCGGCCCGGGACCTGCGGTGCGACGCCGCTGCGGGGGCGTCTCCGGCCCGGGTGCGGCATTCATCGCCTTCCACAGCACCAGGGCGATCACTGCGGCGCCGATGAAAGCGATGAGGAACAACACCGTCGACCACCTCCGCTGTCGAGGTTAGCGGAGACCGGACGTCGTTGACGTGAAGTCCGGCAATGCTTCCGGAGGGTGGAGTCGGTCAGGAGCGGGCAGGTGGTGTGGTGGCCTCGCTGGTGAGGTCGGCCAGCATGCTGCGCACCTCGGACTCGCGGAATCGACGGTGCCCGCCGGGAGTGCGGATGGATCCGATCCGGCCGGCGGAGGCCCAACGGGTGACGGTCTTCGGATCGACGCGGAACAGGCTGGCCACCTCACCGGGGGTGAGCAGCCGCTCGTTGCCGCTGGTCTGGGTCGTGACTGACATGTCGGACCTCTCGGTGACGGTGAAATTCCCACGCCATCGTGACACCTCGGACCTTAGGTACGCGAACGGTTGTCAGTAGGTAAAGGGCTCTTAAACGGCGAACCGGACAGGATGTGCACGACGGCGTCAGTGCGCCCGGCGGTCGTAGGCTCAACCCATGAGCTCGTCGACACCCGGGCGCCGACCGGGGCTGGCCGCCGCCATCGCCGGGTATGCACTGGTCCGCATGGTCATGGTCGCGCTGATCGCCGGCGTGCTGGTACTGACCGGGGTGCCGCTGTTGATCGCGTTGCTGGTCGGCCTGATCGTGGCGCTGCCGCTGTCGATGGTGCTGTTCCGGGGCCTGCGCGGTCAGCTCGACGAGGCGCTGGCCACGGCGCGGGAGCGCCGGGCCGTGCAGCGGGCGGCGTTGCGCAGCCGGTTGCGCGGGGATCCCGAGCCGCTGGCCCCCGCGGCCGATGTCGAGGCCCACGCCGAGCCCGGGGACGGGAGATCAGAGCAGCGGCCGGCCGACGAGCACGCCGAGCCCCAGCCCGACCGCGGTGAGCGCTGACCAGACGAACAGCAGCGCCCCGGTGCGGGCGAGCACCGGGATGAGGTCACGGCCGTGCACCCCGCCGAGCACATGGCGGGCCAGCCGCACGGCCAGTGGCGCGGTCACGATGCCCAGCAGCAGCGGCCAGCTGTGCAGGCCGGCCAGCGCGGAGAACAGCAGCGGGACCAGCACCAGCGCGGTGTACAGCCGTCGGGTGTCGGTGTCGCCGAGCAGCACGGCCAGGGTGCGCTTGCCGGCGATCTCGTCGGTCGGGATGTCGCGCAGGTTGTTGGCCACCAGCACCGCGCAGGTCAGCATGCCCACCGCGAGCGCGGCGACCACGGCCAGCGCGCCCGGCCGGCCGCCCTGGGTGACCACCGTGCCGAGCACGGCCACCGGCCCGAAGAACAGGAACACCGCCACCTCGCCCAGGCCGGCGTACCCGTAGGGCCGCTTGCCGCCGGTGTAGAACCAGGCCCCGGCGATGCACACGGCCCCGACCGCGATCAGCCACCACTGCCGGCTCAGCGACACCAGCGTCAACCCGGCCAGGGCGCCCACCCCGAACACCGCGAAGGCGACCGCCCGTACCGTGGCCGGCGCGGCCGCTCGCGATCCGACCAGGCGCAGCGGGCCGACCCGGTCGTCGTCGGTGCCGCGGATGCCGTCGGAGTAGTCGTTGGAGTAGTTCACTCCGATCACCATGGCCATCGCGACGAGCAGCGCGAGCAGCGCCCGGCCCGGCGCGACGATGCCGTCCCCGACCGCGGCCCCGGTGCCGACCAGCACCGGGGAGACCGCGGTCGGGAGCGTGCGCGGCCGGGCGCCCTCGATCCACTGCGCCAGGGTCGCCACCCGGCCACGCTATCGGGCGCGGCGCCCATTTCACTCCGTGAACCTGCGGATCTATCACAGGTTCTGGCGGATCGGGCCGTGGATCTCGCTGCCCGAGGTCATCGTGGTCACACCCGGCTGGAGCCGGTCCAGAGGTACTCCACGGTGACCCAGCTGTTGTCCTTGAGGCCGAGCGCGTCCCAGAACAGGCCGTCGGACAGGTCGATCCCGGCCGGGTTGGCGACCTTGCGGTTGAACTGGTCGCGGCCGCCGTTGTAGCCCTTCTCCTTGGCGGCCTGGGCCTCCGGCATGCCCTGCGGGAGGTCGCGCCATTCCTGGCGGGTCGAGGCCGGGTTCCAGTAGTCGTCCCGGGTGTTCCACGGGCCGACGTCCCACACCGGGGCGGTGGCGCAGCGCCCGTTGCCCGCGCAGACCCGCACCGAGTAGTCGTGGCTGCCCAGCGGGGAGAGCGCGCGCCGGGAGGGCAGCGCGACGAACCGGTCACTGCTCTTGATCTTGTGGCCGTTGGCCGTGGTGCGCCCGACGAGCCCCTCGCGGGTGGCGAAGACCCGGTACTGCAACGGCGCTCCGGGCGCCGGGATCGTGGTCGGGCGGGTCGTGGTCGATGCGGACGTGCCGGTGCGGGTCGTCGAGGTCGGAGACGGGGTCGTGGTGGTCGGGCCGGTCGTGACGGGCGGGGTCGAGGTCCGGGTGGAGCTGCTCGGGGTCGTGGAGGGGCGGCTGGTGGCGGTGCGGCTGCCGGGCGTGCTGGGTGTGATGGTGAGCGGCACGGTCGGCGACGCGGCCGTCGTGGGCGGCGCGCTGGTCGTGGGCGGGCCGGCGGGGGCGGCCGGGGCTGCGGCCCGGGGCAGCGGGTGGATGGTCAGCCTGACCCCGCGGACCTCCGGCCCGGTGGGGCCGCCGACGGCCGGCCCGGGCGGCCCGGTCAGCACCAGGCGGCTCTGCACCTCGACGGCGGGTCGGGGCAGGTCGATGGATCCGGCACCGTCGCCGGCCGGGATCCACTCGCTCCAGATGCCGTTGGCGTCGCGGCCGCGCACGTCGACGCCTGCGGTGCTGCCGGCCGGGACGATGCCGACGACGAGGCTGTCCACCTGCAGTGCAGGCGAGTCCAGCCGCTGGATCGGCAGCGTCATCAGACCGGTCGGTACCGGTGGGCCGGACGCCGTGGCCGGGGGAGTGGTGTTCGTCGTGGCCGCGATCGTGGTGACCCGCGGGCCGGCTGCGGCGTCGAGGCCGGCGGGCGCGCTCGATGCAGCCCCGGAGCTGGCAGCGCCGCTGCGGTCACCGGGTTCGGCGGCGTCCGGGCTCGTGCCGCTGCCGGACTGCGTGCTTCCGGTGCCCTGGGCGCCCGTCGGGGCCGCGCCGTCCGCACCCGGCTCACCGGGGTCTCTCGGGTCCGGGCTGTCGGCACCCGAGCCGCCGCTCCCCGAGCCGCCGCTCCCCGAGCCGCCGGTCCCCGTTCCCCCGGTCCGCGTTCCGCCGGCACCTGCTCCGGGGTCGCCACCCGTGCCGGTGCCCCCAGCGGCGGTGCCGCCGGCTCCCGCGCCGGCCCGCGGTCCGGCGTCCGCGCCGGTGCTGCCGGTTCCGGCCGGGTCGGCCTCGGAGCCGTCCTCCAGCGGCGCCAGGAACACCCCCGCCGGATCGAGCCGAGCAGCGCCGCCCACCACCGTCACGCCCGCTCCCTGACCGGCCGACAGGTTGACCGACCAGCTCGGGGTGTCTCCGGCGGACGGACTCGGGGCGCGCGCGGTGCGGTTCGGTCGGGTGACCGCGGTGGGTGTGGCCGCAGCGGGCTGCACTGCCGTCGGCGATGTGGCAATCGGAGTGTCGACGGCTGACCAGGGTGCGACGAACCCGCTGCTGTCGGCCGTCGATGCGGTCAGCGAACTCGCCAGCACCACTGCCGCGATCGTTGTGCCCAGCCTCATCCCGTACGTCTCCCCTGTCGGCGCGTCACGTGTGAACTTCTGTGACTGATGTGTCGGATGAGGCGATCAGACCTGTTGGGAGAGTAGTGGTCAATCAACTGGGAGTGAGCACCACGAAGGTGTGGCGTCTGGGGTCACCCAGTCGTGCGTCGCCTGCCGGAGATCATCCCGACGACGGCGGCCCGGTCCGGCTTGCCGATCCCGAGCTGGGGGATCTCCGGGACCACGAGCACGATGCGGGGCCCGGCCACCCCGCCGAGCTCGGCCCGGGCCGCCGCCCGCAGCCGCTCCGCCGCGGCGTCCCCGAGCCGGTCGGCGACGACGACAGCGGCCGCGACGAGCTGGCCCCATTCCGGGTCCGGCAGCCCCACGACACACGCCGCCCGGACCCCGGGCTGGGCCAGCAGCACCCGCTCCACGAGCGCCGGCGCCACCTTCTCGCCCCCGGAGATGATCATGTCGTCGGCCCGGCCGAGCACCTGCAGCCGGCCCTCCTGCCAGCGGCCGACATCGCCGGTGCGGAACCAGCCCGCGGCGAACGCGCGGGCGGTCTCCGCGGGCCGGCCGAGGTATCCGGACGCCAGCGTCGGCCCGCCGAGCCGGATCGTGCCGTCGGCATCGAGCTCGGCCCGCACACCGTCCAACGGCAGCCCGTCGTACACGCAGCCGCCCGCGGTCTCACTCATCCCGTAGGTGGTCACGACGCGCACCCCGGCCGCCACGGCCCGCTCCCGCAGTGCGGGATCCAGCGCGGCCCCGCCGACGAGCACCGCGGCGTAGCCCAGCAGCGCCTCGAGCGCGTCGCCGCCGGCGTCGAGCAGCCGGTGCAGCTGGGTCGGGACCAGGCTGGTGTAGCGCCGCCCGGTCGCCAGCGCAGCGGTCGCGGCGACGAACCCGGCCGGGCGGAACCCGCCGCGCAGGTCCTGCACCACCGGCTCGGTGCCGGCCAGCAACGACCGGACCAGCACCTGCACCCCGGCGACGTGCTCCGCCGGCAGCGCCAGCAACCAGTGCCCCGGCCCGCCGAGCCGGGCGGTGGTCGCGGCGGCGGAGGCGCGCAGCGCGGCGGCCGGCAGCATCACCAACTTCGGTGTCCCGGTCGAGCCCGAGGTCATGATGACGACCGCGGTCCCCGGGTCGGGTTCCGCGCCGACGTCCACGCCGGCCCCGGCGGCCAGCGGCAGCACGGCAGGCCCCCCGTCCAGCGCCGCCTCCAGTGCGGCCGGCAGCTCCCCGACCCCGGGCCCGTCCAGCAGCACCGTCCGGATCACGCCCGCCCCCAGCCGCCGCGAACCGAACGAACGGCACTTTCGCACGATAGGTTCGTGCGAAAGTGCCGTTCGTTCCGGGTGAGGAGGTGCACGGGGCGCCCCGAGCTCAGTAGTGCCAGGGGTATGGGGACCAGTCCGGTGGGCGCTTCTGCAGGAACGAGTCCCGGCCCTCCACCGCCTCGTCGGTCATGTACGCCAGCCGGGTGGCCTCGCCGGCGAACAGCTGCTGCCCGACCAGCCCGTCGTCGGGCAGGTTGAAGGCGTACTTGAGCATCCGCTGCGCGGTCGGCGACTTGCCGTTGACCTCCCGGGCCCACTCCAGCGCCACCGCCTCCAGCTCGGCGTGCGGCACCACGGCGTTGACCATGCCCATGCGGTGCGCGTCGGCCGCGGTGTACTCCCGGCCCAGCAGGAAGATCTCCCGGGCGAACTTCTGCCCGACCTGCCGGGCCAGGTACGCCGAGCCGTAGCCGCCGTCGAAACTGCCCACGTCGGCGTCGGTCTGCTTGAACCGGGCGTGCTCGGCGCTGGCCAGCGTGAGGTCGGCGACCACGTGCAGCGAGTGCCCGCCACCGGCCGCCCAGCCGGGCACCACCGCGATCACGATCTTCGGCATGAACCGGATCAGCCGCTGGCACTCCAGGATGTGCAGCCGCCCGGCCCGCGCCGGATCCACAGTGGATGCCGTCTCGCCGGAGGCGTACTGGTAGCCGGTGCGGCCGCGGATGCGCTGGTCGCCACCGGAGCAGAAGGCCCAGCCGCCGTCGCGCGGCGAGGGCCCGTTGCCGGTGAGCAGCACGCAGCCGACGTCCGGGGTCTGCCGGGCGTGGTCGAGCGCGGTGTACAGCTCGTCGACGGTGCCGGGGCGGAAGGCGTTGCGCACCTCGGGCCGGTCGAAGGCGATCCGCACCGTCCCGCTGTCGACCGCACGGTGGTAGGTGATGTCGGTGAACGCGAAGCCCTGCACCGGGTGCCACGCGGCGGGATCGAAGATCTCGGAGACCTGGTCGGACACCCGGCACACCTTACGGATCTCCTTCCGCCCCGCCGGGGGCTGCACCGCGGGGGCAGTATCGGTTGGCCGACGGCCATCGGGGCGGCGCTGCCCGGGCTGCTGCTGGCCGCTCGCCATGCTGCATCCCGGCCACCTGGGTCGGCACTGGCAGGATCGGGGAGGTGCAGAGCCTGTCCAAGG
>DATMDS010000173.1:0-45028 GCA_035557575.1 Pseudonocardia sp. | reverse complement strand
TCTAAGCGGGAAGCTCGTTCCAAGATGAGGTCTCCCACCACCTTGCGTGGTTAAGGCCCCCAGTAGACCACTGGGTTGATAGGCCAGAGATGGAAGCCCTGTGAGGGGTGGAGTTGACTGGTACTAATAGGCCGAGGGCTTACCCGTAACAAGCGTATGTTTGCATCCACTGTGCGACCCTGAGCACACAACCATCACCCCGATTCCTTTGTGGGGTTGGGGGTTGTGGTTTTGGTTGGTTTGATGTGTTTGTGTTGGTGTGTTGGATAGTGTTGTCGGTGGTTGTGGCGGAGGGGGAACGCCCGGTCCCATCCCGAACCCGGAAGCTAAGCCCTCCAGCGCCGATGGTACTGCACTCGACAGGGTGTGGGAGAGTAGGTCGCCGCCGACATCAAATGTTGTGGGGAAGTGGATACACCCGTTGTACGGGCGTATCCACTTCCCCATTTTTGTGTGCGTGCCCGGCGCCGGATGAGGCAGTATCTGCCTCGTGGATCGGCGTATCGGAGGGTCGCTGGCCCGGCTCGGCCTGACCGGGCCGTGGGCGGAAGCAACGCTGGCCGACCTCGGCTGGTGGTCGGGCGACAAGCCGACCGACGGCGCCGAACCGATCATGTGGGCGCTGGCCCGCAGCCCGGACCCCGACCTGGCCCTGCGCACCGTCGAGCGGCTGTTCGGTGCGGTGTCCGACGGTGCCGCCCTCGACGCCGCGCTGCGCACCGACACCGGCCTGCGCGGCCGGCTGCTCGCTGTCGCCGGCAGCTCGTCCGTGCTCGGCGACCACCTGGTCACCCACCCGGACCGCTGGCACCGGCTGGCCTCGACCGCCGGCCGACCGCTCGAGCTGCCGCCGGCCACGCTGTTGACCGCGGTCGGCGCCGATCCCGACGGACCACCGGCCGGGTCCGCGGACGGAACACCGGCGGCCCTGACCGGCGCCGCCGCGATCTCCGCCCTGCGCTCCGCCTACCGGGACGAGCTGCTGGTCCTGGCGGCGGCCGACCTGGGCGCCGTCGGCGAGCCCGACCTGCCGGTGCTGGACGTCGAGGACGTCGCGGCCCGGCTGGCCGATCTGGCCGCGGCCGCCCTGCAGGCGGCCCTCGCGGTGGCGGTCGCCGAGCAGGGCGACGGGAGCGGTCGGCTGGCCGTCATCGCCATGGGCAAGTGTGGTGGCCGCGAACTGAACTACGTCAGCGACGTCGACGTCGTGTTCGTCGCCGAGCCCGCCGATCAGGCGACCACCCGGCTCGCCGGCCGCGTGATGCGGGTGGCCGGGGAGGCCTGCTTCGAGGTGGACGCCAACCTGCGGCCGGAGGGCCGGCAGGGCGCCCTGGTGCGCACCCTCGACGGACACCTGTCGTACTACCGGCGGTGGGCGAAGACCTGGGAGTTCCAGGCCCTGCTCAAGGCGCGCCCGATCGCCGGTGACCCCGAGCTCGGCGCGGCCTACGCCGAGGCGGTCGCGCCGATGGTGTGGAGTGCGAGCGGTCGCGACGACTTCGTCGCCGACGTGCAGGCGATGCGGCGCCGCGTGGAGGAGCACATCCGGCCGGACCACGCCGCGCGCGAGCTCAAGCTCGGCCCGGGCGGGCTGCGCGACGTGGAGTTTGCGGTGCAGCTGCTGCAGCTCGTGCACGGACGCACCGACGAGGATCTCCGCTCGCCGTCCACCCTGAAGGCGCTGACGGCGCTCTCCGACGGCGGGTACGTAGGCCGCGAGGACGGCGCCAACCTCGCCGCCTCCTACCGGTTCCTGCGGCTGCTCGAGCACCGGCTGCAGCTGCAGCGGATGCGCCGCACCCACCTGCTGCCCGCGCCCGACGACACCGCCGCGCTGCGCTGGCTGGCCCGCGCGGCCCGGCTGCGCCCGGACGGGCGGCGGGACGTGGTGGGCGTGCTGACCGCGGAGTGGACCCGCAACGCCCGCCGCGTGCGCCGGCTGCACGAGAAGCTGTTCTACCGGCCGCTGCTCAGCGCGGTCTCCCGGCTGCCGGCCGACTCGGCACGGCTGTCGGAACGCGCCGCGGTGGCCCGGCTCGGCGCGCTGGGCTGGGCGTCGGCCGAGGGGGCGCTGAACCACCTGCGGGCGCTGACCGGCGGGGTGTCCCGAGCCGCGTCGATCCAGCAGACGCTGCTGCCGGTGCTGCTCGACGAGCTCTCCCGCAGCCCGGATCCGGATCGCGGGTTGCTGGCCTACCGCCGGGTCTCCGAGGCGCTGGCCACGACCCCGTGGTACCTGCGGCTGCTGCGCGACGAAGGCCTCGTCGCGCAGCGGCTGATGCGCCTGCTCGGGACCTCGGCCCTGGTGCCGGACCTGCTGGTGCGGGCGCCCGAGGTGCTGCGGCTGCTCGCGGCGCCCATCGCCGGCCAGGTCGACGAGCTGACCAAGGACCCCGCCGAGGTCGCCGCGTCGCTGCTGGCCACGGTGGCCCGCCAGCACGATCCGAACGGTGCCGCGGCCACCGCCCGCTCGCTGCGCCGGCACGAGATGCTGCGCGTGGCCTGCGCCGACCTGCTGGGCAAGCTGGACACCCCGCAGGTGTGCGCCGCGCTCAGCGCGGTGTGGGTCGCGGTGCTGCAGGCCACGCTGCACTCCGTCGAGCGCACGCTGGCCGGCGGCGGGTCCACACCGCCGGCCCGCATCGCGGTGATCGGGATGGGCCGCCTCGGCGGCGCCGAGCTGGGCTACGGCAGCGACGCCGACGTCATGTTCGTCTGCGAGGCCTTCGATGGTCATGCCGACCACGAGGCCGTCAAGTACGCGACATCCGTCGCCGAGACCGTCCGGCGCCGCCTCGCCGCCCCCAGCCCGGACCCGGCGCTCGTCGTCGACGCTGACCTGCGCCCGGAGGGCCGGCAGGGGGCGCTGGTGCGCACCCTGGCCTCCTACCGCAGCTACTACGCGCGGTGGTCGGAGGCGTGGGAGGCGCAGGCGCTGCTGCGGGCCACCGTCGTCGCGGGCGATGCCGACCTCGGTCGCCGGTTCCTCGAGATGGTCGACCCGATCCGGTACCCGGTCGAGAGCATCAGCACCACCCAGGTCACCGAGATCCGGCGGATCAAGGCCCGGGTGGACGAGGAGCGGCTGCCCCGCGGTGCCGACCGCAGCACCCACACCAAGCTCGGGCACGGCGGGCTGGCCGACATCGAGTGGACCGTGCAGTTGCTGCAGCTCCGGCACGCCGGCGACATCCCGGAGCTGCGCACCACCTCGACCCTCGAAGGGCTGTACGAGGCGAGCCAGGCCGGTCTGCTGAGCAGCGAGGATGCCGCCGAGCTGGCCGCGAGCTGGACCATGGCCACCCGCTCCCGCAACGCGGTCATGCTGGTCCGCGGCAAGCCGGGCGACCAGCTTCCGCGGTCCGGGCGGGAACTCGCCGCCGTGGCCGTGGCCATGGGCTACCCGAGCGACGGTGATCCCGGCGTCTTCCTCGACGACTACCGGCGGGCCACCCGGCGGGCCCGCGCGGTCGTCGAGCGCGTCTTCTACGGGTGGTGAGAGAACTCGGGCGCCGCCGGCGGCACCGCGGGCTAGCGTGGGCCGGTGCCGTCGATCGAAACGCTGTTGACGTTCACCCTCGCCGGGGTGGTGCTGGTGGTCATCCCCGGGCCCAGCGTGCTGTTCATCGTCGGGCGCGCGCTCGCCCACGGCCGGCGGGCCGCGCTGACCAGCGTGGCCGGCAACACCGCAGGCGCCTCGCTGGTGGTGCTGGTGGTCGCCCTCGGCTTCGGCGCCGTCGCCGCCCGCTCCCTCGTCGTCTTCACGGTGCTCAAGCTCGTCGGCGCGGCCTACCTCATCTACCTCGGCGTGCACACCTACCGCACCCGCGGGGACCTGCT
Source organism: Pseudonocardia sp. (assembly GCA_035557575.1). Taxonomy (GTDB): domain Bacteria; phylum Actinomycetota; class Actinomycetes; order Mycobacteriales; family Pseudonocardiaceae; genus Pseudonocardia. The sequence goes on along the minus strand of DATMDS010000173.1, from coordinate 41,188 downwards.
GGCCGCTCTCGGACACGGCGGCGGTGCGGCGGACCGGCGGCTGTTCTGGCAGGGCGCGGTGGTGGGAGCGACGAACCCCAAGGTGCTGATCTTCTTCGCCGCCGTGCTGCCGCAGTTCGTCGACACCGCGGCGGGCGACCCGACCACCCAGATGCTGGTGCTCGGGCTGCTGTTCGCGGTGATCGCCGCCAGCCTGGACAGCCTGTGGGGGCTCGCCGCCGGCACCGCCCGGGCCTGGTTCGCCACCTCGCCGGCCCGGATCCGCCGCGTCGGCGGCGTCGGTGGGATCAGCATGATCCTGCTCGGGGCCGGCCTCGCGTTCAGCGGCCGCAGGGACTGACCCGCGCCGGGCCGGTGTCCGCCCGGCTGCGAGACTGCTGGGGTGCGGGACGTGCTCGAGGTCGGCCTCGACACCCTGCGCGGCGTCGTGGGCGCCCGGCCGGCGGTGCTGCTCGCCGCGGCGCTCGCCCTGATCGCCGTCGGCTGGACCGCGCTGTGGCGGTGGACCCGGACCGTGGTGACCATCGCCCACGAGGGTGGGCACGCGCTGGTCGCGGTGCTCGCCGGGCGCGGGCTCACCGGGATCCGGCTGCACGCCGACACCTCCGGGCTGACCGTCTCCACCGGGGCCCGCCGCGGGCCCGGGCTCGTGTTCACCTTCCTCGGTGGCTACCCGGCCCCGTCGCTGCTCGGGATCGCGGGCGCGCTGCTGGTGGCCGCGGACCAGGCGGGGGTGATGCTGTGGATCGCGCTCGGCCTGCTCGCCGCCACCCTGATTCATGTGCGCAACGTCTACGGCGCGCTGGCCGTGCTGGCCACCGGCGGGCTGGTCGCGGCGGTCGCCGGCTGGGGCGGAGCCAGGCTGCAGGACGGGTTCGCCGCGGCGTTGTGCTGGTTCCTGCTGTTCGGCGGCCTGCGCGCGGTCGGCGAGCTGCGCCGCAGCCACCGCCGAGGTCGGCGTGGCGATTCCGACGCGGACATGCTGGCCGGCCTCACCCGGGCGCCGGCCGGAATGTGGTCGGCGCTGTTCGGGCTGTTGGCTGGTGCAGCCGTGATCGTGGCGGGCTGGATTCTGCTGCTGTAGACACCGGGCCGTTCGCGGTGCTGCGGCTGCGCCGGGCCGGCTGAGGCATGATCTCGCCGTGACCATCACACTCGACCAGGCCCGGACCATCGTCGACGCGGCCCTCGCACACGGCACCGAACAGGGTTTCAACCCGCTCACCGCGGCGGTGCTCGATCCCGGAGGAGCGCTCGTCGCGCTCGGCCGCCAGGACGGTTCGGGTAACCTGCGCCCGGAGCTGGCCGTCGCCAAGGCCTGGGGCGTGCTCGGCCTGGGCATGACCAACCGCGCCATCGCCGCCCGGGCCGCGGACTCGGCCGAGTTCTTCACCTCGGTCGCCGCGCTGGCCGGCGGGAAGATCCTCTCGGTGCCCGGGGGCGTGTTCATCCGGGACGGCGACGGCCGGCTGCTCGGCGCCGTCGGGGTCACCGGGGACGCCTCCCTGAACGACGAGGCGGCCGCGCTGGCCGGCATCGCCGCCGCCGGCCTGGTCGGGCAGACCGGGGCCGAGGACTGAGACGACCGGTCGGCGCTCGCTGACCCATGACTGCCTGGGAGCCTGCTGTGAGCGAGCACGACGACTTCACCGCGGTGCGGCCCGGATCCGGTTAGGGTGCGACCGGGCGATCCAGTGGCGGCCGGTCGGAGGCGGACATGGGACCTGGTGCAGATCGACACGAGCACCTGGGTGGATCCGGTCACGGCCGGCACGGCGACGCCGACTGGCACGGCTGGCACGGCGGGCCGGGCTGGGGGCGGCACTGGGACGGCGGCCCGTGGTGGGACTGGTGGCCGCTGCTGCCGACGCTGGCCTTCGCGGTGCTGATCCTGTCCGGGATGGTGCTGCTCAGCAGGCGCGGCGCGCTGTTGCTCAACCGGGTACCGCTGCTCGGCGGGCCCGCGCCCGCTCGCGACCCGGACGGCTGGTGGCGCGCCCGCTGGGACGACGCCGTGCGTCGGCACCGGCAGACCGCCCAGGCCTACACCGAGTACGAGTGCGACGTGCGCGCCGTGCTGCGGCTGCCGGCACTGGCCGACGTGACGCAACCGGCCACCGCCCGGTTCGTGGACGCCTTTTCCGAGGCGGTCGCCCTGTGCACCGAACGTTTTCCCGGGCGCGAGTACGCGGAGCGGTTCGTCGCGGCCGCGGAGCGCGCCGAGCGGTCGTGGGGCGCCGCGGTCGACGCGGCCGAGCGGGTGCGGGATGCCCGCTTCGCCCCCGGCGAGCGCCGCCTGGTCGAGCAGGTCACGACGCTGCTCGAACTCGCGTTGGCCTCGCCGTACGAGGCGGAACGGCGCAGCGCCTACCAGCGGGCGCTGCGCCGGCTGGGTGACCTGGAACGGCGCTCCGGCTGGCGGCTGCCCCGACCGGCGGCCGCGCAGCTCGAGCACCGGGCGCGGCCGCAGCTCGCGGCGGCCGGATAGCCCTCGCGAATGGTCGAACGGTGGTGGCGGGACGCGGTCGTCTACCAGGTCTACCCGCGCTCGTTCGGCGACGGGGACGGCGACGGGATCGGTGATCTCGCCGGGATCCTGGACCACCTGGACCACGTCGCCGCACTCGGTGCCGGCGCGGTGTGGCTGACCCCGTTCCAGCGTTCCCCGCAGGCCGATCACGGCTACGACGTCAGCGACTACTGCGACGTGGACCCGCTCTTCGGCGACCTGGCCGGGTTCGACCGGCTGCTGGCCCGGGCGCACGAGCTGCGGCTGCGAGTGGTCGTCGACCTGGTACCCAACCACTGCTCGGTCGAGCATCCCCTGTTCAGGGCGGCGGTGGCGGCCGACCCGGGCAGCCCGGAACGGGACCGGTTCCACATCGCGCCGGGGCGCGGCCCCGGTGGCGGTGAACCGCCGAACAACTGGCCCAGCGTGTTCGGTGGCCCGGCCTGGAGCAGGATCGCCGAGCGGGACGGCAGGCCGGGGGAGTGGTACCTGCACATGTTCGCGCCGGAGCAACCGGACTGGAACTGGCGGAACCCGGCGACGGCGGCGTTCTTCGACCAGGTGCTGCGGTTCTGGTTCGACCGCGGCGTCGACGGGCTGCGCATCGACGTGGCGCACGGGCTGTTCAAGGCGCCCGGCCTGCCGGACCTGCCCGATCCGGCGGCGGTGCCGTCGATGCAGCTGCGGGCCAACCCGTTGGCCTGCGACCAGGACGAGGTGCACGGTCTGTACCGCCGGTGGCGCGCGCTGACCGACACCTACACGCCGCCGCGGGCCCTGATCGGCGAGGTGAACCTGGAGCCGGTGCGTGCCGCCCGCTACACGCGGGACGGCGAGCTGCACCAGGCGTTCGCCTTCGCCCTGCTCAGCGCGCCGTGGGATCCCGGGTCGTGGCGGGAGGCGCTGCAGCAGCTGCTGGCTCAGCGGGCGGTGGGCGCCGCCCCGGTGACGTGGGTGGTGGAGAACCACGACGTGCCGCGGGGGCCGACCCGCTACGGAGGGGGCGCCCGCGGCCTGGCCCGTGCCCGCGCGGCGCTGCTGGCGGTGCTGGGCCTGCCCGGTGCCGCCTACCTCTACCAGGGCCAGGAGCTCGGGCTCCCCGAGGTCGACGTCCCCGCGCCCGCCCGGCGGGACCCGGCGTGGCCGCGGGCCGGGCGCTCCCGGGACGGTTGCCGGGTGCCGTTGCCGTGGCGGCGCGATCCGGCCGGTCACCACGGGTTCTCCGGCAGCGCGGAACCGGAGCCGTGGCTGCCGGTCCCCGAGGGATGGGGCGAGCTGTCGGTGCAGGCCCAGACCGGGGACGCGGCGTCCACGCTGGAGCTGTGCCGGACCGCGTTGGCCCTGCGCGCCCGGCTGCACGGCGACGGCGCGTGGAGCGCCGACGACGCCGCCGTCGTCGCCACGGACGCGGACGGCACGCTGGTGGTCCGCCGGGGCGAACGGTTCCTGCTCGCCCTGGCCATGGGCGAGCGCCCGGTGGAGCTGCCGGCCGGACGGGTGCTGCTGGCCAGCGGGCCGCTGTCGGACGGGCGGATCCCGCCCGACACCGGCGTGTGGATCGACCTCCGGGGGCTCGGGTAGCGGGAATCGGGCTAGCGTGTCCGTTCGGGACTTCGGAGGTGGCGGGTGCGGGTCGGACTGGTCGGGACAGGGCCGTGGGCGCACCTCGCGACCGGGCCGGGCATCGCCGCCGCCGGACGTGCGGACCTCGCCGGGATCTGGGGCCGGGACCCGGATCGGACGCGGCGCGCCGCCGCCGCACTGGACACCCGCGGATACCCCAGCTACGCCGAGCTGCTGTCCGATGTGGACGCCGTGGTGCTCTCGGTGGCCCCGGCGGCGCAGCCCGCGCTGGCGGTGCAGGCGGCCGCGGCGGGCAAGCACCTGCTGCTGGACAAGCCGGTCGCGCTCACCGTCGAGGAGGCGCACGCGGTGCGGGACGCCGTCGCCGCCGCCGGGGTCACCGCCCTGGTGTTCTTCACCGACCGCTACTCGACCTCCGGGCGGGCCTGGTTCGCCGACCTCGCGGCCACCGGCGGGTGGCGCGGCGGCATGGTCCGCTGGCTCACCGCGCTGGACACGCCGGGCAACCCGTTCGCCGGGTCGGCCTGGCGGCGGGACCGCGGCGCCTTCACCGATCTCACCCCGCACGTGATCTCCACGATGACGGCGGCCGTCGGCCCGGTGCTGAGCGTGAGCGGCACCCGTGGCGCCGGCGACGTGGTGCACCTCGTGCTGGGGCACGAGGGCGGCCGGTCCTCGACGGCGACCCTGACCGTGCTGGCGCCCCCCGCCGCGGCGGGCGTGGAGTTCCTGGTGTGGGGCGACGCCGGCATCAGCATCATGCCGGCCCGCGAGTCGGAGGCGCTGGCCTGCGCGTCCGCCGTCGACGAGCTGGCCGAACTGGCCGGGTCCGGCCGCACCGACCACCCCTGCGACCTGAGGCTCGGCGTGCACGTGGTGGAGCTGATGGCCGCCGCGGCCATCAGCTAGCCCCGGCCGGCAGATCCCGCGGCGGCGCCGATCCTCGCCCGCCGGGGCGAACCGGCACGCCCCGGTGAAACGAATCCCGACCGCACCGATGAGAAATCGGCCGCGGCGTGGTCCAACTCACATCGAACCGACACCACCACGGGGGCCGGACGCAGCGAAGGGGAGGGCCGTCACATGACCACCGACAGGAACACCGACATGACCATCGACCAGGCGACGTCGGCGGCGAGCTCCGGCGCGCCGGGCGCCGACGCACTGAGCCACCGGGACCGCGCAGTGCTGCGGGCAGTGGCCGCGGGCCGCTGCATGCTGGCCGGACTGCAGGGCATGGCGCTGCGGATCGACGGCCTGTTCTGCGCCGACCAGTTCGTCGGGTCCCGACTGGCCGCAGCCGGCCTGATCGCCGCGGCCGGCAGCGGGCTGGCGCAGCTCACCCCGGCCGGGCGCGCAGCTCTCGGTATCGGCTGACGCGCTGCGCGCTCTTCAGAGCAGACGACACGGTGCAGGAGGCTCGGCATGAACGCCACATCCACCCCGGGAGCCGCTACGGCTCCGCTGACCCGCAGCGACCGCTGTGACCGGTGCCCGGCGGCCGCGATCATGCGAGCGGTCCTGGGTGAAGCCGGTGAGCTGCTGTTCTGCGGCCACCACGCCCGCGAGCACGGTCCTCGGCTGCACGCGCTCGGCGCGCGGTTGTCGATCGGTCTGACCGCATCGCACAGCGCCGTGGGACCGCGGGTGCCGGGAGACCCGACCCCGGAGCAGGCCCTGAGCTGGGTGCGCCACCCAGGGTGAGGTCACACCCCTGGGTGGCGCACCGCGAACCCCGGCACGACGGAGACCCGGCCTCCTCCCGCGAGCGGGGGAAGACCGGGTCTCGGTGGATCGGTGCGATCAGACGTCGTAATAGAGGGCGAACTCGTAGGGGTGCGGGCGCAGCCGCAGCGGGTCGATCTCGTTGTCCCGCTTGAGCTGGATCCAGGTCTCGATCAGGTCCGGGGTGAACACGCCACCCTCGAGCAGGTACTCGTGGTCGCCCTCGAGCCGGTCGATGACCGCACCCAGGCTGGACGGCACCTGCGCGATGTCCTTGGCCTCCTCGGGCGGCAGCTCGTAGAGGTCCTTGTCCACCGGCGCCGGCGGCTCCATCTTGTTCTTGATGCCGTCCATGCCGGCCATCATCATCGCGGAGAACGCCAGGTACGGGTTGCCCGACGAGTCCGGGCAACGGAACTCCAGGCGCTTGGCCTTGGGGTTGTTGCCGGTCAGCGGGATCCGGATGCAGGCGGAGCGGTTGCGCGCCGAGTAGACCAGGTTCACCGGAGCCTCGAAGCCCGGCACCAGGCGGTGGTAGGAGTTCACCGTCGGGTTCGTGAAGGCCAGCAGGCTCGGCGCGTGGTGCAGGATGCCGCCGATGTAGTAGCGCGCCAGGTCCGAGAGCCCGCCGTAGCCGGCCTCGTCGTGGAACAGCGGCGAGCCGTCCTTCCACAGCGACTGGTGCGCGTGCATGCCCGATCCGTTGTCCCCGAACAGCGGCTTGGGCATGAAGGTGACGGTCTTGCCGGCGTGCCAGGCGGTGTTCTTGATGATGTACTTGAACAGCATCAGGTCGTCGGCCGAGTGCAGCAGCGTGTTGAACCTGTAGTTGATCTCGGCCTGACCGGCGGTGCCCACCTCGTGGTGGCCGCGCTCCAGCACGAAGCCGGCGTTGGTCAGGTTGGTGGCCATGTCGTCGCGCAGGTCGGCGTAGTGGTCGACCGGCGGCACCGGGAAGTAGCCGCCCTTGTAGTTGACCTTGTAGCCGAGGTTGCCACCGTCCTCCTGACGGCCCGTGTTCCACCAGCCCTCGATCGAGTCGATGTGGTGGTAGCTCTCGTGCGCCTCCGAGCTGAAGCGGACCGAGTCGAAGATGTAGAACTCGGCCTCGGCCCCGAAGTAGCAGGTGTCGGCCACACCGGAGGCGGCCAGGTACTCCTCGGCCTTGCGGGCGACGTTGCGCGGGTCGCGGCTGTACGGCTCGCCGGTGATCGGGTCGTGCACGAAGAAGTTCATGTTGAGCGTCTTGTGCTTGCGGAACGGGTCGACGCGGGCCGTGGCCGGGTCCGGGAACAGGGCCATGTCGGACTCGTTGATGGCCTGGAAGCCGCGAACGGAGGAGCCGTCGAATGCCACGCCGTTGTCCAGGAAGTCCTGGTCCACGGTGGACGCCGGGACAGTCAGGTGCTGCATGACCCCGGGCAGGTCGCAGAACCGGACGTCGACGTACTCGATGTCTTCGTCCGAGATGTAGCTCAAGAGCTCTTCGGCGTTGCTGAACACCCTCTCTGACTCCTTCATTCGACGCGTGGTTTCTCGGCGAAACTAAGGGCGCGTTGTTGCCCGCCCATCACTCAATGGTTTCGCAGAGGTTAACGGCCGCGTGCCGGTGTCGGGTACCACCGGTCGCGGTCAGAGGATGTTGAGCATCTCCTGGTAGGTCGGCAGCGGCCACAGGTCGTCGGCGACGACCCCTTCGAGGGCATCGGCGGCCTCGCGGACCGCCGCCATCGACGGCACCAGCTTGGTGCCGGCGAAGGTGGCCTCGTCCTGCAGCGTGTCCCCGCCGTGGCCGCCGAGTGCGGCGTCGAGCTCGGCGACGGCCGAGGTCAACGCGCTGACCCCGGCCGAGACCGTGTCCAGCGTGCCGGTGTCCACGGATGCGCCGATGGCCTTCAGGTTCGCGGCGACGCCGGCCAGCTCGCCCTGGTAGCGCAGCGCGGCCGGCAGCACCGTGGTCCTGGCCAGCTCGGCGGTCTCCTTGGCCTCCACGTGCACGGACAGCACGTACTGCTCGAGGTAGACCTCCAGACGGCTGGCCAGCTCGCGCGGGGACAGCACGCCGTAGCGGTCGAAGAGCTCGATCACCTCCGGGTCACCCAACTGCGGCAGCGCCTCGACGGACGTGCGCAGGTTCGGCAGCCCGCGCGCGGCCGCCTCGGTCTGCCAGGCCTCGGAGTAGCCGTCCCCGTTGAACACCACGGCACCGTGCTCGGTGATGATGTTCTGCAGGACCTTCTGCACGGCCTCGTCGAAGTCGGTGCCTTCGGCCACCATCCCCTCCAGCTCGGTGGCGATGTGATCGATCGACTCGGCCAGCAGGGTGTTCACCGCGACCATCGGGCCGGAGATCGACTGCGACGAGCCGGGCGCCCGGAACTCGAAGCGGTTGCCGGTGAAGGCGAACGGGCTGGTGCGGTTGCGGTCGCCGGGGTCGGCCTTGAACTCGGGCAGCGTGTCGACCCCGACGGTCAGCGTGCCGGAGCCCTTGGACCCGGTGGCGCCGCCCTTGGCCACCTGCTCGAACACGTCCGCCAGCTGCTCGCCGAGGAAGATCGAGATGATGGCCGGCGGCGCCTCGTTGGCCCCCAGGCGGTGGTCGTTGCTGGCCGAGGCGACGACGGCGCGCAGCAACCCGCCGAACCGGTGCACGCCGCGGATGATCGCCGCGCAGAACACCAGGAACTGCGCGTTCTCGTGCGGGGTGTCACCGGGGTTGAGCAGATTGCCCTGGTGGGAGTTCCCGAGGGAGAAGTTGACGTGCTTGCCGGAGCCGTTGACGCCGGCGAACGGCTTCTCGTGCAGCAGGCACTCCATGCCGTAGCGCTTCGCGACCCGCTTGAGCGTGGTCATCATCAGCTGCTGGTGGTCGTGCGCGAGGTTGGCCTTCTCGAACAGCGGCGCGATCTCGAACTGCCCGGGGGCCACCTCGTTGTGCCGCGTCTTGGCCAGGATGCCCTGCTTGAACAGCTCCCGGTCGACCTCGATCATGTAGGCGAGCACCCGCTCCGGGATGGCCCCGAAGTAGTGGTCGTCGAACTCCTGACCCTTGGACGGCTTGGCCCCGAACAGGGTGCGGCCGCTGGCGAGCAGGTCCGGGCGGCGCAGGTAGAAGTGCCGGTCGATGAGGAAGTACTCCTGCTCGGCACCGGCGTAGGAGACCACCGTGTCGACGTCGGTGTGCCCGAACAGCTTCAGCAGCCGCATCGCCTGCTTGCTCATCGCCTGCTGGGAGCGCAGCAGCGGGGTCTTCTTGTCCAGCGCCTCCCCGGTCCAGGAGATGAACACGGTCGGGATGCACAGCGTGTTCCCGTTCGGGTTCTCCAGGATGAAGGCCGGGCTGGTGACGTCCCAGCCGGTGTAGCCGCGGGCCTCGAAGGTGCTGCGGATGCCGCCGTTGGGGAAGCTGGACCCGTCCGGCTCGCCCTGCACCAGTGTCTTGCCGGCGAACTCGGCCATCGAGGTGCCGTCGGACTCCGGGCTCAGGAACGAGTCGTGCTTCTCGGCGGTGAGCCCGGTCAGAGGGTAGAAGACGTGCGCGTAGTGGGAGGCCCCGTTCTCGATGGCCCAGTCCTTCATGGCCGCGGCGACCACGTCGGCGACCATCGGGTCCAGCGGCACGCCCCGGTCGATGGTGGCGAGCACGGACTTGTAGATGTGCTTCGGCAAGCGGGACTTCATCACCGACGTTCCGAACACGTTGCGGCCGAACAGGTCGCCGAGCGACTCGGTGCAGTCCAGCTCGGGCACGTGGTAGTTCGCGACCGCATCGATGGCATGGCGACGCGAGGTGCTCCCGCTCATAGGTTCCGCTCCAGGTATCGATGGGGGGAAGGCCGAACGTGGCGGCTACGGTGCGTTCGTCCGGGTTTCTGCGCGTGTGAACGCTAGGTACCGAATCTCACCTGCGTGTTCCTGTCGTGTTCCGCCTGGGCAACGCGAACACCCATGACGGGGCACCGCAGCCGTTCCCCGACACCCCGCGGGCCGGCGCACTAGGCTGGGGCCATGCCCCGCTGGATCGGGTCCTGGCTACCCGGACCGACGGCCGATCCGGCTGCCGGGTACCGCGGAGAACGGGTCGGGCTGCCCGCCGACGGCGTCGGCTCGGCCGCGGGCCTCGGGCGGCGGCTGGCGGCGTTGACCGTCGACTGGCTGCTCGGTTACCTGATCGCGGCGCTGTTCAGCGGCACCGACGCGATCGGCGGGGGGCTGTTCGGCTGGACGGTGCTCGGGGTGTGGTACCTGCTCACCGCGGTTCCGGTGGCGGTGTTCGGGGCCAGCGCCGGGATGACGGCCCTCGGCATCCGGGTGGCCTCGGTCGACGCCGCTGCGGTGATCGGCATCCCGCGGGCGCTGCTGCGCACCGCGCTGATCGCCCTGGTGCTGCCCCCGCTGTTCCGCGACGACGACGGCCGCGGCTGGCACGACCTGGCCGCCCGCACGGTCGTCGTGCGCACGCGCTGAGGCCGGGGTTGACCCTCCCCGTGCGGGAGACCCGAGCCTGGCGGCATGGACATCGACACCGACGTGATCACCCCCGTGCTGACCGTCGTCCCGGCCCGGGACGTGCTCAGCGTCGACGGCACCGGTGCGGCCGAGGAGCCCGCGTTCGCCGCGGCGATCCGGGCGCTGTTCGCCGTGCGGAGGCTGCTCGGCGCCCGCGACGACGTGCCGCTCGAGGGCAGCTACGCCCAGCACGGCGACCCGCTGCGGTTCGAGCTCGACTCCCCGACCGGCTGGCACTGGCGGCTGCTGGTGCCAGCGCCACCCGGCGTCGACGCGGCATCCGTGGCCGCCGCGGCGGCCCGGTTCGCGGCGCCGGTGCACCTGCGCCGGGCCGGGGCGCAGCTGGTGGCGCAGCTGCTGCACCGCGGACGCTACGCGGACGAGGCGCCGTCGATCGCCACGCTCGCGCGGTTCGTCGGTGCGCAGGGCCGGGAGCCGATCGGGCCGCACACCGAGGTGTACCTGACCGACCCGGCCGACACGCCGGACGAGCGGATGCGGACGCTGCTGCGGCAACCGGTCCGGTGGTGACGAGAGCGGGGCGGGGTGCTCAGCGCCGGCGCACGGTGCGCTGCGGGCTGCGCATCTTGGCCCCGGCCGGGAGCGGGCCCTTGGGCAGTGCGGCGGCGCGGGAGCCGAGCGCGGCCAGCTTCGCGTCGATCGATTCCATCTCCTTGGCGGAGATGTTGCGGGGCAGCTTCATCAGGTGCCGCTGCAGTTTGCCCAGCGGCACCTGGCCCTCGTCGTTGCCCACCACAACCTCGTAGATCGGCGTCGTGCCGATCACCCTGGCAATCCGCTTCTTCTCCTGGGACAGCAGGGTCTTCACCCGGTGCGGCGCGCCCTCGGCGACCAGGATCACGCCGGGTCGGCCGATCACCCGGTGCACCGCGTCGAGGTGGGTGGTGCCGGCGATGCCGGCCTTGACCCGCCACTGCCCGCGCATGTTGTCCAGGGCCCAGCCCGCGGCGCCCGGCTGCCCCTCGGCCTTCGAGTAGACCGACCGCTGGGCCCGGCGCCCGAAGATGCTCACCGCGGCCAGCAGACCGATCGCGATGCCCACCGGCAGCAGCACCCAGTGCAGGTTGAAGAACCAGCCGATGAGGAACGCCAGTGCCGCCCCGGCGAGCACCGACCCGATCATCAGCGGCAGCAGCGCCTTGTCGGTCCGGCGCTGCATCTTGAAGACTTCCCAGATCTGCCGCCGGCGCGCCTTCGACTCGGCGCGCTTGGCGCGCCTGGCTTCCTTCTTCGCTGCCTTATCGGGCTTACCGGCCATGGTTTTCAGGATACGGGTCTGTCCACGGCCCGGACCGCCGCCATTACGGCGGCACCGGCGTCGTTGCCGAGCGGTTACCGGGCCAGCAGCGAGCGGGCCTCCTGGACCGCGGCGCCCTCGTCGGCCAGGTGCTCCAGCCCGGGTGGCAGCTGCTCGCCGCGCCTGCGCACGGTCTGCGCGTAGAGCCGCCCAGCGCGGTAGGAGGAGCGCACCAGCGGGCCCGCCATCACCCCGGCGAAGCCGATCTCCTCGGCCGCCTCCGAGTGCCGGACGAACTCCTCCGGCTTCACCCAGCGCTCCACCGGGTGGTGTCTCGGGGTCGGGCGCAGGTATTGGGTGATCGTGATGATCTCGCAGCCGGCGTCGTGCAGGTCGCGCAACGCCGCGGTGACCTCGTCGGGGGTCTCGCCCATGCCCAGGATCAGGTTCGACTTGGTGACCAGACCGGCCGCCCGCGCCTTCGTGATCACGTCCAGGGAGCGCTGGTAGCGGAACGCCGGCCGGATCCGCTTGAAGATCCGGGGCACCGTCTCCAGGTTGTGCGCCAGCACCTCGGGCCGGGCGTCGAACACCTCGGTCAGCTGCTCGTCGATGCAGTTGAAGTCCGGGATGAGCAGCTCGACGCCGGTGCCCGGGTTCAGCCGGTGGATCTGCCGGACGGTCTCGGCGTACAGCCAGGCACCGCCGTCGGGCAGGTCATCGCGCGCCACGCCGGTGACCGTGGAGTAGCGCAGGCCCATGGTGGCCACGCTCTCCGCGACCCGGCGCGGCTCGTCGCGGTCCAGCTCGGCGGGCTTGCCGGTGTCGATCTGGCAGAAGTCGCAGCGCCGGGTGCACTGCTCGCCGCCGATCAGGAACGTGGCTTCCCGGTCCTCCCAGCACTCGTAGATGTTGGGGCAGCCGGCCTCCTCGCACACCGTGTGCAGGCCGCCGGAACGCACCAGCGCCTTCAGCTCGGTGTACTGCGGGCCGGTGCGGGCCCGGGCCCGGATCCACGGAGGCTTGCGCTCGATCGGGGTCTCGGCGTTGCGGACCTCGAGACGCAGCAGCTTGCGGCCTTCGGGAGCGATCGTCACGGGTCCGAGCCTACGCGGGAACCCGACGGATCGGGCCGGTTGCACGCAGGTAGCAGCGCACCGCGCACCGGCCCCGGTCCACCCGGGTCACGGTGCACTACGGTCGCCCGGTGGACTTTCGGATCTTCACGGAGCCGCAGCAGGGTGCGGACTACGACGACCTGCTGCGGGTCGCGCAGACTGCCGAGGCCGCGGGCTTCGACGCGTTCTTCCGCTCCGACCACTTCCTGGCCATGGACGGTGTGTCCGGTGAACCGGGCCCGACCGACGCCTGGCTGACGCTGGCCGGCCTGGCTCGCGAGACCGCGACGATCCGGCTGGGCACGCTGGTCACCTCGGCCACCTTCCGGTTGCCCGGTCCGCTGGCCATCGCGGTGGCCCAGGTCGACCGGATGTCCGGCGGCCGGGTGGAGCTGGGGTTGGGCGCCGGCTGGTTCGAGCCGGAGCACGCGGCCTACGGGATCCCGTTCCCCGGGGTGAGCGAGCGCTTCGACCGGCTCACCGAGCAGCTGGAGATCATCACTGGGCTGTGGCGCACGTTGCCGGGGGAGCGCTTCCACCACACCGGCACGCACTACACGCTGACCGACTCCCCGGCGCTGCCGAAGCCGGTGCAGCAGCCCGGCCCGCCGGTGATCGTGGGCGGCGCCGGGAAGCGGCGCACCCCGGAGCTGGCGGCGCGCTTCGCGGCCGAGTTCAACGTGCCGTTCATGTCCGTCGAGCAGGGGGCCGAGCAGTTCGAACGGGTGGCGGAGGCGTGCGCCGGGGTCGGGCGGGACCCCGGGGAGCTGGTCCGCTCCGCTGCGCAGCCGGTCGCCGTCGGCCGGGACGCGGAAGAGCTGGCCCGCCGCGCGCTGACCATCGGCCGCGACCTCGAGGACCTGCGCGCGAACGCGGTGGCCGGATCACCGGCCGAGGTGGTCGACCGGCTCGGGCAGTGGCGGGAACGGACCGGCGTCACCCGGTTCTACCTGCAACTGCTCGACCTGGCCGACCTCGACCAGATCGAGCTGATCGGCGCCGAGGTGGCGCCGCAGCTGCGTTGAGCGCGCGGGCCCGGCCGGCGCTCAGCCCAGCGCCGGGTGCAGCCGCAGGTCCAGGCCCGGCGCGGGCGCCGCGCGGGTCACCGGATGGTCGGTGACGGGCAGTCGCCCGTCCAGCGCATCGGCCAGCGCGGCCGCTGTCGGCTCGCGCATCTCGGCCACCGTCACGGTGCGGCCCAGCTCCGCCGAGAGCGAGGTGACCCCGGCGTCGGTGATCCCGCACGGGATGATCTTGTCGAACTCGGCGAGGTCCGGATCGCAGTTGAGGGCGAAGCCGTGCAGCGTGACCCCGGCCTGCACCCGGACCCCGATCGCGGCGACCTTGCGCTCGGCGCGGTGCCCGTCCGCCGGCACCCAGACCCCGGTTCGCCCCGGCACCCGGCCGGCTCCCGGAATGCCCAGGTCGACGACCACGCGGATGAGGGCCTCCTCCAGGCGGCGCACGAAGTCGACCACGTCGAGCGGGGCGTCCAGGGCCACGATCGGGTAGCCGACCAGCTGGCCCGGCCCGTGCCAGGTGATCAGCCCGCCGCGGTCGACGTCGACGACCGGGGTGCCGTCGGTGGGCCGGTCCCGGGGGCGGGTCCGCTTCCCGGCGGTGTAGACGGAGTGGTGTTCCAGCAGCATCAGCACGTCCGGACCGGTGTCGTCGCGGCGGGCGGCGGCGTGCTGGCGCTGGATGTCCCACGCCTGCACGTAGTCGATGATCTCCAGCTGGTCCACCCGGATCGGAGCGGAGCTGCGGCGACACGATGCACCGGCGGCGCGGGAACCCATGCTCCGTACGGTACGCCGGGGGCGGCGGCGGGAGATCGTCGCGAGGCGGCCGGACTCAGGACGCCGGGGCCGGTGCCCCGAGCGCGGCCGCCACCGCCTCCGCCGCGCGTCGCCCGCTGACCAGGGCGCCCTGGCTGGACGGGGTGTCCCGGTGGTCGCCGGCGACGAAGATCCCGTCAGTGAGCTCGACCGGCCGGCGCAGCGGCCGCCCGGCCCGGAAGGACGGCAGCGCCCGGGGCACCTCGGCGGTGTGCAGGTGCTCCCAGTGCGCGGTCGGCACCGCGTAGAGCCGGGCCAGCTCCGCGCGCACCGCGGCCTCGGTGAGCCGGTCCGCGCCGCCGAGCACCGTGGAGGAGATCAGCGCGCGGCCGTCGGCGGCGTAGCTCGGTGCGGTGTCGGTGAGCACGATCGAGTTGGCGACCGGGCCGCCCGTCGCGTCCAGATGCAGCATCGGCAACGAGGCCGGCGGGTGCGGAGCCACGTGGTAGTAGGTGGTCAGCGCGTGCATGTCCGGCACCTCGAGGCCGGGCAGCAGCTCACCCGCGGTCACCGGGTCGGTGGCCACCAGCACCGCCCGTGCGTCGAGCGTGCCGTCCTCGGTGAGCACGCTGGGTCCGCGCAGCCCGGACACCCGCCGGCCCAGCCGCAGCACACCGGCGGGCAACCGGACGGCCAGCTGCGCGGGCAGCGCCCCCATCCCGGCCTCCGGCACCCCGATCCGGCCCAGCGCGAAGCTGCGCCACACCAGCCGGACGAACGCCGCCGACGTGGTCAGCGCCGACTCGCCCAGCACGCCGGACAGGAACGGCCGCAGCAGCCGCTCGACCACCGGCCCGTCCAGCCCGGCCGCGGTGAAGTCCTGCGCGGCCGAGACGTCGATGCGGGCGGCGGTGCGCGCCGGTGCGGTGGCCAGCACCTGCGCGGTCCACCGGGTGAGCTTGGCCTTCGCCAACGGGGAGAGCAGGCCGTCGGTGGCGGTGCGCCACAGCTTGCCCGGGCTGCGCAGCGGATGCGCGAACACGTGCAGGCGCCCGTCGCCGCCGCGGATCGCCGCACCCGGCTCGAACGTCCGCAGCCGTAGCTCGTCGAGGTCGGCGGTGGCGCGCAAAGCCGGGTAGGAGGTGTTGAGCACCTGGAACCCGCGGTCGCAGCGGAAGCCGTCGATCACGTCGGTGGCCATCCGGCCGCCGGGACGGTCCGCGGCGTCCAGCAGCACGACGTCCAGCCCGCGTCCGCTCAGGATGCGGGCCGCTCGCAACCCGGCGAGCCCGGCGCCGACGATCACCACATCATGCCCGCTCATGATCGAACCGTGCTCACGATCCGGTGGCGGCCGCGAGGGCCTCGGCCAGGGTGCGGTGGCGGAACGGGTAGCCCGCGGCCAGCAGCTTCGCCGGCTCGGCCCGCGGCCCGGTCAGCACCATCTCCTCGGCCATCTGGCCGAGCACGCTGCGCAGCGCGAACGCCGGCACCACGAACGGTGCCGGCCGCCCGACCGCCGCGGCCAGCGCCCGGGTGAACTCGGCGTTGGTGACCTGCTCCGGCCCGGCCAGGTTCACCGGCCCGGCGATCTCGTCGTGCTCGACGAGGAAGTGGATCGCGCCCACCTCGTCGTCCAGCGAGATCCACGGGAAGTACTGCCGCCCTGAGCCGAGTCGCCCGCCCAGAGCCAGCCGGAACAGCGGCCGCAGCCGGCCCAGCACACCACCGGCGGGGGAGAGCACTGCCGCCGAGCGCAGCAGCACCACCCGTGCCCCGGCAGCCGCGGCCGGGGCGGCCGACGCCTCCCAGTCGCGGCACACCTCGGCCAGGAACCCGGTGCCCAGCGGCGCGGACTCGTCGACCACCCGAGACCCGGTGTCGCCGTAGTAGTTGATGCCGGACGCGTTGAGCAGGGCCGGCACCCGGTGCTCGACCACCGCCTGCGCCAGCACCTCGGTGGGTGTGTTGCGGCTGTCGCGGACCAGTTGCTTGCGCGCGCCACTCCACGGCCGGTCGCCGATGCCCACGCCGTTCAGGTTGACCACCGCGTCGACGCCGTCGAAGGTGCCCTCGTCGATCCGGCCCGCCGGCGGGTCCCAGCCGCGCTCGTCCGGGGCGGCCGGGCCCCGGCGGACCAGCCGCAACACATCGTGCCCTGCCGCCCGTAGCTGGGAGACCAGGGCGGTTCCGATCAGACCGGACGAACCGGCGACGAGGACGCGCACGCGATGATCCTCGCCGACCGCGCCACCGGGCGCGAGTCGGGTCTCTCCGGTCCCCGCCTCGCCCCGGTCTCGCCCCGCCCCGCTCCGCCCCGCCCCGAATTGACGAACGGCACTTTCGCACGAACCTATCGTGCGAAAGTGCCGTTCGTTCCGGTGCCGAGGGGCCGGGGGGCCGGGGGGCCGGGGCCGGGGGCAGGGGGCGGGGCGGGTGGCCGTCAGAGGCCGAGCTCGGCTTCGAACGCGCCTTCCTCGAGCCGGGCCTTGATCGCCGAGACGAAGCGGCCGGCGTCGGCCCCGTCGACCAGCCGGTGGTCGTAGGTCAGCGGCAGGTAGCACATCGAGCGGATGGCGATGACGTCCTCACCGTCCGCGTCGCTGATCACCGCGGGCTCCTTCACGATCGCACCGGTACCCAGGATGGCGACCTGGGGCTGGTTGATGATCGGGGTGTCGAACAGGGCCCCGACGCTGCCGATGTTGGTGATGGTGAAGGTGCCGCCGCTGAGCTCGTTGGGGCCGATCTTGTTGTCCCGGGTGCGGGCCGCGACGTCCGCGATGCGCTTGGCCAGCCCGGCGATGTTCAGGTCCTCGGCGTTCTTGATCACGGGGACCAGCAGTCCGCGGGGGGTGTCCACCGCGATCGCCAGGTGCACGGCGCCGTGGTAGGTCACCTCCCTGGACTCGGTGTTGATCGAGGCGTTGAGCGCGGGGAACGCCTTGAGCGCCTCGATCGTCGCCTTCGCGTAGAACGGCAGGTAGGTGAGCTTGACGCCCTCGCGGCGCTCGAACTCCGTCTTCGCCCGCGCCCGCAGCCGGATGATCCGGGTGACGTCGACCTGCTGCACCGTGGTCAGCTGCGCGGAGACCTGCAGCGACTCGGTCATCCGCTGGGCGATCACCTGCCGCAGCCGCGGCATCTTCACCGTCGAGCCCGGCTTCGGGCCGTCGGCCGCCGGGGTGGGGACGGTGCTCGGCTTGCGCGGGGCGTCCGCGCCGGCCGCGGCCGGCTGCGGTTCCGGCGTGGGCTCGGGCTCCGGCTCCTCGGCCTGCTCGGCGGCGGCCAGCACGTCCTGCTTGCGGATCCGGCCGCCGACCCCGGTCCCGCTGACCGTGGTCAGGTCGACACCGTGCTCGGACGCGAGCTTGCGCACCAACGGCGTGACGTAGGGCGCACCGGTCGGCGCGTCGGGCGCGGCCGAGCTCTCCGCCTTGCCGTTGGTCGTGGCGCGCTCGGCGGCGGGTTCGGCCGGCTCCGGCTCGGGCTCGTCCCGGGCCTGGTCGTCCTGGGTGTCGGCCGTGCCGCCCTGGATGTCGGCCGTGTCGGCTGTGTCGGCCGAGTCGGCCATGTCGCTCTCGGCGTCCGCCTCGGGCTGGGCCGTGTCCTCGTCCGCGGGTTCGGCCTCGGTGTCCTGCGGTGCGGACGACTCGTCCGCTTCCTGCTTCGCGTCGGAGTCGTCCGCCCCGTCGTCGGAGCCGCCACCGGCCGACTCGTCGCCGATGACCGCGAGCTTCCCGCCGACCTCGATGGTCGCGTCCTCGTCCGCGATGATCTCCAGGAGCGTCCCGGCCACGGGTGACGGGATCTCGGTGTCCACCTTGTCGGTGGACACCTCGAGCAGCGGTTCGTCGACCTCGACCTGGTCACCGATCTGCTTCAGCCACCGGGTGACCGTGCCCTCGGTGACGCTCTCACCCAGCTCCGGCATGGTCACCGCGGTGCCCGAGTCGCTGGACGCGGTCTGCGGCTTCGGCTTCTCCGCCGGCTCCTCGGCCTCGGTCGGGCCGGCCGCCTTGTCCTCCGCCTCGATCTCCGTCGGCTCGTCGGACTCGTCGGACTCGTCGGAGGAGCCCGAGTCGCTCTGCTGCGTCTGCTCGTCGGATCCGCCGCCGCCGTCGGACGCCCCGTCGTCCGCGCCATCGCCGATCACCGCGAGCTCGCCGCCCACCTCGACGGTCTCGTCCTCGCCGGCGATGATCCGCTGCAGGACGCCGGCCGCGGGCGACGGTATCTCGGTGTCCACCTTGTCCGTGGACACCTCGAGCAACGGCTCGTCGACCTCGACCTGGTCCCCCTCCTGCTTGAGCCATCGGGTGACGGTGCCCTCGGTGACGCTCTCACCGAGGGCGGGCATCTGGACGGAGAAGGCCATGGCGCGTCGATGCTCCTCTATCTGGGCTGTGCGGGGGTCAGCTGGGCCAGAACTAGCTGTGACTGTGCAGGGGCTTGCCGGCCAGGGCGAGGTGGGCCTCGCCGAACGCCTCGTTCTGGGTGGGGTGGGCGTGGACCAGTGCGGCGACGTCCTCGGCCTGCGCGTCCCAGTTGTAGACCAGCTGGGCCTCGCCGATCAGCTCGCCGACCCGCGCGCCGACCATGTGGATACCGACCACCGGCCCCGGTGTGCCCGCGGCGCCGGACTTGACCAGCTTGATCCCGCCCTGGGTCTGCAGGATCTGCGACTTGCCGTTGCCGGCCAGGTCGTAGGTCAGGGTCTGCACCTCGCCGTAGCGCTCCTTGGCCTGCGCCTCGGTGAGCCCGACCGAGGCCACCTCCGGCTCGCAGTAGGTCACCCGCGGGATGCCGGCCTCGTCGATCACCGGCGGCTTCAGCCCGGCGATGTCCTCGGCGAGGAAGATGCCCTGGGCGAAACCGCGGTGCGCCAGCTGCAGCCCGGGCACGATGTCGCCCAGCGCGTACACGTTCT
Organism: Pseudonocardia sp.; assembly: GCA_035557575.1. GTDB lineage: Bacteria > Actinomycetota > Actinomycetes > Mycobacteriales > Pseudonocardiaceae > Pseudonocardia. The sequence goes on along the minus strand of DATMDS010000173.1, from coordinate 21,777 downwards.
CCAGGTTGGTGCGCAGCCGGTCGTCGGTGAGCACGAACCCGCGCTCCATCTTCACCCCGGCCTCCTCGAACCCCGCGTTCGCGGTGTTCGGGCCGCGCCCGACCGCGACCAGCAGGTAGTCGGCCTCGATCTCCTCGCCGGACTCGAGCGACACCGTCACCGACTGCTCGCTCTGCTTCGCGCCGGTGAACTTCATCCCGGTCTTGAACTTGATCTTGCGCCGACGGAACGCGCGCTCCAGCATCTTGGAGCAGAACTCGTCCTCGTTGGGCACCAGCCGGGGCAGGGCCTCGACCACCGTCACGTCCGCGCCGAAGCTGGTGAACACGCTGGCCAGCTCCACGCCGATCACGCCACCGCCGAGCACCACCACGCTGCTGGGCACCTCGTCGAGCCGGATCGCCTCGTTGCTGGTGATGACCCGGCCGCCGATCTCCAGGCCGGGCAGCGAGCGGGCGTAGCTGCCGGTGGCCAGCACGACCTTCTTGCCCACGTAGGTGTCGTCTCCGACGACGACCGCGTTCGGGGCCTCGAAGCGCCCGTCGCCGGCCACCAGATTGATCTTGCGCGACTTCACCAGGCCCTGCAGCCCCTTGTAGAGCTTGCCGATCACGCCGTCCTTGTAGGCGTTGACCCCGGCCATGTCGATGCCGGCCAGCGAGCTCTTGACCCCGATCCGGTCACCGTCGCGCGCGGCGTCGGCCACGTCGGCGGCGTGCAGCAGCGCCTTGGTCGGGATGCAGCCGTAGTGCAGGCAGGTGCCGCCGAGCTTGTCCCGCTCCACCAGCACCACCGACATCCCCAGCTCGGCCGCGCGCAACGCACACGCATAGCCGCCCGAACCGCCGCCGAGGATCACCAGGTCCGCGTTGTGCTCGGGCACGTGAGAACTCCTCACCGAGAGTAGGTCCAGATCAGCGGCGACAACCCCGCTGATCTCATCTTGTCATCCGGGGGAACCCCGTGCGGGCCCCGGCCGGCGCCGGGAGAAAATCTCCACCCGCACGCGTTCACCCATCGGGTCGCCGGTCGACGACCCGGGGAGGTGGCACCGTGATGAGCCTGCTCGATCGGCTGGGACTGGACCGGTTGCGACGCACCCGCCCGGGCAGGCTGCGCGCCGCCGACAGCGGCGACGAGGCGCACCTGCGGGAGTGGACACGCGCGCACCGCGGCGTCGAGGCGTTCGTCGAGCCGCGCACCACCGTGACCGACACGACGATGCTGCTCGTCGACGCCGACGGGGCCTGGACCCGGCGCCGGATCGCCGGACCGGCCGCCGCCCGCAAGCTCGCCCGCTCGCTCGCGATCCCGGTCTACGACGTGCAGCTGGTCGGCTACCCCCAGCGGATGCGGCGCAAGCGCCTGTGAGTGCTGCGCCGTGTTAGAGCACGGCGCACCACTCACGACCGCCGGATTTCCAGGCCGCGGGCCGTCCGAGGTGGTCGTGAGTGCTGCGCCGTGCTCTAGCACGGCGCACCACTCACAGCGTCAGCCGTTCGCGGCGACGTCCTGCAGGACCGACCACAGGGTGCGGACCGGGACGCCGGTGCCGCCCTTTCCGGTGTAGCCGTGCGGCGAGCCGGGGTTGAACGCCGGGCCGGCGATGTCGATGTGCGCCCACGGCAGCCCCTCGCGGACGAACTCGCGCAGGAACACCCCGGCCACCAGCATCCCGCCCCACCGGGCGCCGGTGACGTTGGCCAGATCGGCCACCCGGGAGTCCAGGTCGGCGCGGACGTGCTCGGGCAGCGGCATCGCCCAGCCGTCCTCGCCGCAGGTCCTGGCGTGCGTGGCGACCCGGTCCCGGAACTCGTCGCTGCCCATGATCCCGGCGGTCCGCAGCCCGAGCGCGACCATCTGGGCGCCGGTCAGGGTGGAGGTCTCGATGAGGTAGTCGGGTTCGTCCTCACCGGCGCGGACGATCGCGTCGGCCAGGATCAGCCGGCCCTCGGCGTCGGTGTTGAGCACCTCCACGGTGCGCCCGCCGTACATCCGCAGCACGTCGCCCGGCCGGTAGGCGGTGTCGCTGGGCATGTTCTCGGCCATCGGCACGGTCGCGGTCACCGTGACCGGCAGCTCCAGCCGGGCCGCCAGCACCGTGGTGGCGATGACCGCGGCCGCCCCGCTCATGTCCGACGTCATGTGGTCCATGTTGGCCGCGGGCTTGATCGAGATGCCGCCGGTGTCGAACGTGATGCCCTTGCCGACCAGAGCCACCGTGGCCCGCGGGTTCGACCCGCCCGACCAGCGCAGCCGCACCAGCCGGGGCTTGCGCGAGCTGCCCTGGCCCACCCCGAGCACGCCGCCGTATCCGCCCTCGGCGAGCGCGGCGTCGTCGAGCACCTCGACCTCGATCCCCGTCCCCTCGGCCAGCGCGACGGCCCGATCGGCGAAGGACGCCGGGAACAGGTCGTTCGGCGGGGTGTTGACCAGGTCGCGGGCGGCGCACACGGCCTCGGCGACCGCGGTCGCGGTGTGCACCGTGCCGGCGGCGTCCGACTCCTGGGTGAGCAGCGTGACCGACCCGACCGGCGGCTTGCCGTTGCCGTTGGTCCGGTACGCGGTGAACGCGTAGGCCCCGAGCAGGGTGCCCTCGGCCGCGGCGGCCAGGTCCAGCCGGCCCAGGGTGCTGGCCGCGCGGGCGGTCCCGGCCAGTGCGCGCGCAGCGGCCCCGGAGGCCCGCCGCACCTGCTCGGCGCTGGGCGAGCCGTCCGGGCCCGGCTTGCCGAGCCCGACCGCGACCAGCAGCGGCGCGGTGACCGCTCCCCGGGTGGGGAGCTTGAGCACCTGGTCGGCCTTGCCGGTCGCCCCGGCCACCCGCAGCAGCGCGGCCAGCTCCCCGTCGAACGCGGCGTCCAGCTCCTCGCCACCAGGCGCGAGCCGCGCCGGGTCGTCGCCGGCGCCGGGCAGCAGGCCCAGCACGACGGCGTCGGCCTCGACGGTCGCGGGCGACTCGCCGGCGACGTGCAGGTCGGTGGACACGCTGTTGCCTCCAGGATGGCGAGCTGTCGACGGTCGAGTTTGTCCGCCTCGTCCGGGTTCGAGGGTTCGCGGACCAGGCGAGACCTCTTCGAGATGGTAATGACACCGGTGTGCGGCCGGCGCCGGCAGGCCCGGATGCCAGGGTTGCACCGTGTCCTCGAGCGTGCAGCGCCGGCTCGGCACACCTGACGCGGTCGCGCTCGGGCTGGCCGCCATGCTCGGAACCGGCGTGTTCGCCGTCTGGGGCCCGGCCGCGGCCGCCGCCGGGCACTGGCTGCCGCTGGCCGTGGTGCTGGCCGGCGTGGTCGCACTGTGCAACGCCCTCTCGACGGCCGAGCTGGCGGTCCTGCACCCGGAGAGCGGTGGCGGCTACGTGTACGGCCGCGAGCGGCTCGGACCGGCCGCCGGGCGGCTCGCCGGGGTGGCCTTCCTGACCGGCAAGGTGTCCTCGGCGGCCGCGGCGGCCGGGGTGTTCGGCGCCTACGTGCTGCCGTCCGGGCCGGTGCCGGCCGCGATCGCGGCGATCATCGCCGGCACCGCGCTGAACGTCGCCGGCGTGCGCTGGACAGCGCGGGCGGCGTACGCCCTGGTCGGCGGCATCCTGGCGGTGCTGCTGGTGGTGGTCGCGGTGGGGTTGTTCGGGTCGGGCGGCACGGAGGTGGCCTCGGCCGCCACCCCGGAGCCCGACCCGGTCGCGGTGCGCGGCGGGCTGCTCGGGGTCGGCACGGCGGCCGGGCTGGTGTTCTTCGCCTTCGCCGGCTACGCGCGGATCGCCACGCTGGGGGAGGAGGTGCGCGAACCCCGGCGCACGCTGCCCCGCGCGATCCTGATCGCCCTCGGGGCGGCGCTGCTCACCTACCTGTTGGTGGCGGTCGCGCTGCTGGTCGGGCTGGGACCGCAGCGACTGGCCACCGAGTCGGCACCGCTGGTGGCGCTGGTGGACACCGGACGGGCCAGCGCGGTCGGGGTGCTGGTGCGGGTCGGTGCGGCCGTGGCCGCCGGGTCGGCGATGCTCACGGTCCTGATCGCGATCAGCCGGATGATGCTGGCCATGGCGCGGCGTCGCGAGCTGCCCGCCGCGCTGAGCGCGGTCGGCGGTCGGGACACCCCGTGGCGGGCCGACGTGGCCGGCGGGTTGCTGGCCGTGCTGACCGCGGTGCTGGCCGGCCCGGTCGCCGCGATCACCGTGTCCGCGTGCTCGATCCTCGTCTACTACGCGGTGGTCAACCTGGCCGCGCTGCGGTTGAGCCCCGCGCAACGGCTCTGGCCGGTCGGGACGGCCGTGTTCGGTCTCCTCAGCTGTGCCGGCCTGGCCGTGCTGCTGCCGGTGGCCCAGGTCGCGATCACCGCGGGGGTGCTGGCCGTCGTCTGGACCGCCTGCACGGTGCTGCCGCACCGCACCGAAACGTAGGTTGGGTGCCGTGGTGCGCACCGAGCAACTGGTCACGATCTCCGCCGAACCGGCCGCGGTGGCGGCGGTGCTGCTCGACGTGCAGCGCTGGCCGGAGTGGACGCCGTCGGTCACCGAGGTGCGCCGGCGCGAGTCCGGCCCGCTGGCCGTGGGCAGCACCGCGCTGGTCCGGCAGCCGAGGTTGCCGCCGGTGACCTGGCGGGTCACCGCACTCGACCCGGAGCGCGGGTTCACCTGGGTGGCCACCGCACCCGGGGTGCACACCGTCGGCGAGCACTACGCGCAGCCGTGGGCGGGCGGCTGCCGGGCCCGGCTGGCGTTGACCCAGTCCGGGCCGCTCGGCGTCCTCATCGGCACCGTGACCCGGGGCCTGACCCGGCGTTACGTCGCGCTGGAGGGGGCCGGGCTGAAGCGTCGCTGCGAGCAGTAGGTTGCCCGCTGTGGAGGCACCGCTGACCAGCCCGCTGCAGTCGAGTCCGTTGCATGGGCGGCACGTCGCGCTCGGGGCCACCCTCGGCGGGTTCGGCGGCTGGCAGATGCCGATCTCCTACCCGGGCGGCACGGTGGCCGAGCACACCGCCGTGCGCGCGGCGGTCGGCGTCTTCGACGTCAGCCACCTGGGCAAGCTGTCGATCACCGGGCCGGGCGCGGCCGCGTTCGTCAACCGGTGCTTCACCGCCGACCTGGACCGGATCGTGCCCGGCGAGGCGCAGTACACGCTGTGCTGCAACGCCGACGGCGGTGTGGTCGACGACCTCATCTGCTACCTGGTCGGCCCGGACGAGGTGCTGGCCGTGCCGAACGCGGCCAACGCCGAGCAGGTGGCCGGGCTGTTGCTGGCGGCCGCGCCGGACGGCGTCGAGATCACCGACCGGCACCGGGAGCTGGCGGTGCTCGCCGTGCAGGGTCCCCGTGCGGACGACACCGTCGGGCCGGCGCTGGGCACCCTGCCCGAGCTGGAGTACATGGCCTTCACCGACGTCGGCGACGTGCGGGTCTGCCGGACCGGCTACACCGGCGAGCGCGGCTACGAGCTGCTGGTACCGGTCGAGCGGGCCGGTGCGGTGTGGGACGCGCTGGTCGCGGCCGCGGAGCCGCTGGGCGGCCGGCCGGCCGGCCTGGCCGCCCGGGACACGCTGCGCACCGAGATGGGCTACCCGCTGCACGGCCAGGACCTGGGCCCCGACATCACTCCGGTGCAGGCCGGCAGCGGTTGGGCCGTCGGCTGGTCGAAGCCGGCCTTCTGGGGCCGCGAGGCGCTGGTCGCGGAGAAGGCCGCCGGCCCGGCGCGGCGGCTGCGCGGGCTGCGCGCCACCGGACGCGGGGTACCGCGGCCCGGGATGGCCGTGCGGCGCGACGGCGCGCAGATCGGGATCACCACATCGGGCACGTTCTCACCGACGCTCAAGGCCGGCGTGGCGCTGGCGCTGATCGACAGCGCGGCCGGCGTCGGCCTGGACGACACCGTGGGTGTCGACGTCCGCGGTCGGGAGCTGGGCTGCACGGTCGTCAAGCCACCGTTCGTGCCGTCACACGTTCGCTGAGCTGGGCGGCACGAGAAGAACTAGGGCATCCGATCATCATTTCCACCGAGTAACGTCTCCGTCATGAGCGCGCCGTTCACCCGCATCCCCCACCCCGCGCCGATGCCTGAGGCCCGCCGCGCGGAGATCGTCGCCGATCCCGGATTCGGCCGGTACTTCACCGACCACATGGTGACGCTCCGCTGGACGGCGGAGCGGGGCTGGCACGACGCGACGGTGCAGCCCTACGGCCCGCTCTCCTTCGACCCGGCCACGATGGTGCTGCACTACGGCCAGGAGATCTTCGAGGGACTCAAGGCGTACCGGCAGCTGGACGGTTCGATCGCCTCGTTCCGGCCGGAGGCGAATGCCGCCCGGTTCCGCGGCTCGGCCTCCCGGCTGGCCATGGCGGAGCTGCCGGACGAGCTGTTCCTGGCCTCCCTGGAGGAACTGGTCGGCGCCGACCGGGAGTGGGTGCCGCCGGCCGGCGGCGAGGAGTCGCTCTACCTGCGCCCGTTCATGCTGGCCACCGAGGTCGGGCTGGGGGTGCGCCCCGCCGCGGAGTACCTGTACGTGCTGATCGCCTCCCCGGCCGGTCCGTACTTCACCGGCGGGCTCAAGCCGGTCGACGTGTGGCTGTCGACCGAGTACACCCGCGCCGCCCTGGGCGGCACCGGAACCGCGAAGTGCGGCGGCAACTACGCCGCGTCGCTGCGGCCGCAGGCGCAGGGGGCCGAGCACGGCTGTGCCCAGGTCGTCTACCTCGATGCCGAGGAGCGGCACTGGATCGACGAGATGGGCTCCAACAACCTGTTCTTCGTCTTCGGCTCCGGTGACCAGGCCGAGGTGGTCACGCCCACGCTGACCGGCAGCATCCTGGCCGGGGTCACCCGGGACTCGCTGCTGGTGCTGGCCAAGGAGCTGGGCTGCCAGATCGTCGAGCGGCGGGTCTCCGGGCAGGAGTGGCTCGCCGGTGCGGCCGACGGGCGCATCACCGAGGTGTTCGGCTGCGGCACCGCCGCGGTGATCACGCCGATCGGCGGGGTGCGGCACGCCGAGGGCGAGGTGCGGATCGGCGACGGGCAGCCCGGCCCGATCACCGGGAAGCTGCGCGAGCTGCTCACCGGCATCCAGCAGGGTCGGGTGGCCGATTCGCACTCCTGGATGCGGACCCTCGTCCCGGCCTGAGGCGCGTGCGCTCGCCGAGTTCGACAGCAGTCCAGCTTCGATCTCGTGCAGACCGGACTGGTGTCGAACTCGGTGCGTCAGCCGGTGGAGAGGGCGACCAGGGCAACGGTGGTGGCGAGCTCGGTGGCGGCGCCGAGCACGTCGCCGGTCATGCCGCCGAAGCGGCGGGTGGTGTGCCAGGAGAGCGCGCACACCACGGCCGCGCCGGCCCCCACCGCCACCGCACCCCGCAGCCCGGCCAGCGCGTATCCCGCGGCGGCCAGGGTCAGCCACCAGAGCACGGGCACCCACCAGGGCTGCGAGCCGGCGACCGTCGCGCCGAGCCCACCCGGCCGGGCCGCCGCCACCCCGCGCCGGCACACCCAGCCGAACCCGGCCCGGCCGGCCGCGGCGGCCAGCGCCACCGCGGGCAGCGCGGACGGCCCGCGGGTGGCCAGCTCGCTCAGCGCCGCGGCCTGCACCCCCACCACGACGATCAGCGTGACCACCGCGAACGGGCCGGAACCGCCGTCGCGCATCACGGCCAGAGCCCGCTCCGGCGGCCCGTAGCAGCCCAGCCCGTCGGCGGTGTCGGCCAGCCCGTCCAGGTGCATGCCGCGGGTGGCCAGGGCGAGCAACCCCACGGTGAGCAGCCCGGCGACCGGGGTCGGCACGCCGCACGCCACCAGCCCGAGCAGCGCTCCGCCCGCTGCCGCGCCGAGCAGCCCGCCGACCACCGGGGCCCAGCGGATCGCCGCGGCGGCCACCGCGGGAGGCGGCGGACCGGTCCGGACCGGCAGCACGGTCAGCCAGCTCAGCGCGAGCGCGAGCCCTCTCACGCAGGTGCGAGATCGGCGGCCGTGGCCGTCTCGGCCAGCAGCCGCGCGGCCATCTGCAGCAGTGGCACCACGGTCAGCGCGCCGGTGCCGTCGCCGAGCCGGACGCCGAGATCGAGCACCGGCGTCAGGTCCAGGTGCTGGGCCACGATGGCCATCGCCGGCTCCGGGGAGCGCTGCGCCAGCAGCCACCAGGCCTTGGCGCCGCCGTCGAGCTCGTCCGCGACCAGTGCCGCGGCCGCGGTGACCAGCCCGTCCAGCAGCACCGGGGTGCGCCGGGCCGCGGCCTGCAGGCAGAACCCGGCCAGCGCGGCCAGGTCGGCGCCACCGGCCACCCGGAGCAGGGCCAGCGGCTCGCGCTGGTGCGGCTTGGCCCGGCGCAGCGCGTCCCGCACCGCGGCCGCCTTGCGCATCCAACCGGCGTCGTCGATGCCGCTGCCGCGGCCGATGGTGGCCACCGGCTCGGCGCCGGTCAGCGCGGCGACCAGCACCGAAGCCGGCGTGCTGGCGCCGACCCCGAGCGCCGCCGGCACCAGCAGGTCGGCCCCGGCGTCGACCTCCTCGTCGGCCAGCTCCCGGCCGACGGCGAAGGCGCGCTCGGTCTCGTCCTCGGTGAGCGCATCCTCCCGGTCGATCCGGCCGCTGCCCCGGCGCACCCGGTAGTGCTCGGCGGCGCCGGTGGGCGGCTCCGCGTCCAGCGCCACGTCGACGACCCGCACCGACGCCCCGGCGACCGGCGCGAGCACGGCGACCGCCGCGGTGCTCTCGCGCACCGCGGCCACCTGCCGCAGCGTCATCGCCGAGGAGTGCACCGACACCCCGGCGGCGGCGATGCCGTGGTCGCCGGCCAGCAGCACCACCCGCGGCCGGGCCGGCGGGCGCGGCGGGCAGGTGCCCTGCGCCGCGGCCAGCCACACCCCGAGCTCGGCCAGCCGACCCAGCGCGCCGGCCGGCACCGCGAGCTCGGTGTGCCGGGCCACCGCCGCGCGGCGGGCGTCGGTGTCCGGGGCAGCGACCGCAGGGAGATCCACGAGGCCTTCCTACCGCAGCCCACCGCGGCACCGCACCGGCGCCACCGCCCGGTCGAGGCGGTGCCGGCCCGAGCGGCTACTTGAGCCGGACGGGGAGTCCGGCCACCAGCAGCAGCACCTCGTCGCAGACCGCCGCCAGGTCCGCGTTCAGCGCGCCCAGCTCGTCGCGGAACAGCCGCCCCGCTCGGGTCGCCGGCACCACGCCCAGCCCGACCTCGGCGCTGACCAGCACCACCCGGCCGGGCGCGGCCGCCACCGCGGCCACCAGATCGGCCGCCCGCCCGGTCACCTCGGCCGGCACCGGGTGCGCGTCCCAGGCCCCGGCCTCGTCCAGCACCCGGGTCAGCCAGGTGCCCAGGTCGTCGACCAGCAGCGGGTCCCCACCGGCACGCACCAGCGCGGCCACGTCCGGGTCCTCCACGGTGGTCCAGCCGGGCGGGCGGCGGCTGCGGTGCGCCCGCAGCCGGGCCGTCCACTCGACGTCGTCGGGGTCGCGCTGGGCGGTGGCCAGGTAGCGCACCGGCGCGTCCGCGGGTAGCAGCAGCTCGGCGTGCCGCGACTTGCCCGACCGCGTGCCGCCGAGCACGAGGGTGCGGGTCACCGGGGCACGCTAGCCTCTGCTGCCGTGGCGTTTCGGTGGCGGTACGAGAACGCGGCGGGCACACCGGTCGACGGGCCCGGCGCGGAGTTCGACGACCGACAGCAGGCCGAGGACTGGTTCGGCGCGGTGTGGGCGGAGCTGCGGGAGCGGGGTGTGGACGCGGTGACCCTGCTCGACGGCGACACCGAGGTGTACGGCCCGATGAGCCTGCACGAGGCCTGAGCGGCCGCGCTCAGACCGTGGCGCCGCGCTGCACCCTGGGCTTCGGGATCCGGAGCCGACGCAGCTGGCTGGCCCGGGTGAACGCGTACCAGCCCAGCCCCAGCCCGTTGATCTTCTCGTCCGGGAACTTGGCCCGCGCCTTCCGGGTGACCTGCATCCCGAGCACGACGCCCTCGATGAGCATGGTGACCAGCGCCACCGTGCAGAACAGGCTGAGCAGCTGCTGCGCGTTCGGGAACGGCAGCACCAGCGACGCCACCACGAGGATGGCCAGCGGCATGAACAGCCCGCTCAGGTGCGGCCGGGAGTCGACCAGGTCACGCGCGTAGGCCCGGACCGGTCCGCGGTCGCGCGGGAGGACGTAGCGCTGGTCGCCGGCGGCCATCCGTTCCCGCCGCACCACGGCGTCGGCGCGGCGCTGGTCCTTGCTCGGCCGGTTGGCCTTGGCCAACCGCGACGCCTCCCGCTGGGTGCGCGGCGGCGGGGCCACCGGGCCGCGCTTGCGGCCCTCCGCTTCCCGTCGCTTCGGGGTGGGCCGCCCCTTCCCGACCGTGCGGCCGGGCTCGGTCGGGGACTGCGCGGGGGCCGCGGCGGGCGCGGAGTCCGTGCTGGCGGAGCTGTCGGAGCGGCGCAGGAACCTCACGTCCGCAGCGTAACGCCCACGACCGGCCCGAATCGGGGCGCGCCGGACACGGGACGATCTCGGGCCTGCTCGCGGCTGCCGTGCAGCCGTTCACTCCGGCCCGGGGCGGTGGGTCCTCACCTGGTGGAAGGTGCGGACAGCTCCTGACCGCAACGATCGGCGTGGCTCGAATCACGCCGGCCCGGCTCGGCCGGCGGTGCCCGGGCGCGGTGGGGGCCTACTATGGAATGCGGGAACACGAACTGCCCCGCTCGTTGTTGGGAGAGCCATGACCGTCGAGAACACCGTTGAGACCGACACGCACGGCGTCGAGCTCACCCCCGCGGCCGCGATCAAGGCCCGCACCCTGCTCGAGCAGGAGGGCCGCGACGACATGCACCTGCGCATCGCGGTGCAGCCGGGTGGCTGTGCCGGCCTGCGCTACCAGTTGTTCTTCGACGACCGGTCGCTCGACGGCGACCTGTTCCGGGACTTCCAGGGCCTGCGGGTCGGGGTGGACCGGATGAGCGCGCCGTACCTGCAGGGCGCCGTGATCGACTTCGTGGACACCATCGAGAAGCAGGGCTTCACGATCGACAACCCGAACGCAGGCGGATCCTGCGCCTGCGGCGACTCCTTCAACTGATCCGCGCGCACCGCTACCGGCACTGACCCGGTAGCGTGGTCCGCCGTGCCTATTGCCGTCACCGGGTCGATCGCGTCCGACCACCTCATGCACTTCCCCGGTCGGTTCGCCGACCTGCTGGTCGCGGACCAGCTCGACCGAATGTCACTGAGCTTCCTGGTCGACGACCTGGCCATCAAGCGGGGCGGATCGGCCGCGAACATCGCCTTCGCGCTCGGCGTCCTCGGGCAGTCGCCGTTGCTGGTCGGGGCGGTCGGGTCCGACTTCGGTGAGTACCGGACGTGGCTGGAGGGGCACGGCGTCGACTGCTCGACCGTGCTGGTGTGCGACGACGTGCACACCGCCCGGTTCGTCTGCACCACCGACGACGACATGCGTCAGATCGCCTCGTTCTACTCCGGGGCGATGGCCCGTTCCTCCCAGATCAAGCTGGGCCCGCTGGTCCCGCGCGGCCTGGACCTGGTGCTGGTCGGGGCCAGTGACCCCGGCGCGATGTTGCAGCACACCGCCGAGTGCCTTCAGCTGGGCATTCCGTTCGCCGCCGACGTCTCGCAGCAGGTGGCCCGGATGGACGGGCCGGAGATCCGCCGCCTGGTCGAGGGCGCGCGGTACCTGATGACCAACGACTACGAGTGGGAGCTGCTGCAGCAGAAGACCGGGTGGACCGAGGCGCAGGTCGGCGAGCGGGTGGACATCCGGATCACCACGCTGGGCGAGCACGGGGTGCAGATCATCGGTCGGGACTGCGGAGACCTGAAGGTCGGCGTGGTCCCGGAGACCGGCAAGGTCGACCCGACCGGCGTCGGTGACGCCTTCCGCGCCGGCTTCCTGGCCGCGACGGCCAGCGGGCTGTCGCTGGAGCGGGGCGCGCAGTTGGGTTCGCTGATCGCGGTGCAGGTGCTGGAGACCGACGGTGGCCAGGAGTGGACCTGGGACCGGGCGCACGGCCTGGAGCGGCTGCGCGACGCCTACGGCCCGGACGCCGCCGCCGAGATCGACGCGATCCTGCCGCTCTGATCCTCCGGCATCGGTCTCCGGGCGGGACCTGACAAATCGCCTGCTGGCCCGCACACGTACGCGCTGTCGCACCGGGTGCGGCCGATGTCCGGCCGCGATCCGCACGAGTCCGGCCGTACCGCCACACCGCTCGAGCTGCTGTTCGACCTGACCTTCGTGGTCGCCTTCGGCTTCGCCGGCAACGAGGCCGCGCACGCGAACATCCGCGGCATGCCCAGCTACGGCCCGCTGGCGATCATCGCGCTCGGCGAGGGGATCATCGGCACCGTCGCCGCGCTGTCCGCGGTGGTCGAGCAGCAGGGGATGTCGGTCGTGATCTGCCTGCTGCTGTTGGCGCTGGCCCCGGCGGTCACCGTCGTCGGCTACGAGACGATCGGCCATCGGCATCAGGCTGAGCTGCTCGAACGCGGCTGATCGGCCCGGCCGGTCCGGAACCGGTGCTCAGATCCGCACCGGGTAGGCCGGCTCCGGGATCTCGGGGGAGATCCGGTTCTCGACGAAGATGCCGTGCCACAGCAGGAACACCAGCAGCGTCCAGATCCGCCTGCTGTGATCCACCGGGCCGGTCCGGTGCACCTCGAGCATCCGCCCGACGGCGGACAGGTCGATCAGGTGGTCGGCCTGGGAGTCGCGGACGATGTCCCGGGCCCAGGCGAACATCTCGTCGCGCAGCCAGTGCCGGATCGGCACCGGGAAGCCCAGCTTGCGCCGGTTCAGCACGTGCTCCGGCACGATCTCGGCCAGCGCCCGGCGCAACGCGTACTTGGTGGTCCCGTCGGCGATCTTCTCCGACAGCGGCAGCCCGGACGCGACCGCGAACACCTCCGGGTCCAGGAACGGCACCCGCAGCTCCAGCGAGTTCGCCATGGTCATCTTGTCCGCCTTGACCAGGATGTCGCCGCGCAGCCAGGTGAACAGGTCCACGTGCTGCATGCGCGAGATCGGGTCCCAGCCCGCCGAGTCGCGGTAGTGCGCGGCCGTGATGTCGGTGTGCGAGCGGCGCGGGTCGTAGTGGCGCAGGATCCCGGCCAGCTGCCCGTCGCGGAAGATACGCGCGTTGCCGTAGTAGCGCTCCTCCAGGCCGAGAGCGCCGCGGCGCAGCAGGTCCTTGCCGCGCATGCCCTCCGGCAGCCGCGTCGACAGCCGGCCCAGCAGGGAACGCAGCGCCCAGGGCACCCGCTCGAACGGGGCCAGCGACAGCGGCTCCCGATAGATGGTGTAGCCGCCGAACAGCTCGTCCGCACCCTCCCCGGACAGCACCACCTTCACGTGCTGGCGGGCCTCCCTGGCGATGAACCACAGCGGTACCAGCGCCGGATCGGCGACCGGGTCGTCGAGGTACCAGACGATCAGCGGCAGCGCGGCCATCATCTCGTCCGGCTTCACCGTGCGCACCACGTGCCGCACCCCGATGGCCGCCGCCGACTCCGCGGCCACGTCGACCTCGGAGTAGCCCTCGCGCTCGAACCCGGTGGTGAAGGTGATCAGCTCCGGGTTGTGCTGCTTGGCCAGAGCGGCGATCGCGGTGGAGTCGATGCCGCCGGAGAGGAACGCTCCGACCGTGACGTCGGCCCGCATATGCTTGGCCACCGAGTCGCGCAGCACGTCGGCGATCCGGCTGTGCACCGCGGGGCCGCGCCCGCCGCGCCCGTGCAGCACGGGGGTGAAGTAGCGCTCGTGGTCGACGTCGCCGCCCGGGCGCACCGTGATGTGGGTGCCGGACTCGACCCGCTCGACCGTGCGGTGCATGGTCGCGGGCTCCGGCACGTACTGCAGCAGCAGGTAGTGCTGCAGCGCGATCAGGTCGAGGTCGGCGCCCACCCCGCCGGCACCCAGGGTGGGGGCCAACTCGACCAGGCTCTTCTTCTCACTCGCGAAGGCCACGCCGTGCCGGCCGGTGGCCACGAAGAGCGGTTTGATGCCGAACGGGTCGCGAGCGCCGAACAGCACCCGCTCCCGGGAGTCCCAGATCAGGAAGGCGAACATGCCGCGCAGCCGGCTCACCGCGGCGGGGCCCCAGTGGTGGTAGGCGGCGACGATCGGCTCGGTGTCGCCTTCGGTGGCGAACCGGACGTCGTGCTCCCGGGCCAGCTCCGCCCGCAGCTCCAGGTAGTTGTAGATCTCGCCGTTGAACGCGATCGTGTAGCGGGCAGGCTCCTGACCCACGCCTCCGTGACCGGGATCGGGGTCCCAGTGCAGCGGCTGGTGTGAGTGCGCCACGTCGATGATCGACAACCGGTTGAACCCGAGGACCAGGTCGGAGTCGTTCCAGGTTCCGGTCTCGTCCGGTCCGCGGTGGCGCTGGCAGTGCAGGGCGGCCGCGACCGGTGCGGTGCGCGCCGCGGCGTCGGCTCCGGAGGTCAACAGGCCCAGAAGTCCGCACACACCGAGGAGTATTGCCGACCCGCGGGCGGGCTCGGAGAACAACCCCGCGCGGACAACGCGCCGTTCTTCTCTCGCGCACCCGAGAGGCAAATCCGGGCGCCGCTCGGCTAGTCTCTACGCGGAGTCGAAACCAGCTTCACGGATCATCACGATGGGCTAGGGGAGGCGGCGGGCAGTGGGCCGAGCACAGCGCGGAAAAGACCTCCGCGGCACCGGGCGTACCCGGCGCGTCGTCACGCTGGCCGGCCTCGCTGCGCTGGTCCTGCCGCTGGCCACGGGCTGCTCGCTGGAGGAGGCTCTGCGCTTCGGCTGGCCGGTCGGGATCACCCCGCAGGCCACCGCGATGCGCGAGTTCTGGACCGCCTCCGCGATCGCGGCGCTGGTCGTCGGGGTGATCACGTGGGGGGCGATGTTGTGGGCGGTGATCTTCCACCGCAAGGGCAAGGGCGGCGACGACACCCCGCCGCGGCAGACCCAGTACAACCTGCCCGTCGAGATCGTTTTCACGGTGATCCCGACGATCATCGTGGCGGTGCTGTTCGGGTTCACCGTCAACGTGCAGAACTACGTCGACACCGACGAGCCGAACCCGGACCTGAAGGTCCAGATCCTGGGCTTCCAGTGGAACTGGCGCTTCACCTACCCGGACTCCCCGGGTGTCGACGGCCAGCCGATCACCACCGTGGGCTCCACCGAGGAGATCCCGCTGCTGGTGCTGCCGGTCAACGAGCGCATCGAGTTCTCGCAGCGCTCCCAGGACGTGGTCCACAGCTTCTACGTGCCGGAGTTCCTGTTCAAGCGGGACGTCTTCCCGGACCCCGAGGTCAACGACCAGGACAACGTCTGGCAGGTCGACCGGATCGAGCGCGAGGGCGCCTTCGTCGGCCGCTGCGCGGAGCTGTGCGGCAGCTACCACTCGCAGATGAACTTCGAGGTGCGGGCGGTCTCACCGGAGCTGTTCGACCGCTGGCTGGACCTGCGTGCGCAGGTCAACCCGGCCTCCAACGAGCCCTACACCGCCGGCGAAGCGCTGGCCGCGCTGAACTGCGGCGAGCTGTGCGCCCCGCGGGCCGTCACCACCTACCCGTTCACCACCAACCGGACCCAGCGCTCGGCCTCCGAGCCCCCGGCCGGCGGCTGAGCGCCTCGGCGACAGGAGAGTTGCGATGTGGGTCGAAGCCCGCCTCTTCGAGATCATCACGGCGTTCTGCTTCCTGGTCGGGATCGTCTACACGGTGCTGACCGGTGAACCGGTCGGGGTGGCCGGGCTGTTCCTCACCGGTGGCCTCAGCCTGATCGTCGGCACCTACTTCCGGTTCGTCGCCCGCCGGCTGGAGACGGTGCGTCCCGAGGACAACGCGGAGGCCGAGGTCTCCGACGGGGCCGGCGACGTCGGCTTCTTCTCCCCGAGCAGCTACTGGCCGATCGGGGTGGCCGGCGCGGCCGCCCTGCTGGCCATCTCGCTGGCCTTCTTCCTCGTCTGGGCGATCACCATCTCGGTGATCATCCTGCTGCTGGCCATCGCCGGGCTGGTGTTCGAGTACCACATCCGACCTGCGGATCACTGAGTCCCCGGGCGGGCAGCGTGAGCGAGGTTCGGCGTGACCCCGGACCGACCGGGACACGGGTGCTCACGGTCGAGGGCAACGGCATCAACGTCATCGCGGACGAGGAGCGCAAGGGCCGCCCGGCCCAGCTGTTCTGGCCGTGGTTCGGTGCCAACGTCTCGATCCTGGGACTGAGCTACGGCGCGTTCGCGCTCGGCTTCGGTATCTCCTTCGCCCAGGCGGTGCTCGCCGGGATCGTCGGCATCCTGTTCTCGTTCCTGCTCTGCGGCTTCGTGGCGCTGGCCGGCAAGCGCGGCTCGGCACCGACGATGGTGCTGTCCCGAGCGGCGTTCGGGGTCCGCGGCAACCGGCTGCCGGCGGTGATCTCGTGGCTGCTCACCGTGGGCTGGGAGACGGTGCTGACCATCCTGGCCACGCTGGCCACGGCCACGGTGTTCGGTCGGCTGGGCTGGGGCGGCGGCACCGGAACGCTGGTGGTGGCCCTGGTCGTGGTGGCCGTGTTGATCGTGGCCGCCGGCGTGCTGGGCTTCGATCTGATCATGCGGCTGCAGGCGGTGATCACCGTGGTCACCGCGGTGCTGACCGTGGTCTACATGGTGCTGGTCGCGGACCGGATCGACTGGTCCACGGTGGCCGCGTTGCCGGCCGGGGAGACCCAGCAGGTGGTCGGCGCCCTGGTGTTCCTGATGACCGGGTTCGGTCTGGGCTGGGTGAACGCCGCCGCGGACTACTCGCGCTACCTGCCGCGCGCCGCCTCCAGCCGCGGCGTCGTGTTCTGGACGACCTTCGGCTCGTCGCTCGCGCCGATCGTGCTGCTGTGCTTCGGGTTGCTGCTGGCCGGGTCGTCGCAGGAACTGTCGGACGCCATCGCCGCCGATCCGATCGGTGCGCTGGCCGCCGAGCTGCCCACCTGGTTCCTGGTGCCGTTCGCGATCGTGGCCGTGCTCGGGCTGGTCGGCGGCGCGGTGCTGGACATCTACTCCTCGGGGCTGGCCCTGCTGGCCATGGGCGTGCGGGTGCCGCGCCCGGTGGCCGCGCTGATCGACGGCGTGATCATGATCGTGGGCACGGTCTACGTGGTGTTCTTCGGCGGTGAGTTCCTCGGCCAGTTCACCGGCTTCCTGATCACGCTCGGGGTTCCGGTCGCGGCCTGGTGCGGGATCATGCTCGCCGACATCGCGGTGCGCCGGCGCGACTACGCCGAGCCCGAGCTGTTCGACCCGGCGGGCCGCTACGGCGACGTCCGCTGGTTCCCGATCGCCGTCGTCGTGGTCTGCACGCTGCTCGGCTGGGGCCTGGTGACGAACTCGGCGGCCGGCTGGCTGGCCTGGCAGGGCTACCTGCTCGGGCCGCTCGGGCTCGGCGGGACCGAGGGCGCCTGGGCTTATGCGAACCTGGGCGTGCTGCTGGCGCTGGTGCTGGCGTTCGTGGCCACCCTGCCCGGCGCCCGCGGGCAGGTCCGGGCCCAGGAAGCTGCCGCGTGAGGCGCGCACCGCAGCGGTGACGCCCGGCGCGTCGCCCTCCGGGCGGAAGGTTCGGCTGTGGCACGTCGGGAACGTGCTGGTCGACGTGGTGGCGTCGGTCTCCGAGCTACCCCGACGCGGCGGCGACGTGCTGGCCCGCGCGCTGGACGTGCACGTCGGCGGCGGCTTCAACCTGATGGCGGCGGCCGCCCGGCAGGGCCAACCGGTCTGCTATGCCGGGGCGCACGGCACCGGGCCGTTCGGCGACCTGGTCCGGGCCGCGCTGCGGGCGGCCGGGATCACCCCGCTGCTGCCGCCGCGGCGCCACGACACCGGAGCCGTCGTGGTCATCGTCGATGGCGACGGGGAGCGGACGATGCTCAGCGGACCGGCCGCGGTGGCCAATCCGACACCGGCCGAGCTGGCCGCGCTGCGGCCGGCGCCGGGCGACGCGGTCTCCCTCACCGGATACGCACTGCTCGACCCGGCCGCCCGGGACGGCCTGCTCGGATGGGTGCCGACGCTGCCGGAGAACGTGCTGGTGGTGCTGGATCCGGGACCGCTCGCCCCGGCGGCCCAGCCGGCGGCCCTGGCCGCGCTGCTGCGGCGGGCCGACTGGTGCACGGCCAGCGCGCGCGAAGCCGGCGTGATGTCCGGGGACGGGGCGGCCGGTGCCGACGACCCGGAGCGGGCCGCGGTGTGGCTGGCTACGCGCACCCGCGCTGGCGCCGTGGTCCGGACCGGTGCGGCCGGCTGCGTGCTGGCCGTGACCGGAGCCGCGCCGGTGTGCGTGCCGGGGGTGCCGGTGCGGGCCGTCGACACCACCGGGGCGGGGGACGCGCACACCGGCGTGTTCGTCGCGGCGCTGCTGTCCGGAGCCGATCCGCTCGCCGCCGCCCGGCGCGCCAACGCGGCGGCCGCCTTCGCGGTGACCCGGCGCGGCCCGGCCACCGCCCCGACGGCCGCCGAGCTGTCAGACTTTCTGGCCTAATCATTTCGGTAATTTAGGGTAGAAGAGATTGATCGCTGCAGCTAGCTTGCGGGATGTCGTTCCCATACTTCACCGGAGTGAGCATGTCCCGCCGCGTCATCGCCGAGTTCGTCGGCACGTTCGTGCTCGTGTTCTTCGCCGTCGGCTCGGCCGTGTTCGGCCTCGACGACATCGGCCCGGTCGGGGTGGCCCTCGCCTTCGGCCTGGTGCTGCTCGCCCTGGCCTACGCGATCGGCCCGACCTCGGGCTGCCACGTGAATCCGGCGGTGACGCTCGGGGTGTTGCTCAACCGGGGCATCTCCGCGGCCGAGGCCGGCGCCTACGTGGCGGCGCAGGTGCTCGGCGCCGCGCTGGCCGGCGGCATGCTGAAGCTGATGGTCACCGCCGGCGGGGTCCGCGACCAGACCGGGGCCCTGGGCACCAACGCGTGGGGCACCACCGTCTACGGGTTCGGCGCCTTCGTGATCGAGGCGCTGCTGACGTTCCTGCTCGTGTTCGTGGTGCTGCTGGTCACCGCGCGGGACGCGGCGCCGGGGTTCGCCGGGCTGGCCATCGGGTTGGTGCTGACCGTGATCCATCTGGTCGGCATCCCGCTGACCGGTACCTCGGTGAACCCGGCCCGCTCGATCGGCCCTGCGCTGTTCGAGCCGGCCGCGCTCGGACAGCTGTGGCTGTTCGTCGTGGCGCCGCTGGTCGGCGCGGTGCCTGCGGTGGCGGTGTCCCGGGCCCTCGTCCTCCCCGTCCTCGACATCGCGCGCCACTCGAACCCGGCCAGCGCCACCTCCTGACGCGCGGCCGGGCCGGCGGCGTCGCGGCCACCGTCCACCGCGGTCCAGGTCGAATGATCCACGGGCCACAGTCTGCCCCGATGGGCGCGGTGACCGGCGCACCGCGAGACTGGCCGGGTGCCGGAGCTGCCCGAGGTGGAGTTGGCGCGTCAGGCCCTGACCGGCGCCCTGGATCGCGAGATCCGCGCGATCGATGACAACGACGAGTTCGTCTGCCGCCCGCACCCGCCGGGGGAGATCGCCAGGGCGCTGGTCGGCGGCCGGCTCACCGCGGCGCACCGGCGCGGCAAGGCCATGTGGTGTGACACCGAGGTGCGTGGCCGGTCCGGCCCGCGGCTGGGTATCCACCTGGGCATGGGCGGCCGGCTCGTGGTCACCGGCGGCGCCGGGGAGCGGGCCGGCGGCGAGCCGGTGCGCCCGGACCGCACCCCGCGCAAGCCCGAGTGGGACCGGTTCACCATGATCTTCACCGACGGCGGGTCGCTGCGGCTGTTCGACAAGCGGCGGCTGGGGCGGGTGCGGCTGGAACCGGGCGTCGACGCGCTCGGCCCGGACGCCGAGCTGATCGACCGCGCCGAGTTCCGGACCCGGGTGGGCCGCGGCCACGCGCCGGTCAAGGCCCGGCTGCTGGACCAGTCGGTGCTGGCTGGGGTGGGCAACCTGCTGGCCGACGAGACGCTCTGGCAGGCCCGGGTCCACCCGGCGACGCCGGCCGACGAGCTGGACGGGGCGTGGGACCGGCTCTACGACGCGCTGCAGGCCGCGCTGAAGTCGGCCATCGCGCAGGGCGGGGTGCACACCGGGGAGGTCATCCCGTTCCGCGGCGCCGACACCCCCTGCCCGCGCTGCGGGGCCCCGATGCACCACGGCACGGTGGGGGGCCGCTCCACCTGGTGGTGCTCCCGCGAACAGACCCGGCCCTGACTTCAGGCCGGGTCGTGAGTGCTGCGCCGTGTTCTAGCACGGCGCAGCACTCACGGGCTGCGGGTGCGGTGCCAGGACCAGAGCGCCGCGCACAGGGCCAGCCAGGCGCCGCCGACCAACCAGCCGGCCAGCACGTCCGAGAACCAGTGCACCCCGAGGTAGACCCGGGTCAGCCCGACCGCGCCCGCCCAGCCGGCCACCGCGGCGACCATGGCCACCCGGGTCAGGGCGCTGCGCCGGTGCCAGGCCAGCACGACCAGCGAGCCGAGCACCGCGACCGCCATCGTGGCGTGCCCGGACGGCAGCGACTCGTTGGATGCGACCACCAGCCGATCGGCCAGCGGCGGCCGGGGCCGGTCCAGCAGCCGTTTGATCCCGGTGAACAGCGCGCTGGCCCCGGCCATCGTGCCCACCACGAACAGCGCGTCGACACCGCGTCGCCGCCGGATCAACCACAGCCCGACCAGCGTCGCCAGCAGGCCCATCGACGCCGTGTTGCCGATCGTGGTGATCGCGGTGGCCAGCCCGGTCAGCTCGGCCGACCGGGCTTGCAGCGTCTCGCCGAGCACCGCCCCGTCGGCCTGGGCCGGTCCGGCGCCGAGGAAGGCCGCCGTCACGCCGACGATCGCGAGCAGCGCCAGCGCGGCGCCGGCCAGCGCCGTGCGCAGCGGCCGGTGCACCGGCGGGTCGGGCAGCCGGTGTGACCGATCCAGCCCCGCCGGCGGGTGCTCCGGTTCCGTCATCGCTCCCATCCTGGCCGTTGCCGGCCGGGAGCGCCCGGCTCAGACCGCCCGCCCCCGCCATTCCCGGTAGCGCCGCACCAGCGCCGCGGTGGAGGCGTCCAGGTCGGACAGGTCGGCCGTCGTCGCGGTCAGCGCCGGCCCGAGCTGCTTGGCCATCACCTTGCCCAGCTCGACGCCCCACTGGTCGAACGAGTTGATGCCCCAGATCGTGCCCTCGACGAACGTCACGTGCTCGTAGAAGGCGATCAGCTGGCCGAGCACCGCGGGAGTGAGCTTGCGGGCCATGATCGTCGACGACGGCCGGTTGCCCGGCATCGTCCTGGGCGCGATGAGCTCCTCCGCGGTGCCCTCGGCCGCGATCTCGTCGGCGGACTTGCCGAAGGCGAGCGCCGCGGACTGGGCGAAGAGGTTGGACATGAACAGGTCGTGCATGTCGCTCTCGGCGTCCACGGGCAGCACGTGGTTCGGCTCGGCGAACCCGAGAAAGTCGGCCGGCACCAGCCGGGTGCCCTGGTGCAGCAGCTGGTAGAACGCGTGCTGGCCGTTGGTGCCCGGCTCGCCCCAGAAGATCTCGCCGGTCGCGGTGTTCACCGGCATCCCGTCGCGGCGCACCGACTTGCCGTTGCTCTCCATGGTCAGCTGCTGCAGGTACGCCGGCAGCCGGTGCAGGTACTGGCTGTAGGGCAGCACCGCATGGGTCTCGGTGTGGAAGAAGTTCACGTACCAGACGTTGAGCAGGCCGGCGATCACCGGGAGGTTCTCCTCCAGCGGCGCCTTGCGGAAATGGCGGTCCATCTCGTACATGCCGTACAGGAACTCGGCGAACTGCTCCTTGCCGATGGCCACCATCAGCG
>DATMDS010000172.1:0-6889 GCA_035557575.1 Pseudonocardia sp. | reverse complement strand
CACGATCCGCGCGGCCGACCAGATCCTCGTGCTGGAGGCGGGCCGGATCGTCGAGCGCGGCACGCATGCCGAGCTGCTCGCCCGCGACGGCCGCTACGCCGAGCTGCACCACACCCAGTTCGACCAGCCATCCGCCGACATCGGGCGGATCGGCGTGGTCGGCTGATGCGACCACATCCACACGAGCAACTCCACCTACTGCGGGGTCGGCCTAGAAGGTGGCACCTCCGGCGACGGGAGTGGTGCGCCAGTTCTCGAGCGCGGGCCGCATGCCCTCGGCCAGCATCGGCAGCTGCGGCACCATCGCGAAGCAGGCGACGAGCTGCACCATCCGCGCGGCCTCCAGCACAGCGACCAGTTCGCGATCGGCCGGGCGGGCCGCGGCCGCGTCGTAGGCGTCGATGACGTCCGGTCCGCAGAACGTCAGGTCCCACTCCACCGGGCCGATGCCCACGTGCTCGAAATCGGAGTCGAGCGCCCCATCGAGGGTGTGCAGCACGTTGTGGGACGGGGCGTCGCCGTGGATCGGCTGGACGACGGCCTTCGGATACGCGGCGCTGAGCGCGTCAGGCGAGGTCAGGACCGGGGCGAGGATCTCCCACTCCCGGCGTGCCCGGGTGAGATCGGCCGGGTCGAGCAGATCCGGGCGGCCGTGCAGCTGGTCGAGCATGTCCGGCACGGACTCGTCGAGCGGGACCATGAACCGGAGGTCGAGCGGGCAGGGCGCCAGGGCGGTGTGTAGTCGGGCGAGATGCCGGCCGGTCTCCTCCGCGGTGGGATCCGACCCCGGGATCGGGGCGACCAGCTGCCAGAAGGTCATCGAGAATCCGTCGTGCCTCACCGGTTCCGCCGGGACCAGCGGGCTCGGTGCGACAACCGGATGCCCGTGCGCGGCGAGCCATCCCGTCACCGCCAGCTCGCGCTGCTGCTGGGCATACTGCACGTCGGCGGTGAGCGACCGAGGCAGGACCGTCGGCACGCGCACGACCACCGGCTCCGGCGCCAGGTGCACGACCACGGAGAACACGTCGTAGAGCACCGCGGGCGCGGTCACCCGCAGCCCGAGCGCGCTTCCCGCACCAGCGGCGGCGGAGGTTGCCCGCCGGGTTCTGGCGGCGAGCTCATCGGAGGTCATCACTCGGACATCGTGCACCCGACAGACAGGGCCCCGTCGATGGTGCCCTCAGTCGACCCGCTCGCCCCTAGGCCGTGTCCTAGCTCCACGGGAACGGGGAGTTGCTGACGGGATGCAGCCGCCCGGCGCGGTACCGGGAGAACCGGAACGGCTCCAGCAGCACGCTCGGCTCCCCGAGCAGCTCGCGGGCCACCAGCTCCCCCACCCCCAGCATCTTGTACCCGTGGTTGGAGTCGGCGATGACGAAGGCGTTCTGCCGGAACGTGTCGAACACCGGGAAGCTGTCCGGCGTGAATGCCCCGAGTCCGCCCGACGGTTCGTGGCGGTACAGCGCCCGCTTGCCCTCGAACCGCTGGTGGCAGTGCGCGAGCGCGGAGGTCCACATGCGGACGAAGTCCTCGCCGACCACGAACTCGGTGCTCCGCGGGCCGTAGGGGTCGACCGCGACCTGAGCCGCCGGCCGCTCGACGCGCACGGGGGCGGACCCGCCCTGCACACCACCGAAGGAGAAGTCGGGCTTGTAGTAGATGCCCCACATCTCGTCGGTGATCAGGCTGCCGTCGATGTCGTCGAGCAGCGGCTGGTCGGAGTCGACGTGCAGCACCGGCGGCTGCCCACCGCCGTTGTCGCGGAACTCGTTCGGGTCGACCGCGAGGGTCCCCTCCTGAAGCGCCCAGTAGGTCCACATCGGATGATCGGGATGGAGCGTCCCGTCGGGTCCGGCCACCGCGATCCGATCGGGCAGCTCCAGCATCGCCCACAGGTCGCGGATCCACGGACCCGCGGCCACCACCAGCTGGTCGCAGGCGATGTCTCCCCGGTCGGTGTGCACAGCTGTCACCGCGCCGCCGTCGACCGCCAGCCCGGTCACCCGGACCCCGGACCTGATGGTGACACCGGCAGCCTCGGCCTTGGCGGCGAGCCCGGTCAGGGACGCGACGTTGTTCGCGTAGCCGCCGCGCTTCTCGTGCAACACGACGGAGATGCCAGGGGCCTGCCAGTCGGAGAACATCCCGCTCAGGTACGCGCGACAGGCGGACTCCCCGACCACCAGCTCGGAGGCGTAGTCGATCGCCTGCTGCTCGGCGTAGATCTGCTCGACGTCGGCGCGCATCGCCTCCGGAGCGATCTGCAGGTAGCCCACGCCGTGGTAGGCGAACGCGTTCGGGTCGGACTCCCAGACCTCGACGGAGTGGGCCATCAGCTCGCGCATCGCCGGTTGGAAGTAGTTGTTGCGCACCACCCCGCAGGCGACGCCGGACGCTCCCGCCGCCACGCCGGACTTGTCCAGCACCAGCACGTCGCCGCCGTCGCCGGCACCGGTGGCCCGCAGCCGGCGGGCCAGGTGCCACGCCGTGGACAGGCCATGGATACCGGCGCCGATGATGAGGTAACGCACGTGCTCGGGCATACCGGTCACCTTCACAAGGAGAGGGCGGGGACGGTGGAGTCGGCGACGCACCGGATACCGAATGCGGCGCCGGCGTCGATCAGCGCGTCCACGAGGTACTGCCCGGAACTGCGCTCGCAGTGCAGCAGGTAGCTGGGCACGCCGCCCTGGTCGTCCCGAACGAGGTCGGTCACCAGCGCGGCCACCGAGCTCCGCAGCGCGGCTCCGTGCGGAGCAGCGTCGTCGGACAGGTCCAGCGCGCACACCTTCGCGAGCAGATCCACCGAGCGCCGGCCCCGAAGCCGCAGCACGGCGCGACCGTGGGTCAGGTCCACGACCGAGACGAACTCGCCGGCCGAGCGGAGATCCTGCAGCCGGGCGCGCAGCGCGTCCTGGGTTCCGGGGTGGCCGAGCACCAGCCACTCCCCCGGCCCGGAGCCGACGACGAGCTCACCGTGCCCGTTGCGGACGGCCCGGCCGAAACCGGTACCGAGCGCGGTGGCCGTTGCTCCGTCGTGCGGAGCTCGGACCGACAGCTTGGCGAGCGACCCGAGGTCGGCCAGCGTCAGGTCGGAATCGGCATCCGATCCGGGCGCGGCCAGGGTCACGGCGCTGAGCGCAACCGGCACGGAGGTCGGGCGGGCGGGGCCGACGGGGACCGCCGACCCGGCCCGGAGGCGATGGCCCTCCGGATCGACATGAGCCAGCTGGGCCATGACCCGGGCCGCGATGCGCTGGCCGTCGGGCAGCTGCACGTCGACCGCGGTGCCGGCCGCGGCGTGCGCGGCGTCGAGCTGGGCCAGACAGATCGAGCGATGCAGGGTCGGCGACATCCGGCTCGAGGTGACGCGCCCGATGATCGGGCTGCCACCGCCCGAGCCGCGTCCCGCGACGATCTGACTCGCCTCGGGTGGCACCTCGGACTCGTCGACCGGCTGGAGCCCGACGAGCCGCGGGCCGGCGACCGTCCCGTGTTGCCATGCCAGCTCCGGACGCCCCACGAAGTCGGCCTTGTCGAGCTTCACGAGCGCCGCCAGGCCGGCGCTGTAGGCCTTGGTGAGGCCGTCGGTGTCCTGGCCGACGATGGCGTGTCCCTTCTCCAGGCGCAGGATGCGCTGGGCCTCCACCCCGAACGGCGCCACCCCGAGATCACTCCCGTGCTCGAGCAGCGCCTCCCACACGTGCAGCCCGAAGCCCGCCGGCACGTGCAGCTCGTAGGACAGCTCCCCGGTGAACCCGATGCGCCACAGGACGCAGCCGTCGACCCCGGCCAGCCGGCCGGTACGAACGTTCATGTATCCGAACGCCTCGTCGGACAGGTCGACGTCCTCGGCGAGCCGACCGACGAGCTCACGCGACCGGGGACCGGCGACGTTGATGCTGGCCAGCGCGGTCGTGAGCGGCGTGACGTGAACCCGCCACTCGGGATGCTCGGTCTGCAGCCAGCTCTCCACCCACTCCCAGACCGTGGCCGCGCCCGACGACGTCGTCGACATCAGCCAGTGGTCCGGGGCGAGCCGCCCGGTGACGCCGTCGTCGAGCACCACGCCGTCCTCGGCGCACATCACGCCGTAGCGCACCCGTCCTTCCGGCAGCGTCGAGAACCTGTTGACGTAGAGCAGGTCGAGCAGCTTCGGGACGTCCGGCCCGCGGAGGTCCAGCTTCCCGATCGGGGTCACGTCGATGATGCCGACGCCCTCGCGGACGGCCCGCACCTCTGCGGCCGGATCCCCGTAGTGGTCGGGCCGGATCCACTGCCCGGCCACCAGCGGCCGCGCACCGAGCCGCTGGTGCGACGGCTGCAACGGCGAGACCCGGACCGGCTCGTGCATCCGTCCGGCCAACGCTCCCAGGGTGACCGGGACGTGCATCGGGCGCCAGGTGGTCGTGCCGGTCTCCGCGATCGTCCGGCCGGTGGCCGCGGCCAGCACGGCGACGGCGTTGACCGTCTCGAGCTTGCCCTGGGCCGGGCCCATGGTGACCGTCGTGTAGCGCTTGAGCAGCTCGACCGAGTCGTAGCCCTCGCCGACCGCGGTGTGGATGTCGGCCGAGGAGACGTCCTCGGAGAAGTCGACCATGCCGTGGGTGCGCCCGCGGAACAGCTCGGGGTGCTCGTCGAGCGGCAGGTCCGGGATCGCCGGCGGGCCGGAGACGGCTGCGGTGGGGACCGGATCCCTCCGGGTCGGCAGCGTGGCCAACCGGGCCCGCCGGCGGACCAGCGCCCGCCGGGCCGCTTCCGCGCCGACGGCGTCCGCGTGCCGCTGGAGCTCGTCGAGGCCGCCGTCCCCGGCGATTCCCCCGGTGGCCAGCACCTCGTCCGGCAGCCCGGGCCCCGGGACGAACCGGGCCGCACGCGGCACGTAGACCGGGCGGTCACCGGACTGGTTCAGCAATGCCGTCGGCGCGGTCCAGCCGGTCGCGGTGACCAGCAGATCCGCCTCGACCCGCCGGCCGTCGGCCAGCTCGACCGCGCGCACGCCGGACCGTCCGTGCACCCGCACCACGTCGTCGCCGAGGCGGGCGTCCACGACGTGGACGTCCACGCCGACCCGGCGCAGGTCGGCCACCGCGGCGTCGCCCGAGCCGTTGGCGGTCAGCACGACCGCGCGTTCCCCCGGCCGGACGGCGTAGAGGTTGACGAGCCTGCGCACGGCCGTCGACAGCATCACGCCGGGTACATCGTTGCCGGCGAACACGTACGGCCGTTCGATCAGGCCCGGCGCGACGACGAGCGCGCCGGCCCTGGCCTTGATCAGCCGCTCGGGCACGCCCGGCCGGCCCCGCTCGACGACCGCGATCCAGTTCTCGTCGTAGCGGGCCAGCACGGCCGAGTTGACCAGCACCTCGATGCCGGCGTGCGCGGCCACCTCCTCCCGCAGCCGGGCGAGCACGGCCAGCTCGGAGCCTCCGCCCCAGCGCAGGTGCCCGCCCAGCTCGTGCTCCTCCTCGACCAGCAGCACCCGAGCTCCGGCTCGCGCGGCGGCGAGTGCGGCGGTGCTGCCGGCCGGGCCGCCGCCCGCCACCAGCACGTCGGGATGGGCGTAGCGCTTGTCGAAACGTTCGGGTGGCGTGTCGAGCGAGACCCTCCCGGCGTGCGCGAACCGGGCCAGCACCTTCTCGTAGGCGGGCCACAGCCGCTCGGGCCGGATGAATGTCTTGTAGTAGAAGCCAGGGGGCAGGAACCGCCCGACCAGCTGGTTGACGGCCTTGACGTCGTAGCGCAGGGACGGCCAGGTGTTCTGCGACGAGACGCGCATCCCGGCCTCGACGCGGCGGTGTGCAGCCCGGACGTTCGGCTCGTCGTCGACCTGCAGGATGGTGCCGGGGTCGTGGTAGTCGGCGGTGAGCAGGCCGCGTGGGCGGTGGTACTTGAAGCTGCGTGAGAACACCCGCTCGCCGGCCGCGGCCAGCGCCGAGACGATGGAGTCGCCGGGATGCGCAGCGAACGTCCGGCCGTTCCAGGCGAACGTGATCGACCGGCTCCGGTCGATCACCTCGCCGGGCTGCGGTGGCAGCCGGTGGCCGGTCATCGCCCGGCACCGGGTGGGCGGGTCTCGTTGCTGACCGTGTGGCGCTGCAGGCGGAAGTACCGCCGGCAGCCGGCGCGGTGGTACCAGCTCTCGTCCACCCAGCCGCGGACGTTCGCGCGGACGTAGAGGTAGTGGCGCCACTCCGCCGGCGCCACCGTCGCGGGGTCGGGCCGGGAGGTCGACTCTCCGACGTGGCGGAACTCCGAGACGTTGCGCAGCCCGCACCACGGGCACGGCAGCTGGATCATCGATCTCCCTCCTGGATCTTCGGCACCCGTCCTAGTGGCCGACTGCGGCAGCGCCCTTCTCCCCCACCAGCTCCCCGCGGGCGAACCGGTCGAGCCCGAAGGCCGCGATGATCTCGGGGGTGGCCCGCGTGGCGACCGCCTCGGCCATCGCCTCGCCGGACACGGGGCCGGCCTTGAAGCCGTAGGTGCCCCAGCCGACGTCGAGGTAGAAGCCCTCGACCGGGGTCGGCCCCATGATCGGCGAGTAGTCCGGGGTCATGTCGCACAGCCCGGCCCACTGCCGCAACAGGCGCATCTTCGACAGCGCCGGCATGAGCTGCAGGACGTGCGCGGCGAGACCCTCGGCGAAGTCGAGGGAACCGCGCATCGAGTAGGAGGTGAACGGGTCCACACTCGCGCCGAACACCAGCTCGCCCCGGTCGGTCTGGCTGACGTAGACGTGCAACGTGCCCGACACGACCACCGCGTGCAGGAACGGCCGAACCGGCTCGGACACCGCCGCCTGCAGCGGGTGCGTCTGCACCGGGGTCCGCACTCCGGCCAGATCGGACACGGTGGAGGACCAACCGGCCGTGCAGTTGACGAC
>DATMDS010000171.1:0-3126 GCA_035557575.1 Pseudonocardia sp. | reverse complement strand
CTGGGCCAAGTCCAAGGAGCTGGCCGCGGCGCTGGCCGCGATGGGCGAGTTCGACGACGTCGAGGACATGTTCTTCCTGCGCCGCTACGAGGTGGCCGAGGCCATCTACGACTGCGTGGTCGGTTGGTCGGTGGGCTCGCGTCCCCGCGGCGCCGAGTACTGGCGCCCGATCATCGCCCGCCGGCGTGAGATCTACGAGGCGCTGAAGGCCTGGGAGCCGCCGCCCGCGCTCGGGCCGCCCCCGGCCGAGGTGAACGAGCCGTTCACGGTGATGCTGTGGGGCATCACCACCGACACCGTCGGCGAGTGGCTGACCAGCGACGACGGCGACGGGCGCACGCTGCGCGGCACCGGCGGCTCCCCGGGCGTGGTCGAGGGGCCGGTGCGGGTGGTCACGCACGTGTCCGAGCTGCCGGCGGTGCAGCCGGGTGAGGTGCTGGTCTGCCCGGCGACATCGCCGTCGTGGGCGCCGGTGTTCGCCCGGATCGCGGCCACGGTGTCCGACGTGGGCGGGATCATGAGCCACACCGCGATCGTCTGCCGGGAGTACGGGATGCCGGCCGTGGTGGGCACCGGGAACGCGGTGTCCATGCTGCGCACCGGGCAACGGGTCCGGGTCGACGGCGGCACCGGGGTGGTCACCGTCCTGGACGAGGAGTGAGCACCGGAGTGGCGAGCATCGCGGTCGTGAGTGCTGGGCCGTGTTAGAACACGGCCCAGCACTCACAGGCGCGTGCGCGACCCGGCCGCCGGAACCGCCGGGGCCGGCACCCGATCCGGTGCGGGCCGGGCGCCGGCGGGCGCTGCGCCGCACCCGCGCCCCGATCGGCACGGTGCTGCTGGACATGGGCGGGGTGGTGATCCCCACCCTCTTCGAGTCCACCCGGGTGCCCGGTTTCCCCGCCGGCCCCACCGGCCCCGATGCCGAGTACCGAGCCGTCGAGAGCGGCGTCGAGCAGGAGCGCGAGTACTGGGCGCGGCTGGCCCGCCGCCGCCCGGACCTGGACATCGGCGCGCTCTGGCGGGACTGCTCCTACGTGCGCGCCGAGGTGGTCGGGCTGCTGGCCCGGCTGGCCGGGCGGGTCCGGATCGTGGCGTTCACCAACGACATGGCGCACTGGTTCGGCCCGGACTGGCCCACCCGCTTCCCCGCGGTGAACCGCTTCGACGCCGTGCTGGAGGCGGCGAAGCTCGGCGTGCTGAAACCGGACCCGGCCGCCTTCACCGCCGCGGCCGCCGCGCTCGGCGAGGACCCGCGGCGCTGCCTGTTCGTCGACGACCTGGCGGCCAACCTGGACGGCGCCCGTGCGGTGGGGATGTCCGCGCAGCTGTTCGACGTCACCGACCCGGCCGGCTCGGCGACCCGGGTGCTAAACGCACTGGGGTTGCCGGCGGGGGAGCCGGGGCGCCGGCGGGTGTGGTCGCCGTGACCGCCGGACCGACGCCGGAGCAGCGGCTGGTGGAGCTGGGTCTCACGCTGCCGCCGGCCCGCCCGCCGGCCGGGCACTACCGGGGCTGGGTCCGCAGCGGCGAGCTGGTGTTCCTGTCCGGCCAGGGCGCCGACGGGCACACCGGCCGGCTCGGTGCCGATGTCGACGTGGCCGCGGGCCGCGCGGCCGCCCGGGCCTGCGCCCTGAACCTGCTCACCCAGGCCCGGGACGCGTTGGGCTCCCTGGACGCGATCGACCGGCTGCTGCAGCTGCGCGGCTACGTCACGAGCACCCCGGAGTTCACCGGGCAGCCCGCGGTGGTCGACGGCGCCTCCGAGCTGCTGCTGCAGGTGTTCGGGGAGCGCGGCGAGCACGCCCGCACGGCGATCGGTGTCGCCGCGCTCCCCCGCGGCTTCGCCGTCGAGCTCGACCTCACCCTCCGCGCCCGCCACTGACCCCGCGCCTCGGCCGACCCCGAGCCTCGCGGCGACGATCACACAGGCCCTGGTCCCGTCACACGGGTTGCAACGCCTGTGAAGGGATCGAAGGGTGTGTGACCACTACTCGACGCCGACGCCGACGCCGACGCCGACGCCGAAGGCGCGGCGGAGGCGCTCGGCCACCGGAGCGAAGTTGTCGAGGTCGGCCCACGTCCAGCGGACGACGCGCAGGCCCTCGTCGCGGAAGGCGTCCTCCCGCAGCTTCTCGGCGAACACGGCGTCGCCGGGCGTCTCGCCGGGCCGCAGCAGTCGGCCGTACTTCACCCGGCCGTCGAACTCGCCGACCGTGCCCAGCTCCGGCCAGCCGAGATCGGCCCGCCCGAGCAGCCGCCCGCGCCACGACCGAACCTCCCACTGCGGCGTCGGCCGTGGTAGGCACATCCGATCCAGGATCACGCGGCTGCGGGACTCACCGACGCTCTCGCTCCGCCCGTCCGCGAATCCCACCACCCGGCGGGCTCGCGCGACCCCCGGTCGGCCACGGGCTCGCACCACCGCCGCCTCCAGCTCGGCCACGTCGACGATCCCCCGGTGCAGGGCGGCGTCGGTCACCGCCACCGCGGCGTCGAACGGCTGCGTGCGCCCGATGTCGACGAGGGTCCGGCCGGGCGTGGTGATGGCGAGCCCATCCACGGTCGCAATCTCGTCGGCCGGCAACGACAGCGCATGCACGTGCAGCCGGTGCTCCCGGCGGCCACCGGTCGGGCGAGCACGGATCACGTGCACTTGTGTCATCGACATGCCCCATACCGGCAGCCCGAGCAGCGCCGCCGCCGAGACGTGACTGACCACCGCGCTCACGCTCAACGCCCGCATCGCAGCACGGACCCGCAACAGGTGATCGCCCGGCCCGTTGCCGTCGGCCCGGACGTACGCGCCCCGGCGCACGGTGGCCAGCTCTCCGCTACGGCGCATTCGCCGCAGGTGTTTGTCCGTCAGTCCGTCGGCCAGCAACTCGGGCCGGAACTGCAGCTCGCTCTCCCACACCCGTCCACCGTGCCGCCGCCGCTCCCCCCTGCATCCCCGGTCTTGGCATCCTGTGGACAACTCCCCACCGCTCACACACGGTCCGGTCCGGTCACACAGGTTGCAGCGTGTGTGACCGGACCGGAACGTGTGTGACCGCGGGCGGCCCCGGGCGGGCGCGGGCGGGGGCGGGGCGGCGCGGGGCGGGGCGGGGCGGGGTCAGTGGGCCA
>DATMDS010000170.1:0-23672 GCA_035557575.1 Pseudonocardia sp. | reverse complement strand
ACGTGCAGGCCGGGCCCCGAGTACTGCGTGGGCGGTGTCCCGCCGGCGGCGCCGAGCGTGCGCTGCAGGTGGTGGAAGGCCTCGGTCAGCTGGCCCGAGCGGGTCAGTCGCAGGGCTTCGGACATGCCGGCGAGACGGTCGTGGTCCATCGGGAACCTCTCCAGGGATGTGCGTCCGGCATCGACCGGTCGGTCGAGCCGTTGCCGTTCAGCCGGCGAAGCGCGGGGCGTGGGCCGCTCACGTGACCCGGCCAGCTGATAACCATCCTAACACCATCTTGTGGGATGGTATGCGCGTTCCTCGACTCTAAGTTGACGCAAGCGAGTGGTTGCAATAGCGTGTGTAGCAACTGAGCAGTTGCTACAGACTGGAGGCAGCCATGGGGTTTCCCGATCGCATCGAGCGGACCGTCGAGATCGCCCACCCGCCGGCGAAGGTGTGGGCCGCGCTCACGACGGCCGAGGGTCTGGGCACCTGGTTCGGGAACCAGGCGACGATCGACCTGCGCCCGGGTGGCGCGGCCCGGATGACGTGGACCGAAGGCCACCAGGCCGACATGCGCATCGAGCGGGTCGAGGAGCCGAGGGTCTTCGGCTTCACCTGGCACATCTACGGCCTGCCCGACGACGATCCGCGCCGCACCTACGTCGAGTTCACGCTCGAGCCGGTCGCAGCCGGCACCCGGCTGACGGTCGTCGAGTCCGGCTTCGCCCAGCTGCCGGAGGAGGGCCACCACACCGCGTACGACGGCAACACCCGGGGTTGGGCGAGCGAGCTCGGCGAGCTGGTCGACTACCTCGATGCAGCCTGACCACGAGGCGATCGCCGAACAGGTCTTCGTCGCCCTGGCCGACCCCACCCGACGGACCATCCTGGCCGCGCTGGCCTCGAGCGGACCGGCCACGGCCACGGACCTGGCCGATCGCCTGCCGATCACCCGGCAGGCGATCGCCAAGCACCTCGCCCTGCTGGCCGAGGTCGGCCTGGTCACGGCCGAGCCGGGGGAGCGGCGCCGAGTGCGCTACCGGCTGCGCTCGGCCCCGATGCAGGTGGCGCAGCAGTTCCTGGCCGCGCTGGCCCGCAACTGGGACGGGCCGCTCGAGGCGCTGCGGGATCACCTCGGCCGATGAGCTCGGCCGCCACCCGCGAGCCACCTCGGCCGCACGGCCCAGAGCAATTTCCGACAATGAGAACCGAAAGGTGGAACCACCGTGAACATCCCGCAGATCGTGTCGCCCCGGGAGTGGGAGGCCGCGCGCCTGCAGTTGCTCGTCAAGGAGAAGGAGCTGACCCGCGCCCGGGACGCGCTGGCCGCCGAGCGGCGCCGGATGCCCTGGCTGCGCGTCGAGCAGCAGTACGCGTTCGACGGACCGCACGGCAGATCGAGCCTGCTCGAGCTGTTCGAGGGCCGCCGTCAGTTGATCATCTACCGGGCCTTCTTCGAGCCCGGGGTGTTCGGCTGGCCGGACCATGCCTGCCGCGGCTGCTCCCTGGTGGCCGACCAGGTCGCGCACGTCGCGCACCTGAACGCCCGCGACACCACCCTCGCCTTCGTCTCGCGTGCGCCACAGCCGGACATCGAGCGCGTGAAGGCGCGGATGGGCTGGACGATGCCCTGGTACACGATGACCGACGAGTTCGACCTCGACTTCGGGGTGGACGAATGGCACGGTACGAACGCGTTCATCCGCGACGGCGAGCAGGTCTTCCGCACGTACTTCGTCAACAACCGCGGCGACGAGGCGATGGGCAGCACCTGGAGCTACCTCGACCTGACCGCGCTCGGGCGGCAGGAGGAGTGGGAGGACTCCCCGGAGGGCCACCCCCAGACACCGCCCTACGCCTGGTGGAACTGGCACGACGAGTACGGCGACCCCACGCCGTCCTAGCGTGGATCGACATCGTGGACGCGAAGCTCGGAAGCCTCAGTCGACATGGGTCCGCAGCGGTGCGGTGATGGCATGCTGCAGCCGCAGGCGCATCGCCGGATGCATGATCAGGCTCGGCACGGCGGCCGGGTCGCACCAGGCTGCGGCGTCGGTCTCGATGCCGTCGGGCCGCGGTCCGGCGGCGTCCGGGCGGGCGGGAACGGCGTGGAAGCACAGCGCCAACTGCTGGTGGACACGGCCGTCGGGGTCGAGGAGGACGTGCGTGGGGTCACTGTAGACGCCGGAGAGTCCGGTCAGCGCGATGTCCACCCCGGACTCCTCGGCGACCTCCCGGATCACGGCCTCGGCGACCGTCTCGCCGACCTCGACACGGCCTCCGGGCAGCTCCCAGTTGCCGTCGTCGATGCGGCGGACCATCAGGACCTGGCCGGCGGGGTTGCGCACCGTGGCGAACGCCGCGGGGAGCAGGCCGTGCGCGCGGGGCGCGTCCGGATCCCGGTAGTACTCGCGCAGCCGGACCACGGTGCGATTGTTGGTCGAGGGGTGGGCACCGGCAAGCAGCTGCCGGCTGTCGCGTCCAGGATTCGCCGCCGGGTTGCCACGCGTTCACCCGGAGCGGCCGCGCCGTGCGATCGCAGCCGGTGCCGAGGCGGTGCCCACGCACCGCCGCACTGCCGCTCCGGACCCGCGCGGCCCCGCTCCGCCGTAACCTCGAAGGTATGACCGTCGCCAGCACCTTGTTCGAGTTCGACGGCTCCTACGCCCGCGAGGTGCCGAGCCTGTCGATGCCGTGGACGGCTGCCCCGGTGCCGGAGCCGGAGCTGCTGGTGCTCAACGAGGGCCTGGCCGCGGAGCTGGGGGTCGACGCCACGCTGTTGCGGAGCGCGGCCGGGGTGTCGCTGCTGGTCGGGCACGGGCTGCCGGACGGGGTGACGCCGGTCGCCATGGCCTACGCCGGTCACCAGTTCGGCTCCTACGTGCCCCGGCTCGGTGACGGCAGGGCGCTGCTGCTGGGTGAGGTGGTGGACCGGGCCGGCCGCCGGCGTGACGTGCACCTGAAGGGCTCGGGGCGCACGCCGTTCGCCCGCGGGGGCGACGGCAAGGCGGCGGTCGGCCCGATGCTGCGGGAGTACCTGATCGGCGAGGCGATGCATCACCTCGGGATCCCGACGACGCGGGCGCTGTCGGTCGTGGGCACCGGCGAGCGGGTGCGGCGCGAGACGGCGCTGCCGGGCGCGGTGCTGTGCCGCGTCGCCGCCAGCCACCTGCGGGTGGGCACGTTCCAGTACGCCGCCGCGTCCGGCGACCGGGACGTGCTGCGGGCGCTCGCCGACCACGCCATCGCCCGCCACCATCCCGAGGCGGTCGGGTCCGACCGTCCCTACCTGGAGCTCTACCGCCAGGTGGTCGAGGCCCAGGCCGCGCTGCTGGCCCGGTGGATGCTGGTCGGCTTCGTGCACGGCGTGATGAACACCGACAACATGACGATCTCCGGCGAGACCATCGACTACGGCCCGTGCGCCTTCATGGACGCCTACGACCCGGCCACCGTGTTCAGCTCGATCGACCATCGCGGCCGCTACGCCTACGGCAACCAGCCCGCGGTCGCGCAGTGGAACCTCGCCCGTCTCGCCGAGACGCTGCTCCCGCTGCTCGACGAGGACGTCGACGCCGCGGTGGAGGCCGCGACGGCGGTGCTCGGCGAGTTCGCCGACGCCTACGAGCGGCACTGGGCCGCGGGCACGGCCGCGAAGCTGGGGCTTGCGGAGCCCGCCCCGGAGCTGGTGCAGGACCTGCTGGAGCTGATGCGCGCCCAGCGCGTCGATTTCACGGTCTTCTTCCGCGCACTCGCGGCCGGTACCGCGCGGTCGCTGTTCGCCGAGCCGGCGCCGTTCGACGCGTGGGCCGCGCGTCGGGACGCGCTGCTGCCCGCGGACCGGGCCGGGGTGGCGGCGGCGATGAACCGGGTCAACCCCGTCTACATCCCGCGCAACCACCGGGTGGAGGAGGCACTCACGGCGGCGACCGCGGGCGACCTGGGCCCGTTCCGCCGGCTGGTCGAGGTGATATCGCAGCCGTACGACGAGCGTCCCGGCCTGCAGGGCTACACGGGGCCGCCGGCCGAGGGCGGCCTCCCGTACGTCACCTACTGCGGGACCTAGTGCCCCGATAAGCGTGGCGACCTTGCTTGACGGGGCACTAGCTACGGCCCGAGCGGCGCTTCTCCATCGCGGCCGACACCGCGTTGTAGATCATTCCGATGGCGGTGACGGCCACAATGACCGCGAAGTAGATATAGGCCGGCGCGCTCATCAGGAGCTCCTCTGCACATGGTGGGGGAGAGCGACATGGTGCGATGCGGTCCGGGAAGGGGACCGCTGCTCCACCCGCCCGTGGGGGCAGACGGGGTCCTCCGCCGCGCCACCCTAGCCGCCCCCGCGGCACGGCTGCCAGCCTGGGGAATGGTGAACCCCGGTCTCCGACCGTGCGGGCCTACGGTGGTGCGCACTGCTCGCCCGTCGCCGATCGGAGGTGGCCCGATGCCGTCCGACTCCTGGACCAGTGATCAGGCCTACGAGCCGTACATCGGACGGTGGAGCCGGCTGGTTGCGCCCCGGTTCCTGCGCTGGCTGCCGGCTCGTCCGGGAGCGGGCTGGTGCGACGTCGGGTGCGGGACCGGCGCGCTGGCCCGCGCGATCGTGGACGGCGAACGGCCCCGCTCGGTGCTCGGTGTCGACCCCTCGGCGGCCTACCTGGCCGCCGCCCGGGGAGCGGGGCTCGGCGTGGCGGTGGGCACCGCCACCGCGCTGCCCGCCCGGGACGCTGCCTTCGACCGGGTGGTGTCCGCGCTCGTGCTCAACTTCGTGCCCCGCCCGGATGCCGCACTGGCCGAGATGCGCCGGGTGACCAGGGCCGGCGGCTGGGTCGGCGGCTACGTCTGGGACTACGCCGAGGGCATGCAGCTGATCCGGCGGTTCTGGGACGCCGCGACCGCGCTGGACCCGGCCGCCACCGAGCTCGACGAGGCCCGCCGCTTCCCGCTCTGCCGACCGGAACCGCTGCGCGCGCTGTTCGCCACCGGCGGTCTGTCCGATGTGGACGTGGAGGAGATCGTGGTCCGGACCCGGTTCGCGGATTTCGACGACCTCTGGGGGCCGTTCCTCGGCGGCCAGGGTCCGGCGCCGGGCTACTGCGTCGCGCTCCCGCCGGAGCGCCGCGACGCGTTGCGCGAACGGCTGCGCGGGACGCTGCCCACCGCCCCCGACGGCTCCATCACGCTGACCGCGCGGGCCTGGGCCGTCCGCGGCCGGGTGCCGGACCCGGGCCCGTCCGAGCGCGGGGCGGCCGTGCTGCGCACCGCCGCCGCACTGGCGATCTCCTACGCCGGGTCCGTCGACGACCGCCGGGTGGCGCCGGGGGCGGACGCGGTGACCGCGCTGCAGGGCTTCGACGAGGCGCTGCCCGAGGTGGGTGTGGACGCCGAGCGGACACTGCGACTGCTGCACGAGGTGGGTGGTCCGGCGACCGTCGCCTCCACCGGCGCCCGCTACTTCGGCTTCGTCACCGGTGGCACGTACCCGGTCGCCCTGGGCAGCGCGTGGCTGGCCGGTGCGTGGGACCAGAACGCCGCGCTGCCGGTGATGTCGCCGGTGGCCGCGCGGCTGCACGAGGTGGTGCGGGGTTGGTTGGTGGACCTGCTGCGGCTGCCGGCCGACACCGGGATCGCGTTCGTGACCGGGGCGACCGTGGCCAACGCGTGCGGCCTGGCCGCCGGCCGGGACGCGCTGCTGGCCCGCATGGGCTGGGACGCGCAGGCGGACGGGCTGTTCGGGGCGCCGGCTTTCGACGTCGTGGTCGGGGAACGGGCGCACTCGACCCTGTCGAAGTCGCTCGGGCTGGTCGGGCTCGGCCGGTCCCGGGTGATCGTGGTGCCGGCCGACGACCAGGGTCGGATGCGGGCCGACCGGCTGCCCGCTTCGGTCGGGCCGGTGCTGGTCTGCGCCCAGGCGGGCGAGGTCAACACCGGCGCGTTCGACCCGTTCGACGAGATCGCCGACTGGGCGGCCGGGCGGGAGGGCTGGCTGCACGTCGACGGGGCGTTCGGGCTGTGGGCGCGCGCCGACCCGGGCCGGGCCGAGCTGGTCGCCGGGCTGGACCGGGCCGACTCCTGGGCCACCGACGGGCACAAGTGGCTCAACGTCGGCTACGACTGCGGCCTGGCCCTGGTCCGCCGGCTGCCGGATCTGCGTCGCACGTTCAGCACGGCGGCCGGCTACCTACCCAGCGCCGATCCCCAGGGCGCCGGGGGGTTCGAGGCCATGCACCACACCCCGCAGTCCTCGCAGCGGGCCCGCCAGATCGAGCTGTGGGCGGTGCTGCGCACCCTCGGCCGGCGCGGGGTCGCCGAGCTGGTCGACCGCTCCTGCGCGGTGGCCATGGCGATCGCCGAGCGGCTGCGCAACGGCGGCCTCACCGTCCTCAACGACGTGGTGCTCAACCAGGTGCTCGTCCGGCTGGTCGACGGCCCGACCACGGACGCCCTGATCGCCGCCGTCCAGGCCGACGGGCGGATCTGGTGTGGACCGACCACATGGGACGGATCATCGGCCATGCGGATCAGCGTCTCGTCGTGGCGGACCGGTCTCGACGACGCCGCCGTGGCCGCCGACGTGATCCTGCAGTGCGCCGACCGGGTCTCGCGCTGACGCGTCGCCGGGCGGTCGATGGCGAGGGGGTTTGCCCTACCTCGGGGTAGGGGGCTCTCCACCTCTGATTCCGGGGGTATTCACCCTCGATCATCAAGTAGCGCGCCGGACATGCTTACTTTCAGCAAGCGGATGGGAACCGACTGTGGCACGGCCGGGCTAACGGATCGGCTGAATCATCGTCGCACGAGCCTGGGGATGCTGACATGTCGAGCGATCGGGAGCACCGGGTCGGCTGGCCGCACCGCCGGATCCCGTTCGAGCTCCTGACCAGCGCATTCCCCCTACAGTCCCGGTGCGTACCGCCGCCTGCGCCGCCCCTCCCCGTGGTGTTCCGGTCCCCCGCCGGTGGTGCTCCTCCACCCCCGCTGTTCGTCCCGCGCAATCGGGCGGGCGTGAAGTGCTTTACCACGAGTGACCAGGGCGCAACCACCGGAGTGAACATGGACGAGCAACCCGTCAGTCCCTACGCGGCCGTACTGGACCAGGCGCACGCGGCCGCGATCGACTACCTCGACACCGTCGACGACCGCCCGGTCGGCGTGGACTGTGGCGAGGACAACCTCCGGTACCTGGACACCGAGCTGGCCGGCCCACTGGGCGACACCGGCCTCGATCCGACCACGGTGATCGGTGACCTGGCCCGGTGCGCACGGCGCGGGGTGGTGGCCAGCGGCGGCGGCGGCTTCCACGGCCTCGTGGTCGGCGGCACGCTGCCCCCTGCGGTGGCCGCCGACTGGATGGTCGCGGCCTGGGACCAGTGCGCGGCGGTGTTCGACACCTCCCCGATGACCTCGATCGTGGAGCAGGCCGCCCTGGACTGGACCGTCGACCTGCTCGGCCTGGCCGGGTCGAGCGGACCGGCCGGGATCAGCGGCGGGTTCACCCAGGGCACCACGGAGGCGCACGAGGTCGCCTTCCACATCGCCTGCCGGCAGCTGCTGGCCGCGCGCGGCTGGGACCTCGCGGCCGACGGCATGTGGGGTGCTCCGCCGTTCCCGGTGATCGTCTCGGCGGCCGCGCACCGCTCCGTCCACAAGGCATTGCAGTACGTGGGCATCGGCCGCAACCGGGTGACCGCCGTGGCCGCGGACGACCAGGGCCGGATGCGACCGGACGCGCTGGCCGAGATCCTGGTCCGGGTCGGCGGCCCTGGCCTGCTGGTGCTGTCCGCCGGTGAGATCAACACCGGCTCGTTCGACCCGATCGACGAGCTGGTGGCCCTGGCGAAGCCGCTGGGCTACTGGTGTCACGTCGACGGCGCGTTCGGGCTGTGGGCAGGGGCCAGCCGCCAGCTGCGGCACCTGACGGCCGGCATCGCGCAGGCCGACTCGTGGGCCACCGACTTCCACAAGATGCTGCAGTCCACCTACGACGGCGGGGTGGTGTTCTGCAGCCGCCCTGACGTGCACCACGCCGCGATGGCCACGCAGGCCGCGTACACCCGGACGGCGTCCCGACCGGCGGCGTCCCGACCGGCGGCGCCCCGCCCGGCGGACGGCATGGACCGGGTGCTGGGGATGGCGCGCCGGGCCCGCGGGGTGCCGGTGTGGGCGGTGCTGCGCTCGCTCGGCCGCAACGGTGTCGCCGAGCTGGTCTGGCGCTGTCACGCCAACGCGGCGCTGCTCGCCGAGCTGGTCACCGCCGACGGAGTGGCCCGGGTGGCCAACGAGGTCGTCTTCAACCAGGTGTTGCTGGACATCGCCCCCGACCACCTGCCCGGCCCGGCCGCGGACCGGTTCGTGGCCACCGTCGTCGACCGCATCCGCGCCGACGGCGCCTGCTGGCTGGGCGGCACCCGGTGGGCCGGCCGGCCGATGCTGCGGGTGTCGATCGCCAACTGGCAGACCACGGCGGCGCACATCGAGCGGTCGGCGGCGGCGATCGGCCGGGCGGTGCGGGCCACCTGCGAGCAGTCCGGCGTGCACGGCGTCGGGTGGCAGTCCGGTCAGGCCCTGGTCGGCCGGGCCCGGCGCAGCCTGCCCTGCGGGCGGTGAGCGATGAGCGATCGTGCGAGCGCGTCGACGTCCCGGCCTTCGCCGCCGCCGCCGCCGGTACCGGACGGGGTGAGCGCCGTGGTGGACCGCCACCGGCGGATGGGCGAGCTGAGCGGTGAGTTCGCCGGCTGCCTGGTGATGATGGTGATCGGGCTGGGCGCGGAGGCGGCGGTGCTGACCGGCGGCGGCCACTTCGGCGACTTCCTGGTGATCACGCTGGGCTGGGGCCTCGGGGTGACGTGCGCGGTGTACGTGTCCGCGCGGCTGTCCGGGCCGCACCTGAACCCGGCACTGACGATCGGGCTGGCGGTCTGCGGAAAGTTCCCGTGGCGCAAGGTGTTGCCCTTCACGATGGCGCAGCTGGCCGGCGGTTTCGCCGCCGCACTGATAGTCCGGGCCGGCTACGACGAGCTGCTCCTGCGCTACGACCCGCACACGACGATCAAGAGCCAGCTCGCATTCTCCACGCTGCCCGGCAACGGGTTGTTCCCCATCGGGCTCACCACCGCGTTCTTCGCCGAGTTGATCGCCACCGCGCTCCTGGTGTTCGTGATCTGCGCGCTGATCACACCTGCGAACAACCCGCCGCTGGCCAACCTGACGCCGATGCTGATCGGCTGGCTGGTCGTCGCCGTCGGCATGTCCTGGGGAGCCAACTCCGGGTACGCCATCAACCCGGCCCGCGACCTCGGGCCGCGGGTCGTCTCGCTGCTGACCGGGTACGAGTCCGCCCTCCACGACCAGAACGGCAACCTCTACTTCTGGTTGCCGGTCGTCGCGCCGATCCTGGGCGGGGTGCTCGGGGCGGGCCTGTTCCGGGTGCTCATCGAGCAGTTCCTGCCCACCGCCGACCTGTCGGTCGCGCCGCTGAGCCAGTACGCGCCGAAGAGCGAGGACGGCAGCGTCGCGGTGCGCAGCCGGGAGCGGCTCGACGGGCGCCGGCGCGCACCGGACGCCCCGCTGTTCGTCTACGGCAGCCTGCAGTTCGCGGACGTGTTGCGGGCGCTACTGGGCCGGGTGCCGCGGCACGCGCCGGTCGAGGTGTACGGCTGGCGGGCCGCGGCGCTGCCCGGCGTGGAGTATCCCGGCCTGGTGCCCGCGCAGCCGCTGAACAAGGTCAGCGGGGTCATCCTGGTGGGCCTGGAGCAGGCCGACTGGGAGGTGCTGGACGCCTTCGAGGACCCGGTGTACAACCTGACGCTGCTCACCCTGGTCGACGGTCGGCAGGCCTGGACCTACACCTGCGCGGAGTCGACCTCGGTGCTGGACTCGGACTGGAGTGCCGGCTCGTTCGCCGACCACTACCTGCCCGGCTATGTGAACCGGTGCGCGGTGTGGCGCCAGCAGTACACGCTGGGCGCTGCGCTGGAGCGGCGGCGCACCGCTCGACGGTTCTGCGCGCTGCCCGCGGGCGTGCCGCTGGACCACGACCGGGCGCGCCGGGCGGCACCGGATCACGACCGGCCGCGCCGCGAGCCGCTGCGGTTGCGTCGCCAGCCCGGGCCGCACCCGGCTCGCGACGTCGATCCCGCCGGCGCCCGCCCCGCGCCACCCCTCAGCACCGAGACCACCATCGTCGACCGGGTCGGGTTGGGTTGAGGCGCGTTCGCCCGGTGCTTCGGGTGGCTCACGGAGCACCGGGCCGGGGCGCGTCGATCAGCCGTCGCACCCGTGCGAGCAGCTCGGCGGGCGGGGTGTCGCCGGTGTCGATGCGGGTCAGCCCCAGCCGGTCGACGGCGACGCACATCAGATCCTGGTAGGCCAGGGTGCGGCCGAGGAACCGCCGCACCGCGAGGCGGGCGCCGGCGGGCAGCTCGTCCACCCGGCTCTCGGCGTGCACCCGAGCCGCCAGCACGGCGTCGGGTGCGGTCAGCCAGAGGGCGGCAACCCGGGCCCGCGGGAGCTCGGCCACCAGCTCGGGCCAGACACCGGAGCCCTCCAGCACCAGGCCGCCACGGCCGGGGCCCCACGCCTCCCGGGTCAGGCCCTCCACCAGCGGCCACATCCGCCGGTAGTGCTCGAGCTGGCGGGCGGTCAGCTCGGCCACCGAGAGCGTGGCGTAGTGCTCGCGCACGTGCGGTCGGGTGGTGGTCCAGGGGCGGCCGGGGTGCCGGGCGAGCTGGTCGGTGGACACGTGGCGCCAGCCGAGCGTGGCCGCCATTGCCCGCGCCAGGGTGCTCTTGCCGACGTGCGAAGTGCCGCCGATCATGAGGACTTCACGCGCTCCCGCGGCGGCCGCGCCCATCCGCCGAGGGTAGTTCGGGTGCCGGTGGACCGTCCCGGATGTGCCCGACGAAGCGGTCCGGACCGCCGGCGCAACCGGGCAAGCGTGCCCGTCGCGGCGCCGCTACCGTCGATCGGTGTCGATGACCGGTCCGGATCCGGGCCCGCCGGCAGCGGCCGGGGACGCCGACCGGGCGGGTGGTGGCTGCGCGGACGGCTGCTGCGACCCGGGCCCGCCGAGCGTGCGGGCCACCGTGCTGGTGCGCCGGGTACGGCTGCTGGTCGCGACCACGATCGGGTACAACCTGCTGGAGGCGGCGGTCGCGCTCACGGCGGGCACGCTGGCCTCCTCGACGGCGCTGATCGGGTTCGGCCTGGACTCGCTGATCGAGGTGTCCTCGGCCGCCGCGGTGGCGTGGCAGTTCTCCGGGGCCGATCCGCGGCGGCGGGAGCGGGCCGCGCTGCGGGTCATCGCGCTGTCGTTCTTCGCCCTCGCCGGCTACGTCGGAGTCGAGTCGGTGCGCGCGCTGGCCGGTGCCGGCGAGGCCGCGCCGTCCCGCATCGGCATCCTGCTGGCGGCCGTGTCGTTGCTGGTCATGCCCTTGTTGTCGCGGGCGCAGCGGCGCGCGGGGCGGGAGTTGGGCTCGCGCAGCGCGGTGGCGGACTCGAAGCAGACCCTGCTGTGCAGCTACTTGTCGGGCGTGCTGCTGGTCGGGCTGCTGCTCAACGAGTTGTTCGGGTGGTCATGGGCGGATCCGGTGGCGGCGCTGGCGATCGCCGGGGTGGCGGTCAGGGAGGGCTGCGAAGCGTGGCGTGGCCACCGATGCTGCTGATCGGCTAGCACGGTTCCGGCATGGTCCATCGGATGACACGCGCTGATCCCCACGCATGTGTGCCTTGACACACCGGATCGCGTCCCTGAGCCTGGTTGACGTTGCCGCGGTCGGGGCCGATCCCCGGCAACGTTCGACGGCGCATCGGCGTCGTCGCTGAATCGATTCCCTTCCTGAGAGGCATTGACTGATGACGGACCGCGACCGGCCACAGATCGCGATCGACGACGAGTTCGGGCGGCCGCTTGCCGGCGCCGAGATCGAGCTGGTCAACCCGACCGGGGCCCGGGCGTCGCTGCACGTGGTGGCCGGGCACCTGCCGATCGGGACCCGGGGCCGGCTGGTCGACGCCGTGCTGGACGCCCCGGAGATCCGCAGCCGGCAGTGGGTCCAGGTCGCGCTGCCGCTGGGTGACACCGAGATGCTGAACCGGGTGCACGAGCGCTGCGTCGGTGCCGTGGCCCGCGCGGCCGGCGTCACCTGCCTGATCGACGTGAACGTGCCGCAGCAGGCGGGCGCGGCCGACTGACGCGCTTCACCGTGGGGTCGTCGCGACGGCCGCCACGGCGGAGGGGCTCAGCCGCAGCTGGGCGAGCAGCCCGGTCAGATCCCAGAACGTGCGGTGGGACGTGATCTGCGAGACGACGTCGCCGAGGTGGCTCCGGTGCCGGAAGCCCACGATGGAGATGGCGGTGACCTCGGCGTACCGGTGCGTCGGTGGCACGCCGGGCAGCAGCCACGGCAGGTCCCGGTCATGGGTGAAGGCGACCAGGTCCTCGTCGACCACCCGCCGCTGGTCCACGGTGCGGGTGATCCGCCGGAAGGCCAGGTCCTCCGGCAGGTGCGGCAGCAGCGCCGTACCGAGGTAGCGCCGCAGGCCGTCGTGGTCGCGAGCGCCGGTCCCCATCGGGGCGTTCAGCAGCACGGCGTCGGGTGCGAGCGCGGCCAGTGCGGCGTCGAGGTCCGCGTCGCGGTGCAGCGCCGCGTGAAAGGCGTCGCGGATCCGTTGGTTCGACGTGAGCAGCCGCCGGATCCCGACCGTCATGATCCGATGGTCGCACGCACCGCGACCGGCCGCGCTACTCCGGGAGGCCGGCCAGGATCCTGATGTCGCGCTCCGCGCCGTCACCGAGGGCGGCGAGTGCCTGCTGGTAGCCGGGGCTGTGATAGGCGGCGACGGCCGCGTCCGCGCTGTCGAAGCGGATCAGCGTGGTGCGCAGCGCGGAGTGCCCCTCGAGCACGTGTACCGGGTTGCCGCGGGCCAGGAACGTGCCGCCGGCGGCGCGTATCGCGGGGCCGGCCAGCTCGACGTAGCGGGCCAGCTTGTCCTCGTCGTGTATCGCGGTGAATGTGTTGATCCAGTACGCGGTCATGGGGGAATCCTGCTCAGGTCAGCAATTTTGTACTTGCCC
This sequence comes from Pseudonocardia sp., assembly GCA_035557575.1. Taxonomy (GTDB): domain Bacteria; phylum Actinomycetota; class Actinomycetes; order Mycobacteriales; family Pseudonocardiaceae; genus Pseudonocardia. Next base: position 10,612 of record DATMDS010000170.1, on the reverse strand, counting down.
TGACCTGCACAGTCACCCGTTCGTTGTAGTCGATCGTCTGTCCTCGTCTGCGGGCATCGTGTGCCCCATCCATGCCCTACCGATGATCGTTTCGGGACGTCGGGACGGATAGGCGCGGGCAGTCCCGGGATGTCGGAGTGGTCGGGAGTGGTGAGGACTCGGGCAGGGTTGTCGGGGCGGGCTGAGCTCGACGCGGGGTTGAGAAGGCGGGAGGGCCAGTCGGAGGGGGACGACGGGTAGGCAAGGAAGGTCGATCGACCGCGACGCCTGCGCGACCGGCCGGACTTCCAGTTCTACCCCTACTCGGCAGGTGGCCGCTGCTGGGCTCGTAGCTGATCTTGAACCTCGGACCAGCGCCAGCGGAACCGATGTCCGGGAGTGATCACGGCAGGCACCAGTTTTCCCTGGTCAACCCATTTGCCGAGCACGCGCACCGAGACGCCGAGCCGCTTGGCGACGTCGCCGCTGGAGATCAACGGCTCGTCGGCTGGCGGCACCGTCGGAGCCTATGTACTTGCGCGTTCCTAACGGGCGACTCGTTCGGTTAGTTCTCCTCGTTCGCATCGTTCCGAAAGTTCGCCTATACTCGCGTCGCTAGGTAAAAAGGCGGGGCCGAGAACGCGACTTCACCGCGTCTCGACCCCTTGACTCACCCGGGAGTGAGCCCAATGTCAGAACCTATCGGAGATCACCGCGAGGTCGAACAGGACGACGCGGAGCATCGCTGCCGCGACCTAGTCCACCTCGATCCGGAAGTGCTCTCACGCTGCCTCGCCCTCTCCGACGCCCTGAGCGCTGAGGGCGTCTCCGTCCACGTCGGGGCCGTCCGTGCCGCGCTGTGGGGGCTGGCTGATGGCTGAGCCTGCGTGCGGCCGAGCACTGGACCGCTCTACGTCGACCCGGACGCCGTGTTGCTCGGCGCACTGAAGCTGGAGAACGAGCTAGCCCGGGGCGGCCTACTGCCCCGACCGACCACCGCCGTGCAGGAGATCTTGCGGGCGGTTCAGAGCGCCAACGCGGCCATGCGCGAGCCATCGGAGGGCGACGACTACGCCCACGCCTGCGGAGTCCTGGCCAGCCTCCTGGACAGCTACCGGCGCGCGCTCGCGGAGCTGTGCCGATGATTGAGCCGCCCACCGAGCCGACCCCGCTGATCTCCGCATCGGGCCTGCACCTGCGGGTGACCGTCTGCCCGCTGTGCTGGTGCCTGGTCCTCGCCGAACACACCGAGCAGCACCTGACGCGGTGCCGGCCGGTCGCGCCGATGAACCGAAAAGACTCCCCGGAAAGGACTGACCGATGAGCTACGGGCGCGTCCGGGCGAGCTGCCGGGCTCTTGGCCTGCAGCTTCGCGGTTCGCACATGTCCCGTTCCGGGCGCTGCGCTGGACGGCGCGCCTGACCCACTGCGCCGAGCGCCTGCTTGGTACGGATCGTCACTCGTCAAGCGGCATCCGTGAACCCCGCCTACCGTGAACAATTGTCGAGGCGCTCGCCGCAACCGCCGACGGGCATCGCGCGGACCGGAGTCGGTCCCGGGCAACGATGGGTGGTGGTCGGTATCAACAGGATCGTCGGGTTCCTCGTGCTGGCGCTGATCATCTTTTTCATCATCACCCAGCCACGGTCGGCCGCCCACGTGGTGCAGAGCCTCGGCAGCACGCTGCGCGAGGCGGCCGAGTCGATCACCGTGTTCTTCCGCGAGGTGGTCTAGTACCGCAACGCGTCAGCCGCCCGTCGCTCCGGCGGACGGGCGCTGTGCGTCGCGGATCCGGCGTACGAAGGCACCGGCCTGCTCCAGTGCGTCCGCGGCCTCCGGCAGGAACGACCAGAACAGATGGAAGTCGTGCGTGGTCACCGGATACAGCTCGAACTGCACGTCCACCCCGTGCCGGCGGGCGTGCTCGGCCAGCCGGTGCGCGTCCTTGCCCAGCACGTCGCCGGTACCGGCCTGGATGAGCATCGGCGGGTGGCCGGTGAGATCGGCGCGCAGCCCGTTCACCACCTCGTCGTCGGGTGAGGTGTCGCCGAGGTAGGCCGCGGCGAACGAGCGCAGCTGCGCGATGCTGATCGCCGGCTGCGGCTCGGTCGGCAGCTCGATGTCCTCGGCGTACCCGAGGTCGATCCCGGGGCAGAAGAGCATCGAGCCACCGGGCAGCGGCAGGCCCTGCCGCTTGAGGGTGGTCTGCAGCGACAGCACGAGCCCACCACCCGCGGAGTCGCCGGCCACCACGATCTGCTCCGGGGCGACCCCGGAGTCGAGCATCCACACGTAGCTGCGCAGCGCGTCCTCGAGCGCGGCCGGGAACGGGTGCTCCGGGGCCAGCCGGTAGTCCGGCACGATCACGCACGCGTCGGCCGTCGCGGCCAGCGCGCTGGCCAGGTGCCGGTAGCCGAACGCCGAGCCCATCACGAACCCGCCGCCGTGCAGCAGCAGCACCGTCGGCGCCGGGGCCGGCACCGGCCCCGCGCCGAGCAGCAGCGACGGCACCCCGCCCGCGATGACCGGGCGCACCGTGGTCCCGGGCGCCGGCTCGAACTGCCCGTGCAGCTGCTCGCCGGCGTCGCGCAGCGCCTGCAGGTCCGGGCTGGCCGCGGTCAGATCGTTGACCGGTTCCCACACCGCGGCCAGCCGGCGCTCCAGGTCGCCGCCGACCGAGCGGGTGGTGAACACCGCGTCGTCGACGTCGGCCAGCACCCGGCGGGCCCGGTCCAGCAGCGCGTCACCGGCCAGGGTCAGCTCGACCCGGTGCGTGGAGCGACGCAGCAGGTCGCAGCCGACCAGGCGCTCCAGGCTGCGGATCTGCCGGCTGAGCGCGGGCTGGGACACGAACAGGCGGGTCGCGGCGCGGCCGAAGTTCAGCTCCTCGGCCACCGCCACGAACGCGCGCAGGTGCCGCAGCTCGATCGCGTCCGGCGCCGCCGGCAGCACCAGTACCTTGCCGCGCTTCTGGCCGTCATCCATGCCGGACATCATCGCCCGGATCGGGCGAGCGCGGTCATGCATCCCGTGCACCACGGCGATGCCCGATCGGCCTTTCCCTTCGCGCATCCGGTGGCCCCACGGTGTGGTCATGCCCGAACATTCCGAACCCGCCCCGGTGGCCCACCGCACCGCCGAGGTCGCGTTGCGCGGCCCCGCTCCCCGCCGGCGCGCCCGTGTGCACTGGCCGGCTCCCGGCGACCACGCCCCGACGCTGGTGATCCTGTTCGCCGACCCCTCGCCGAGGGAGCCGGGCGACACGCTGGTCCGCCAGCTGGTCGAGGACTGCGGCGCGGTGGTGCTGGAGGCCGTCGCGGCGCACGCCGTCGAGGCGCACGCCATCGTGGCCTGGGCGGCCGACCACGCGGCGGAGCTCGGCGCCGACCCGAGCCGGCTGATCCTGGTGGGGGAGGGCGCCGGGGCGGCACCGGCCGAGCGGGTCGCCGAGCTGGCCCTCGACGAGGGCTGGCCCCCGTTGCGGCACGTGGCGCTGCTCTGGCCGCACGGCGACCGGGCGGCCACCCTGCACGAGCTGCTCAGCGCCCTGCGGACCGCGGCGCGGTGGTCGCGGTGACCGCGGCGGTTCGATCGGTCGCCGAGGCCGGGATGGCGTCCACGGTGCCCGACGACCACGCGTTCGCGCTGCTCGCCGCCTGCTACCGGCCCGAGCTGCGCCGACACTGCCTGCGCATGCTGCGCTCCCCGGAGCAGGCCGAGGACGCGGTGCAGGAGACGTTGCTGCGGGCCTGGCGCTCCCGGACGGGATTCGCCGGCCGGGCCAGCGTCCGCAGCTGGCTGTACCGGATCGCGACCAACGTCTGCCTGGACGAGATCCGGCGGGACCGGGCCCGCCCGCTCCGCGTCGCCGCGCCGCCGAGCGGGCCCGACGACCCGCTCGCGGTCGAGGCGGCGGCCAGTGCGGACCCGCAACCCGATACCGTGCTCGAGGCCCGGGAGGCCGTCGAGCAGGCGGTCGCCACGATGCTGGAGTTGCTGCCGCCGAAGCAACGCGGTGTGCTGATCCTGTGCGAGGTGCTGCGCTTCCCGGCCACCGAGACCGCCGAGCTGCTCGACACCTCGGTGGCCGCGGTCAACAGCGCCCTGCAGCGCGCCCGGGCCACGCTGCGCGCCGGGCAGCCGGCCCGGCCGGCTCCGCGGCCCGCGCCGCCGGGATCGCTCCGACGGGCGCTGCTGGCCCGCTACGTCGGCGCCGTGCGCCGGCACGACCCGATGGCGGTGGTCGCGCTGGCCAGGACCGACGCGGTCCCTTCCCCGCCGTCACGGCCTGTTGCGCAGGTCACGTACTGATCCCGGTGCGTCGCGTCCTGAGCGCGACAGTGCCAGACTGGCGCCGCGGGAGAGGACCGGGAAGTCGTGTGTAGGTGTGGCTGAGTTGCAGGCCGGGATGCCGGAGCAGTCCGGCGAGTCCGGCGGCCGATGCGATCACCTGTGTAACCCGGCGCGATTGGCGGCACTGGCCGAGTCCGGTGTGGGCGACACCTCCGACCCGGAGATGGAGATCATCGCCCAGCGGGTCCGTCGCCGCCTCGGCGTGCCGGTGGCTCTCGTGTCGCTGGTCCAGCGGGACCAGCAGGTCTTCCCCGGCATGGTCGGCATGCCCGAGCCCTGGGCAGCCAAGCGCGCCACTCCGCTGTCACACTCGTTCTGCCAGTACGTGGTGCAGACGGCGGAGCCGCTGGTCATCACGGACGCCCGGGTACACCCGCTGGGTCGGGACAACCTCGCGGTCCCGAAGCTGGGTGCCGTCGCGTACGCCGGCATGCCGCTCACCGACAGCGTCGGCAACGTGCTGGGGTCGCTGGCCGCGATCGACACCCGGGTACGGCACTGGACCGCGGACGAGCTGGAAGCACTGCACGAGCTGGCCTGGGGCTGCTCCGGTGAGCTGCGGCTGCGGCTGGCCCGCGCCGACGCCGACGGGGAACGCCGCCGCCGTGACGAGCTGGAACGTGCACTGCGCCGCTCCATCGACCGCAACCAGATCATGCTCGGCGCCTCGCAGGCCTTCCAGGACGCCACGACCGTGGCCGACGTCCAGACCCACGTCGGTGACCTGCTGCGCGGCGAGCTGCGGCCCGGCTACATCGGGATGGCGTTGCTCGGGGAGGACGGCCGGCTGCACTGGACTCCCGACCCCGGCGTACCGGCCGCGGCCGAGGAGATGCGGCCGTGGACCGAGTGCCGACTGGACGAGCCGTTGCCGACCGCCACCGCGGTGCGGGAGCGCCGGATCGTGCACCATGCCGACCGGGCCGAGTTCGACGCCGCCCATCCGGAACCGGGGCGCCGGCTGCTGCGCGCCATGGGCCTGCACGCCGTCGTCGCGGTACCGCTGGTCACGGTGGACGGACCGGTTGGGGCGATCATGCTCGGCTGGTACGAGCCCCGGAGGCTGGAGCCGGCCGACCTGCTGACGGTGTCCGGGATCGCCGGCTTCGCCGCCCAGGCGATCGCCCGCGCCCGGCTGCTGCAGCACCGCTCCAGCGTCGCCTTCGAGATGCAGCAGGCCATGCTGACCACGCTGCCCGAGATCCCCGGTCTGGTCATGGCCGCCCGCTACCAGCCGGCCGACGGCCGGGAGCAGGTGGGCGGCGACTGGTACGACGTGACCCTGATCCCCGATCCGCGGCATCCGGACCGGCACGCGCTCACGGTCTCGGTGGGCGACGTGATCGGGCACAACCTGCACGCCGTCAAGATCATGGGACAGGTCCGGTCGATGCTGCGCCAGTCGGCGTGGGATCACCCGTCCAGCTCCCCGGCGCGGGTGTTCAGCGCCTTCGAGCAGGCCAGCATCGGACTGGGGGTGGGGGCCACCGGTACCGCCCTGCTGACCCAGCTGCGGCGCCGGCCGGCCGGGCGCTGGTCGATGAACTGGACCAACGCCGGCCACCCGGCGCCGGTGCTGCTCACCAGGAGCGGCCCGACCGCGCTGCTGGCCGAGCACGACGTGCTGTTCGGGTTCGCCGGGCTGCAGAGTCAGCCGCGGCGCGACCACCACCGCGAGATCCCGCCCGGCTCGACGCTGTTCCTGTACACCGACGGCCTGATCGAGCGCCGCGGGCGTGACCTCGACGCCGGGACCGAGCAGCTGGTGGGGTTGCTGGAGGCGTGCCGGGACCACCCTCCGGCGGACATCGTCGACGCGGCGATGCGGGCACTGGCCGTGGACTCACCCGACGACGTGGTCGCACTGGCGATCCGGTTCGACGGCTGAGCGGCGGCCGGGTCAGTCCCGGTCGAGCAGGTCGGCCAGCACCACCGCGACCAGGGTGGCGGCGCGCTGCCCGAGGCCGCGGCCCAGCGGGATGCCCTGCGCGTCCGGCAGGGTCAGCGCCACCGCCCCCAGCAGCACGGTCGCCGCCAGCGCGACGAAACAGGCCAGCAGCGCGTACTGGAACGCCGCGACGAACGTCGTGGACCTCAGGATCAGTGCGGGCAGCATCGCCGCCATCGCCAGCAGGCAGCAGACCCACGCACACCGCAACGACCCGAGCAGCAGCGCATGGATCCGCCGGCCGCCCACCTGCCCGAAGGTACCGATCGGGTGAACGCTGCGGAACGTGTTGTCGCGACCCCCGTGCCGGGTCCGGCCCGTTCACTCGATCTGCTGTAATCCGCGCCACAGTCGCGCAACCGGATCGCCGACAGTGACGTCGCTTGGTGTGCGCGTTCAGAACTGGCGCCTGATTGTCACGACGGGGGGCGACGATGCGCACGAGTGCTGCCGGACGGAGCTGGGGACGGCGAGCCCTGGTGGCCGGGGCCGCGGCCGTCGCCATGGTGCTGGCGCCCGCGGTGCCGGCCTACGCCGGCACGGCGGACGACACGGCGTCGGAGAAGACCTCCGGAGGGTCGGACAAGGCGAACTCGGGCACGTCGGGATCCTCGGCGGCACAGGATGAGAAGGCGACCGAGCGGAAGGTGCGCGAGGAGGCCGCAGCCGAGCAGCGGGTCCGCGACGCCGCTTCCGAGGCCCGGGCCCAGGCCCAGGCGGCCGCCGAGAACCGCGCGTCGAACGTGGCGGCGGCCGGCCAGCGGGCCCGCGCGTCCTGGGAGGCACACGAGCGGCCGAACCGGATGATCCTCATCAAACTGCGCAGCATCGACCTGGTGGCCAAGGGCCGGTTGATCAAGCAGGTGCCGCAGAGCCGGAGCGCACTGACGATCCCCGTCCTGGAGCGGGTGGTCCCCGACGAGTGGCTGTCCATCTCCGGCGGCGTCGCCGACCTGGACGCGGTCGTCGTGCTCACCAGGGGCATCAGCCTCACCCTCGGCGGCGACGTCAAGGCCGTCCGCATGGCCGGCGGTGAGACCGTGGCCGACGCGGCGTCGATCTACACCGGCCGCGGTCGCCTGGTGCTGCGCGACCTCACGATCGGCTCCGCCGACCTCGCGACCGGCAAGCCGCTCCCGATGGGTGCGGGTCGGCCGTTCATCGTGGCCTCCGGCGGTCGGTTGGACGCGACCGACACCGTCATCAGCGACCTGGGCACCGATCCGTCCGAGCCGGCGCCGCGCCCGGGCGTGTCACTGGGGCAGGGCAGCACCGGCACGCTGCTGCGCACCACGCTGCAGCACAACAGCACCGGCCTGAAGCTGGACCGCACGGCAGGGGTGCGACTGGAGGCGGTGACGGTCGCGCAGTCCCAGTCCGACGGCCTGGTGCTGCGCGGCGACACCGGCACGACCCTGATCGGGGTCAATGCGATCGGCAACGACGGCAACGGCGTGCTGGTGAACGGTCCGCCGGTCCCGGAGCGCCCGGTCGCCGGAATCTCCGCATCGGAGAACCGGCTGTTCGGCGTGGCCCTGCTCGGCCAGGACAACATCCAGGTCAACGACGTGGCGACCGCGAAGAACGCCGTCGGCGGGCTCCGGGTGAGCTGGTCGACCAACATCGCCGTCCGGGACATCGCCACGACCGACGACCCGATCGGCGTGTACACCCACGTCGGCAGCGAGGGGATCACGCTCGACAGGATCACCGTCGCCGGGGCGCGGCGCGGGCTGCAGATCGAGAAGACCACCCGGAAGCTGCAGGTCACCGGGGCCACGATCGGCAACTCGTCGATCGCCGGGGTCTCCATCAGCGGCCACGAGGTCGAGCTGCGGGACATCGCCGTGTCCGAGTCACCGACCGGGATCCGCGTCGAGCGCGGCGCCGGTGAGGTCATCGCCGAGCGGGTCACCCTGACCGGTGGCGAGGACGGCATCGTCGCGCTGCCCGCGACGCGCAACGTCGTCGTGCGCAACGTGTCGGCGACCGACGTCAGCAAGAGCGCCATCCGCTCGTTGAGTTCCGGCCTGCAGCTGCAGGGCGGCCGGATCGTCGGCGGCAGCACCGGGATCGACGTGGGCGCGGCCACCACCATCTCCAACGTCACCATCGTGTCGGCCGACGAGGGGATCCGGGCCCGCTCGCCGGAGCCGGTGATCGTCGACGGGACGATCATCTCGACCGGGTCGGTGGGGCTCAACGTGGCGCCGGGCAGTCCCACGACGCTGACCGGCTCCCAGATCGACGCGCTGGAGTCCATCCGCGGTGAGGTGAACCAGCAGGGCGAGAACACGCTGAGCCTGCCGCCGCTGAACCTGATCGGCGCCATCGGCGTGCCGCTCATCGTGCTGGCCCTGGTGCTGGAGCAGGTGCAGGCCTTCCGCCAGCGGTCGGTCGGGTACGGGCGTCGCCTCGCTCCGCCGCCCGTCCAGGTGCCGGCCGCCGTCACCGGGGACGCCGCCGCCTGAGCGTCGCCGCCGGACCGGGTTCGCCCGGCCGGGTCAGGTGGGTGCGCGGACGATCAGGTCGGAGTGGCGCAGCCGGTAGACGTTCAGCCGCACGTCGTAGTACTTGTCCGTCTCGCCGACCCAGGTCATGCCGAGCCGGCGGGCGGCCGCTTCCGCGCGCTCGTTGGCCGGCCGGGCCAGCGCGAACACCTCGTCGATGTCGAGGGAGAACGCACGCCGGATGACGCCATCGCCGGCCTCGGTTCCGTAGCCGTGGTCCCAGTGGTCGGGCGCGATCTGCCAGCCGATCTCCACGTCCTGCTCGCCGACCGGCAGCGGGTGCAGGCTCACCCCGCCGATCAACGTGCCGTCCTCGGCGAGGGTGATGGCCCAGTGCCCGAGCCCGGCCTCGCCCTCGCGCGACTCGGCCATCCAGCGCTGCAGCAGCTTCGCCATGTCGTCGATGTCGCGGACCTGGTCGACGGCCGGCGTGAGCCAGCGCGCGACCTCCGGTCGCCCGTACACGGTCAGGGCGGCCGCGACGTCGTCGTCGGTCCAGTCGCGGATGATCAAGCGTTCGGTGCGCAGAAGCTCTGCCACCACGCCAGGATTACTCGCTCCGGGTCGGCTGCGCCAGAGCCGCGGTCCGCGGACCGCGGATCAGTAGTGGATCGACCCGCGCATCCCGCCGCCCGCCGCGACGGCGTCGCCGTTGATCGCCACGCTGCGTGGCGAGCACAGGAACACCACGACGTCGGCGACCTCGGCCGCGGTGATCAGCCGGCCGACACACGTCGCCGAGCCGAGGGCCGCCAGCACCTGCTCCGCGGTGCCTCCGTCGCGCGCGGCCAGCTCGGCCACCATGGTCGGGGTCCGCTCGGTGACGGTGGTGCCGGGGTGCACGACGGTGACGCCGATGCCGGCCGGGCCGAGCTCGTCGGCCAGGTTCTTGGTCAGCGCGGCGACCGCCACGTTGCGCACCGACCCGGCGATGGAACCGGCCCGGCGCGCGTTCAGGCCGCTGATGTTGACGATCCGGCCCCAGCCCTGGGCGATCATGTGCGGTGCGGCCGCGCGGGCGCAGCGCAGGTAACCCAGCACCTTGGTCTCGTACTCCAGCCGCATCGCGTCGTCGGTCAGCTCGGCCAGGCCGGCAGCGGGCCCGGCGCTCGCCGGCCGCGCCGCGCAGTTGACCAGGATGTCGACGCCGCCGAGCTGCGCCACCACCTGCTCGATCATCGACCGGACCGAGGCGTCGTCGGTGGTGTCGGCCGGAACCGCGAGGGCACCGGTGCCGTGCGCGGAGTCGATCAGGTCGGCGGCCGAGCGCAGCGCCGGCTCCCCGCGCCCGACCAGGGCGAGCCGAGCGCCCTCGGCGGCCAGCCCACGGGCCACCGCCAGGCCGATGCCGCGACCGGCGCCCGTGACCACGGCCCGCTTGCCGGCCAGCTCGAGATCCACGAGTGGCACCCTCGCACGCGGCGGGCCGGTCCACCCGCCGACGCTCCGGGGCCCGGCCGCGCTCAGGGCTGCGCGCGGTAGGGCGCGAGGCCGGAGGACAGCAGCGTGAAGGCCAGCTCCGCCTCGGCCACTGCGGTCGGCGCCAGCTCGTCGGCGGGCGTGACAGGACGCGATGAACCTCGCTGGAAGGTGGCCGCCACGCTGCGTGGCCGGGCGGCCGACGGGCTGCTCGACAGCTACCACGCCGAGCGACACCCGGTGGCGGCGCGGGTGCTGGCTAGCACCCGCGCCCAGGGCGTGCTGATGAGCGCCGCCGGAGGCCGACGACGTGCGGGCGTTGCGGGAGATCGTCATCGAGCTGGCCCGGCTGCCCGACACCAACCGCTACCTGGCCGGCCTGATGTCCGGCCTGGACATCCGG
>DATMDS010000169.1:0-25278 GCA_035557575.1 Pseudonocardia sp. | reverse complement strand
CGGCTGCCCTACGACGTGCTGGAGCGGATCTCCACCCGGATCACGAACGAGGTGGCCGAGGTCAACCGGGTGGTGCTGGACGTGACCAGCAAGCCGCCGGGCACCATTGAGTGGGAGTAGCTCGTGAGTGCCGAGCCGTGTTCTAGCACGGCTGCGCACTCACGGCCGGTCCCGGGCCGCCTCGCGGCGGCGTTGCGGGCCGGCACCTTCGCGGTCACCGCGGAGCTGGGCCCGCCGCGCGGGGCCGACCTCGGTCCGATCCACCAGGCCGCCGCGGTGCTGCGGGACTGGGTGCACGCGGTGAACATCACCGACAACCAGGGCGCCCAGGTGCGGGTGTCCAGCCTGGCCGGCAGCGTGGCCGCGCTGGCCGCCGGGCTGGAGCCGGTCATGCAGCTGACCTGCCGGGACCGCAACCGGATCGCGCTGCAGTCCGACCTGCTCTCGGCCGGTGCGCTCGGCGTGCCCAACCTGGTGCTGATGACCGGTGACCGCCCCGAGCGCGGTGACCACACGGACGCGGCCGCCGTGTTCGACCTCAGCTCCGCCACCCTGATGCGCGCGGCCCGCACCCTGCGCGACGAGGGCCGGCTGCTGTCCGGCCGGGAGGTCGACCCGCCGCCGCGCTTCCTGCTCGGCGCGGTGGACACCGGCACCGGGGTCCCGGACCGGCTGGCCGCGAAGGTCGTCGACGGCGCCGAGTTCGTGCAGACCCAGTTCGTGTTCGACGTCGCCGACTTCGCGGCCTGGATGGCCCGGGTCCGCGACCGCGGGCTGGACCGGCAGTGCGCGGTCCTGGCCGGGGTCGGGCCGATCCGGTCGCTGCGCGCGCTGGAGTTCATGACCGGCATCCCCGGCGTGGTCGTGCCGGCCGCGTTCGAGCGGCGGCTGCGCGGGGTGCCCGGCGACCGGGTCGCCGCCGAGGGCATGGCCGCGTGCGCGGAGACCGTGGCGGCGCTCCGCGAGGTGCCCGGGGTGGCCGGGGTGCACGTGATGTCGGTCGGCTACGAGCGCGGCGTCCCGGAGATCCTCGCCGCCGCCGGCCTCACCCCGCTGCCCTGACCCCACTTCCACCCCCGGCCCCATCCGCAGTTCGGAGCCGAACTGCACTTCTCGAGCGCTCGAAAGTGCAGTTGGGCTCCGAAATGCGCAGGTGGGTGGGGGGAGGGTGGGAGAGGAGGGGTGGGAGAGGCGACGAGGGCGGCACCCGCGTCAGCGGATGCCGCCCTCGTCCGGCCGCCATCCCCGTGCGGCCGTGGCGCCCCGGTTCGCTCCCCAGCTACCGGGTCAGCTTTCTATCCGGTGCCACCGTTCGGCCCTCGCCGCCCGCGCAGGCTCCCCACCAGCAGCATCAGGCCCACCGCAGCGGCGCCGGCGGCGAGCAGCCAGCGCGGGTCCAGCCCGGAGAGGTCCGGGAGCTGGCCCACGAAGGCCGCGACCGCCATGGCCAGGCTGAACAGCCCGACCAGCAGCGCCACCGGGTCCGGACGGCGGCGGCGCGCCACCGTGGTCGTCGGGCTCTCGTCGAAGCTCAACCCGGTGGTCGAACCGGTGGTCGGGTCGAAAGTCGGGTCGGTGGTCGAGTCGATGTCAGCCACGGTGCACCTCCACGTTTCCGGTGCCCGCCTCGACATCGATGACGAGCAGCCGTCCGGATCGGACGCCGTCGGCGCCCAGGTCGTTGGCCACGTTCAGCTCGGCGCCCGGGCCGGCGTCGCCGCGCTCGCCGTCACGGTCGCCGCGGTCGCCGTCACGGTCGGGCCGCTCCCGCTGCTGGCCGGGGGGCAGCGCCGGTGCCGGCGGCTGCGCCGGGCCGACGGTGTCGTCGAAGCTGACCGAGCCGATCCCCACGGAGCCGTCGAACGTCACGTCCGCGTTGTCCGGCACCCAGATCTGCACGTCCCCGGCGCCGATCGAGACCTTGGTGCGGACCGGGCCGGGGTCGGCCGCGCCGGCCGGCACCGTCAGGTCCAGGTTGCGCAGGTCGAGGTCGATCTCGCCGGCCGAGCGCTGGTACTCCGGCAGCAGCTGGGCCACCGTGGTCGGCGCGGCCCGCAGGTCCCCGACCTCGCCGCTGCGCCAGCGGTCCACCGGCGCGGCCAGCACCCCCCAGGTGATGATCGACAGCAGCAGCGCGAACGGGATCAGCCCGCGGCCGGTCCGCAGGAACGAGCCGACCAGCAGCCCGAGCCCGAGCACGGCCAGCATCACGCCGAACACGATCGGCAGGTTGCCCAGCGTGAACGTGCCGACCAGCAGCAGGATCGCGGCGGTCACGGCTCCGGCCAGCAGCGCCAACCCGAGCGTCGCCGACGTGATCGGGGCCTGCCGGGGCGCCGGCGGAGGCGGGGGCGCCGACGGCTCGGGCAGGTCCCACGCGAACGGGGCCGCACCGAGTGGGTCCCAGGCCGGTGGGGTCTGCATCGGCTGACCGAGGGCGTCGGTCGTCGTCGTGCCGTCCGTCTTCACCAGCGAGACGCCGCCGGCCGGTGCCCCGGCCGGCCCGAGCGCCGCCCCGTGCGCGGCTGCGAGCCCGCGGTCGCTGCGGCTGCGGTGCAGCAGGTAGAGCAGCCCGGCCACGACGAGCGCCGCGACCAGCCCGCCGCCGCCGAACCGGCCCCCGAACAGCGAGCCGATGCTGGCCGCGGTCGCGATGCCCAGCCCGATGATCAGGATCGGACGGGGGGAGCGGGCCCGCACCGGGTGGGCCGGGTCCGCGGGCTGCTCCGGCAGCACCAGCCAGCCCGCGATGTACAGCGCGGCGCCGATGCCGGTGAAGGTGGCCACCACGAAGCCGATCCGCACCAGCGTGGGGTCGATGTCGTAGCGGTGGGCGATCGCCGAGGCCACGCCGGCGACCTGTCTGTCCTGGCGCGGTCGAGCGGGCCGCGTCTCCCACATCTCGCGCAGCGTGCCCTGCACGTCCGTCGTGTTCATGGTGACCAGAGTGCTCGACGCCGACCCCCGAAACATGGGGGATGGCCCGGAGAACGCCCCGAGGTTTCCCCGATGTCACCCCCCGTCCGACGTGTGACCATGGATGGCGTGAGCACACCGCACCCGACCGCGCCGACGGCCCCCTCGGCGCCCGACGCGCCGCCGCCGGCCCAGCAGGCGACCGGCATGCCCGTGCCGGCCCGCCCGGCGACCGGCACGCCGCCGTTGGTCCGCCGGCGCAGCGGCCGCTTCCTGGCCGGCGTGGCCGGCGGCGTCGCCGACCACCTCGAGATCAAGGTGCTGTGGGTGCGGGCCGCGTTCGTCGTGCTGGCCACCCTGGGCGGGGCCGGCGTACTCGGCTACGGGCTGCTCTGGATCTTCGTGAAGCAGGAGCAGGGGGAGGTCGCCCGCGCGGTGCCGCACACGGAGCGCCAACAGGCGCTCGGGCTGGTCGCGCTGGCCTTCGGGGTCGGCCTGGCCGCGGCCGCGCTGGGCGACTCGGTGGTCGGCTGGGTGGTCGGCCCGCTCGGCGTCGCCGCGGTCGGGGCCGCCGTCGTGTGGCGGGAGGCCGACGAGTCGCAGCGCCGGCGCTGGACGTCCGGGGTGGGGGGCGGCTCGGCCAACCGGCGCAGCACCGTGCTGCGGGTGCTGGCCGGAGCCGTGTTCGTGGCCGCCGGGATCGGGGTGTACCTGCTGGGCAACATCCAGCTCGGCCAGGTCCAGTTCGCGCTGCTGGCCGTGCTGGCCACGCTGATCGGGGTCGCCGTGCTCACCGTGCCGTGGTGGCTGCGGCTGGCCCGGGAGCTGGGGGAGGAGCGCCGGGAGCGCATCGTGGAGACCGAGCGGGCGGAGATCGCCGCGCACCTGCACGACTCCGTACTGCAGACCCTGGCGCTGATCCAGCGGCAGAACGACCAGCCACGGGAGGTGCTGCGGCTGGCCCGCGGGCAGGAACGGGAGCTGCGGCACTGGCTCTACGGCCCGGCCGGCTACGGGCGGTCGCGGGCAGCGTCCGGCGGCCCGGCGCTGGACTCCGGGCTGGCCGACGCGATCACCGCGGCCGCGGCGGAGGTGGAGGACACCTACGCCGTCGACGTCCGGCCGGTGGTGGTCGGCGACCGCCCCCTGGACGACGATCTGCGCGCCCTGGTGCTGGCCGCCCGCGAGGCCATGGTCAACGCGGCCAAGCACGCCGAGGTGGCCGAGATCAGCGTGTACACCGAGGTCGAACCGGACGAGGTGCACGTGTTCGTGCGCGACCGCGGGATCGGTTTCGATCCGGACTCGGTACCCGGCGACCGGCATGGACTGGCCGACTCGGTGCACGGCAGGATGACCCGGCACCAGGGCACCGTCCGCCTGCGCAGCACACCGGGCGAGGGCACCGAGGTCCACCTGGCGATGCCGATGAACGGAGGCCGGCAGCAGCCGGCCGAGGTCAACGCCCGCGAAGAAGTGGAATCAGGATCATGAGCACCGAGCCAGCCGCCGAGCCGGAGCCGAGCGGCACCGATCCGGCCCCGATCCGGGTCTTCCTCGTCGACGACCACGCATTGTTCCGTTCCGGCGTCCGCGCCGAGCTGGACCGCACCGTCTCCGACGTGACGGTGATCGGCGAGGCCGGTTCGGTGGACGAGGCGGTCGCCGCGATCCGGCACCTGCGCCCGGACGTGGTGCTGCTGGACGTGCACATGCCCGACGGCGGCGGTGCCGAGGTGCTGCGCCAGATCCGGCCGGAGTTGCCGGACGTGGTGTTCCTGGCGTTGAGCGTGTCGGACGCCGCGGAGGACGTGATCGCGGTGATCCGCTCCGGTGCCCGCGGCTACGTGACCAAGACGATCTCCGGGCGGGAGCTGGCCGACGCGGTGCGGCGGGTGCGGTCGGGGGACGCGGTGTTCTCGCCCCGGCTGGCCGGGTTCGTGCTCGACGTCTTCTCCGACCGGCCCGGCGCGGCGCCGCCCGGCGATCCGGAGCTGGACCTGCTGACCCGCCGCGAGCGGGACGTGCTGCGCCTGCTGGCCCGTGGCTACGCCTACAAGGAGATCGCCGGGGAGCTGTTCATCTCGGTGAAGACGGTGGAGACCCACGTGTCCAGCGTGCTGCGCAAGACGCAGCTGTCGAACCGGTACGAGCTGTCCCGGTGGGCGTCGGACCGGCGCCTGGTCTGACCGACCCGCTCCGCCCGGCCGTCAGTCGTCGGACGGTCCGGTGTCGGTCGCGCTCATGACCAGTGCGCTGTCGAGCGAACTGAGGGCAGCGTCGTGACCGCTTTCCGGCTCGAATTCGCGATTCTTCTCCGCGGTCGCGTCCCCGCTTTCCGTGCCGGATTTCCGCGGGGTCGAGGTGAGCGCCGAATCGTCATCGTCAGAATTGACGAGACCGGACTCGGCCGGCTCCGCCGCCGCGGTGGTCACCGGCGCGGTGCGCTTCTCGGCCACGCCGTCGAACCGGGTGGCGGTCCGCTCCGAACCCGCGCCGAGCCGGTCGGCGCCGACGTCGTCGAGGACATCCTCGACGGGGCGCGGCGAGGATCGATCCCGCTGCCGGGTCGGGGGCGCCAGCAGGTCCGGGGGCCCGCCGGCTGCGGGGGTGAGCCGGTCCCGCGGCCGATCCCTGTCGGTACGCCCGCCGTCGGATGACGCACCGCCGCCGGAGCGGTCCTGGGCCGTAGCGGTCTCGGTGTCGGAGTCGGTCTCGGTGCCCGCGGAAGTGCTCGGGGTCGTCGGGCCGTCGGAGTCGGAATCCTCGTCCGAGTCCGCTCGCGCCGTGTCTGCGGTGCCGGCGGACACCTGGTTCCGGCTGGTCGCCGCCGCGGCCACAGAGCCGCCGGCCGGCGTGTGCCCGCTGCCCACCGCGCTGGACGGGGTGTCGGATCGGGGCGTCGACGAGGCCGGGAAGGCCCGCCCCGCCCAGTCCTCGGAAGGTGCGCTGCCCGCGTCGAGAACGCCCGGTGCCGCCGCCACGGCGTCGACGACGGCGGCCCGGCCGCCGTCGGCCAGCAGTCCGTCGGCCGGGGCGGGGCCGATCTCGGGCTGCTCGGGCAGCGCGGTCGACGAGTCGTCCGGCGCGTCCAGCAGCACTGCCACCCCGACCACGGCGCCGGCGGCCAGCAGCGTGCCCACCACGACCGCGGTCGGCATCCACCGCGGATCGGCGTGGCGGTCCGGTTGCGGCGGGATCCACCCCTCGCGCCGCAGCAACGCGGCGACGGAGATCGTCAGCGGGGCGACCGGCGGCCGGGACCGGGGCGGCGACGGCCGGATGCGGTTCAGCAGTTCGGGCACCGTCACCACGTCGGGCAGGATGACCGACCCACTCGCCACGTCCACATCCTCCTACTGCATTCGTATCGGATTTCGCGACAGCGAAATGGGGATGGCGAATGTGTACCGGAAGACGGCAAGCGTTGCCAGGTGTCATTCGACCATTGGTCGTTGTTCACCCCATCGGCCACGGCGCGGCCACAAGCAGTATGCGAACCATATTTTGATCTTCACCCGGACGCCGCGCCAGCGGCCCATTCCGAACGATCGGATCAGGCCCGGGAGGGACGACGTCAGTGGTGCGGGAACTGCTGACGGGTGGAGTCGAGTGCTTTCTTCGCGGCGAGCCCGGCGCCGCCACCCAGGAGCAGCCCGAGCAGGTCCGGGGCCACCCCACCGGAGGTGAGCAGCAGCCCCAGCAGGGCCACCACTGCGGTGCCGCCGGCCACTTTCCAGCGGCCGTTCACGTAGTCGAGCGTGGCCCCGCCGGAGACGCCGCGCTCCTTGGCCGCCCGGCTGAGCATGGCCAGGTAGCCGACGTGGCCGAGCGCGACGAGCACGCCCACCAGCGCGATCACCGCCGCGACGATCCCGAACACCGCACCCATGTCACCAGAGTGCCACGGCCGACGACCGGGGAGTGTGAAGTGGCGGTCAGCGCCCGCCGAGGCGCCCGCGTCCCAGCCGCAGCAGGATCATGCCGAGCTCACGGCCTTCCGCGCCCAGGTCGTCGAACCGGGCCAGCACGGCCATCTCCCGGTTGTAGACGATGCGTGGCCCGCCCGCGGCCATCCGCGCCTTGCCGATGCGCTGGGAGACCTCGCTGCGGCGCTTGACCAGTCGCAGGATCTCCGCGTCCAGCTGGTCGATCTCGATCCGCAACCTCCCGATCTCCTCGTCGGACGGCAGCTCCCCGGCCGGGCCGCCGGTGGTGGCGTTGTTGCTGGTCACGGTGTTCACGATCTCCTCCTGTTGCCCGAGCCCCCGGTCGGGACGCGAAAACGCCCCGGGTCCAGTGGACTCCGGGGCGCGTCGTGGGGGCTGGTCAGCAGGCCACGGGCACCGGTGTCCGGTACCCGTAGAAAAATCGCCCACTGATCGATGGCACGGCAGCAGTGTGCCACACCGGTGCCCGCAGCAACAGCAACTGCCCGGCCGGCCCCGTCGGGCGCGGAGTTGTCGGTCCGCGCCGGTAGCGTGTTCTCTCACGATGAGCGCGCTGTTCGAACTGCCCCACACCGCCCCGGTGACGCCGAGCACCGCCCGGGGAGCGGCCCTGCTGGAGGGGCTCAACCCCCGGCAGCGGGAAGCCGTCACCCACTCCGGATCCCCGCTGCTCATCGTGGCCGGGGCGGGCTCGGGCAAGACCAGGGTGCTCACCCACCGCATCGGCTGGCTGCTGGCCGAGCGCGGCGTACACCCCGGCGAGATCATGTCGATCACCTTCACCAACAAGGCCGCGGCGGAGATGAAGGAGCGGGTCGACGCGCTGGTGGGCCGGCGCGCCAACGCGATGTGGGTCTCGACGTTCCACTCGATGTGCGTGCGCATCCTGCGCCGGGAGGCCAAGCAGCTCGGGGTGCGCTCCGCGTTCTCGGTCTACGACGCCGACGACACCCGCCGGCTGGTCGGGCTGGTCGCCCGCGACCTGGAGCTGGATCCGAAGAAGTTCGCGGCCCGCGCGATCGCCGCGCAGATCTCCAACCTGAAGAACGAGCTGCTGTCCGCGGACGACGCCGCCGCCCGGGCCACCAACGACTACGAGCGCAAGGTCGCCGAGGTCTACGGCGTGTACCAGTCCCGGCTGCGCACGGCCAACGCGTTCGACTTCGACGATCTGATCATGGAGACGGTGGCGCTGCTGCAGCGGCTGCCCGCGGTTGCCGAGTACTACCGGCGGCGGTTCCGGCACGTGCTCGTCGACGAGTACCAGGACACCAACCACGCGCAGTACGTGCTGGTCCGCGAGCTCGTCGAGCCGGCGACCGAACGGGACGAGCCGGGTGAGCTGTGTGTGGTCGGCGACTCCGACCAGTCCATCTACGCGTTCCGCGGGGCCAGCATCCGCAACATCATCGAGTTCGAGCAGGACTTCCCGAACGCCCGCACGATCCTGCTGGAGCAGAACTACCGCTCGACCCAGACCATCCTCTCGGTGGCCAACGCCGTGATCGCGCGCAACCCCGGCCGCCGGGACAAGCGGCTGTGGTCCGAGCAGGGCGACGGCGAGAAGATCGTCGGCTACGTCGCGGACAACGAGCACGACGAGGCCGCGTTCGTGGCCCAGGAGATCGACCGGCTGGTCGACACCGGGGACCACCGCAATTCCGACATCGCCGTGTTCTACCGGACCAACTCCCAGTCCCGGGTGTTCGAGGACGTGTTCCTGCGGGTCGGGCTGCCGTACAAGGTGGTCGGCGGGGTGCGCTTCTACGAGCGCCGGGAGATCCGCGACGCGTTGGCCTACCTGCGGGTGCTGTCCAACCCCGAGGACACGGTCAGCCTGCGGCGCATCCTCAACGTGCCCAAGCGCGGCATCGGCGACCGGGCCGAGGAGCTGGTGGCCACGTTCGCCGACCAGCAGCGGATCCCGTTCGTCGCCGGGCTGCGGATCGCGGCCGAGCAGCCCGAACGCATTCCCGGGCTCGTCACCCGCTCGCAGCGGTGCATCGCGGCGTTCGTGCGGATCCTCGACGATCTCGGCGAGCTGGTCGAGCAGGGCGAGCCGGCCGCCGAGCTGCTCGAGGCGATCTACGCGAGGACCGGCTACACCGCCGAGCTGGAGGCCAGCGAGGACCCGCAGGACGCCTCCCGGCTGGAGAACCTGGCCGAGCTGGTCACGGTGGCCCGCGAGTTCGCCGGCGACGCGGCGGTGGCCGACGCGGCGGTGGCCCCGGAGTTCGACCCTGCTGATCTCGACGGGGGCGAACCGGAGCCCGGCGTGCCCGAGCCCGGCTCGCTCGCGGCGTTCCTGGAGCGGGTGGCCCTGGTCGCCGACGCCGACTCCATCCCCGACAACGACGCCGGCATGGTCACCCTGATGACCCTGCACACGGCGAAGGGGCTGGAGTTCCCGGTGGTTTTCCTGACCGGCTGGGAGGACGGCGTGTTCCCGCACATGCGGGCCATGGGCGACCCGAAGGAGCTGGCCGAGGAGCGCCGGCTGGCCTACGTGGGCATCACCCGAGCCCGGCAGCGGCTCTACCTGTCGCGGGCCATCGTGCGCTCCTCGTTCGGGCAGCCCAACGTGAACCCGGCGTCGAGGTTCCTGGCCGAGATCCCCGACGAGCTGGTCGACTGGCGTCGCTCCGAGCCGGAGCGCTCGGCCCCGGTGGGCCGGTTCGGCTTCGGGCGCCGACCGACCGCCACCGATCGAGGCAACTGGAACGTTCCGCAGCGCTCCCTGCAGCCCACGATCAGCCTGGATGTGGGCGACCGGGTCAGCCACGACAAGTACGGGCTGGGCACGGTGATCGCCTCCGACGGCGCCGGGGTGCGGGCCACGGTGACGATCGATTTCGGCAGCGCGGGCACGGTCCGGTTGATGCTGATCGGTGGAGTCCCGCTGCAGAAGCTCTGATCCGGATGGAACCGGGCCGGGTCCGATTCCGTCCGTGTCCGTGACACTGGCCAGTGGAGGTTCGCGATGTCCACCGATGCCACGTACGAGGCCGTTTTCGCCCACGCCGGGCCGTGGACGGAGGACGACTACTTCGCACTACCCGACGTGCCGGCCAGGGTCGAGCTCGTCGACGGGGCGCTGCTGGTGCCCCCGCTCTCGTCGCTCGCGCATCAGCGGCTCATTCTCGGGGTGACGAACCTGCTCGTCACGACCTGTACCGATCCGCGATGGGAGGCGCTGCCCGGGGCCAACGTCCGGCTCTGGCAGGACCACATTCGGGCCCCCGACGCGCTGGTCGTGCGGTCCGGATTGCAGGAGCTCAAGGTCGGAGTGCCCGACGTGCTGTTACTGGTGGAGATCACTTCGCCGGGCAACTTCCGCCAAGACATGATCATCAAGCACGGCGACTACGCGGAGGCCGGCGTCCCGTTCTACCTGCGGGTCGACCTGCACAAGGGAGTCGATGCACTCACCGCGTCGGCGTTCGAGCTGGTCGACGGGAGCTACCGGGAGTACGCGACAGCTCCCGACGGCGTGCTGACGCTGGATCGGCCGTGGCCGCTGCGGGCCGACCTGCGCGCGCTGGCCCGGGGCCGCGCCTGAGCGGGGTCGAGCGAATCAGTAGGAGATCCCGTGCTTGCGCAGCCACGGGATCGGGTTGAGCTTGATCCCGTCGGCGTCCCAGATCTCCAGGTGCAGGTGCGGACCGGTGCTGTGCCCGCGGTTGCCCACCTCGGCGATCTCGTCGCCGGCCTTCACCGCCTGCCCCTCGTGCACGAACATCCGGTTCACGTGCCCGTACACGCTCTGCGTGCCGTCCGGGTGCCGCAGCACCACCCACAGCCCGAAGCCGCTGGCCGCGCCGGCCTTCTCGACCACGCCGTCGGTGAAGGCGTAGATCGGGGTGCCGATGTGGCTGGCGATGTCGATGCCCTGGTGCGCGGCGCCCCAGCGGGTACCGAACACGGAGGTCAGCCGGCCGCTGGTGGGCCGGACGAAGGCGCTGTCGCCGAACAGGTGGGCCTCGTCGGCGCCGTCCGCCAGCGCCGAGTCGAGGATGGAGGCCTGCCGGGTCAGTTCCTGGCCGATGTCCACCGCCTTGGCCAGGTTCTTCACGTCCACCGACGCCGGTGCGTCGAAGGCCAGGTCGGCGGGGTCGGGCAGCAGCTGGTCCCCGCCGATCGCGTTCATGGCCAGGCGGGCCTGCGCGATCTGGGCCGGTGAGCTGGTCACCGGGGTCAGCGCGCTGGCCTCGGTGACGCCACCCAGCGGTGGCAGCAGGGCCGAGGCCACGGTCTGGCCGGCCGCGACGGCAGCACCGGCGGCCGCGGCGGCCACCGTCACATGGCCGCGCCGGACGAGCGACGGCGTCGTCGGCAGCCGGTGACTCCCGGCGGGACGGACCGCGCGCAGCCGCACCGTGCGATCGGCGGTACTCGGGCGGTCGGCGGTACTCGTGCGGTCGGCGTGATCCGGACGGTCGGGGTGTTCCGGCCGGGCGCCGCTGGGGGAGCGGTGGCGCGCCAAAGAGCTGCCCTTCGACGTGGTGGCGCCGGGCTGATCACGTGCGGCCCCGGGGTGGGGGGACCCGGCGGGGTTGGCCGACGTGACCGGTTCGTGACCCGGACCGGGTGGAACTTAGTGGTCCTTGTGCGTGCAAGGCAAACCGCGGGTGCGGCGTGTCTCGATCAGGATGCCGGCGGTCCCCGCAGGCGCCGAACGGACTCCCGGACGCTCCCGATCCGGCCGGCCGAGCGGCACCGCCACCCAGGGCACGCCCGCGCCGATCGGGAGCGGCGGGTGCCCGACGTCGCGAATCTCGAGCTCGGGACGCGTGCCCGTGTCCGGCCGCCCTCCGACCAGGCTCGCGGGTGCGCCGGGTAGGCGTGACAACGGTCACCGGGGCAGCTCAGGGTGCGTGCCGAATGCGTCGCTAGGGTCGGGCGCAACACGCGACTGCCGTCGTACGCCGTCGGGGCTGATGACACCTCAAGGGAGAGCCGAGTGGACCTCTACGAGTACCAGGCGAAGGACCTGTTCGCCGCGCACGGAGTGCCGGTGCTGCCGGGTCGGACGGTCGAGACCCCCGATGATGCGGCCGCCGCCGCTGCGGAGCTGGGCACCGAGGTGGTGGTGAAGGCCCAGGTCAAGACGGGTGGCCGCGGCAAGGCGGGCGGGGTGAAGTTGGCCGCGACGCCGGCGGAGGCGCGGGAGAAGGCGCAGGCCATTCTCGGGCTGGACATCAAGGGCCACACCGTGCACCGGGTGCTGGTGACCGAGGCGAGCGACATCGCCGAGGAGTACTACTTCTCGTTCCTGCTCGACCGTTCGAACCGGACATTCCTGGCCATGGCCTCGGCCGAGGGTGGGATGGAGATCGAGCAGCTGGCGGTGGAGCGGCCGGATGCGCTGGCCCGGGTGCCGATCGACCCCATCGCCGGGGTGGACCGGGCCAAGGCGGCCGAGATCGTGGCCCAGGCGAAGATCCCCGCGGCGGTGGCCGACGAGGCGACCGAGGTGATCGTCAAACTCTGGGAGACGTTCGTCGGTGAGGACGCCACGTTGGTCGAGGTGAACCCGCTGGTCCGCGATCCGCAGGACCGGGTCGTCGCGCTGGACGGAAAGGTCACGTTGGACGACAACGCCGACTTCCGGCATCCCGGGCACGCCGCGCTGGTGGACAAGCGGACCGAGGACCCGCTGGAGGCCAAGGCCAAGGCGAAGGACCTGAACTACGTCAAGCTGGACGGTGAGGTCGGCATCATCGGCAACGGCGCCGGCCTGGTCATGTCCACCCTGGACGTGGTGGCGTACGCGGGGGAGCGGCACGGCGGGGTGAAGCCGGCGAACTTCCTGGACATCGGGGGTGGCGCGTCGGCCGAGGTGATGGCGGCCGGGCTGGACGTGATCCTGGGCGATCCGGCGGTGAAGTCGGTGTTCGTCAACGTGTTCGGCGGGATCACCGCGTGCGACGCGGTGGCCAACGGCATCGTCGAGGCGCTGCGCATGCTCGGCGACGGCGCGACCAAGCCGCTGGTGGTGCGGTTGGACGGGAACAACGTGGTCGAGGGCCGGCGGATACTCGACGAGGCCAACCATCCGCTGGTCACGCAGGTGGACACCATGGACAACGCGGCCGACAAGGCCGCCGAGCTCGCCGCGGCGGGAGCTGCGGGTTCGGCCGGAGTGGCGGGAGCCTGAGATGTCGATCTTTCTGAACGAGCAGAGCAAGGTCATCGTCCAGGGCATCACCGGCGGCGAGGGCACCAAGCACTCGACGAAGATGCTGGCCGCCGGCACCAACATCGTGGGTGGGGTGAACGCCCGCAAGGCCGGCACCTCGGTGAGCATCGGCGGCCGCGACCTCACGGTGTTCGGCACCGTGGAGGAGGCGATGAAGGAGACCGGCGCCGACGTGTCGGTGGTCTTCGTGCCCCCGCCGTTCGCCAAGGCCGCGGTGATGGAGGCGATCGACGCCGAGATCGGCCTGTGTGTGGTGATCACCGAAGGCATCCCGGTGCACGACTCGGCCTACTTCTGGGCGCACGCCTGCGCCAAGGGCAACCGGACCCGGATCATCGGCCCGAACTGCCCCGGGGTCATCTCCCCGGGCCGGTCCAACGCCGGGATCATCCCGGCCGACATCACCAGCGCGGGCCCGATCGGGCTGGTGTCGAAGTCCGGGACGCTGACCTACCAGATGATGTACGAGCTGCGGGAGATCGGCTTCTCCACCGCGATCGGCATCGGCGGGGACCCGATCATCGGGAGCACCCACATCGACGCGCTGGAGGCGTTCGAGGCCGACCCGGACACCGCCGCGATCGTGATGATCGGTGAGATCGGCGGCGACGCCGAGGAACGGGCCGCGGAGTTCGTGCAGGCCAACGTGACCAAGCCGGTCGTGGGCTACGTCGCGGGGTTCACCGCCCCGGAGGGCAAGACGATGGGACACGCCGGGGCCATCGTGTCCGGCTCCGCGGGCACCGCGCAGGCCAAGAAGGAGGCCCTGGAGGCCGCCGGGGTCCAGGTCGGCAAGACACCCAGCGAAACCGCCGCGCTGATGCGGGAGATCATCGCGGCCCGGTGACCGCCGCGTGGAATCGCGGCACACTGGATTCGCGCGGTGAGCCGAGTCGGTGCATCGCGACGCGGACGGGGTGATCGCGATGAGTGAACAGCCAGCAGCGTCCGGTCCGGGCGGTGCGCCGGACGGGGTGGTGGCCGGACCGGCACGAGCACTGGCCCTGGTCGGGGCCGGTCTGGGCCTCCTGATCTACCTGCTGGGATTCTTCGGCGAGGTGAGTGTCACCAGCTCCTTCGGTGGCCCGCTGCTGCTCGCCGGCGGGTTGCTCGCCGGGACCGCGGCGCTGCCCCGGGCGGGTCGGGTACTGGCCCCGGCGGCGGTGCTGACCGTGACCGGAACCCTGCTGTTGCTGCAGCTGGCCACCGGCATCGGCGGCCCGGCCGTGGTGGTCGTCGCGCTGGTGCTGGCCTGCGCCGAGGCCGGCGTCATCGTGACCGCCGCGGTGCTCGACGCCGGTCCGGGCACGCGGTCGGTGCACCGGCCGCCGGCGCCGCCGTATCCGTCCGGCTACGGCGGTTACCCGCCGGCGGTCGGTCCGGCGGGCTACGCAGCCGGTGCGTACCCGAGGACGTCGGCGGCCATCGGCCCGGGCCAGGATCCGTCCGGACCGGCCGCCGGCGCCTACGCGGCGCCCGGTGATCCGGCGACCGGCCCGTCGGGCTTCGCCCGGCCGGGGCAGCGAGCCGAACCCGACGCGCCACCGGAGGCCGGACATCCGCCGTTCTCGGATGCGGCGGGATCCGCGGACACGACCACGTTCCGCGCCGTCGACCAGCAGACCCCGGTGAGCGCTCCCGTCCAGCCGACGACACGGGACGCGGAGCCGGGCGAGCCCGGGCAGCCGGCTCGGCCACCGGGCCCGGCCGAGGGCACCGAACGCATCCCCATCGTTCGACCGGACGGACAGCCACCGACCTGACCGGCGCGCCTGTCCGCCTGCGGCGCGATCCGCTGCAACGCTGGACAGGTGACCCGCACCCTCGTCGGCCACGACCTCGACCACGACGATCCGCCGCCGGAGGACCGGTCGCCCCGGGTACCGGTGGAGGGTCTGGACCGGCTGCGGTTGCTGATGGCCTGCGCCATGGGCACGGTCCTGCTCAGCTACGCGCTGCTGGTGCCGCCCGTGGTCGCCATCGTGTTGCCGGTCGGCATGCCGCTGGACGCCGCCTTCGCCGCGACGATCCCGCTCTGGCTGGCCGCACACCAGATTCCGCTGGTCGTCGAGGGTCAGCCGATCAGCGTGCTGCCGCTGCTGCCGACGATCGTGCTGGTCTGCGTGGTCGGTCTCGGCGCGCGCTGGGCCGCCCGCCGGCTGGGGGGCCGGTTCCGGGCCGACGCCGGTGCCGTGGTCGCCGGAGTCGCCGGAGCGCACGCTGCGGTGGCCGTGTTGGGTAGCGCGCTCCTGCCGGGTGCCGCTGCGGTGGCGGTGACCCCGTGGGCCGCGATGGTGGGCGGCGGAGTGGCCGCCGGCGCCGCCGCGGCGCTCGGCGTGGTGTCGGCCTGCGGGCTGCCGGGCGAGTGGGTGGACCGACTGCCGCCCTGGTTGCCCGCCGCCGTGCGAGGCGCGGCGGTCGCGCTCAGCGGGCTGCTCGTGACGGGCGCGGCGGTGCTGACGACCGGACTGGTCCTCGGCGCCGACCAGGTCGCCGAGGGCTACCGGGTGCTGGGCTCCGACCTGACGGCCGGAACGGGGCTGACGCTGCTCGCCCTCGGTTACCTGCCCAATGCCGTGATCGCCGCGACGAGCTGGGCGCTCGGGCCCGGGCTGGCGATGGGTACCGCCACCGCGTCGCCGTTCGTCACCTACGGCGGCGACCGCTCGCACTTTCCGCTGCTCGCGGCGTTTCCCCAGACCTCGGCGCCGGTGTGGGCGATCGCGGTGCTGTTGCTGCCCGTCGGGGTCGGGGTGCTGACCGGCCTGCGGTGCGGTCGTGCCGGCCACGGGCTGCGGGTCCCGGCCGCGCTCGGTGCTTCCGTGATCACTGCGGTGCTGATCGGGGTGCTGGGTGGGCTGGCCGGCGGGCGACTGGCGGCGGGTCCGTTCGACCCGATCCGGCTGCCGGTGGAGCTGCTGGTGCCGTCGGCGCTGCTGCTGGTCGGGGCGCCCGCGGTGCTGGTGGCGTGGTGGCGCCGGAACCGGGGCCTGGAGTCGGAGGGACTGCCGAGCGACCGGACGGTAGCCGGCGAGACCGTGCGCAACCCGACGGCACGCGACACGGCGGTCGGTGACCAGGTGGCCGGTGACGAGATGGTCGGAGACCGGGCCAGCGGCGCTGCGGCCGACGATCACGAGCTGACCAGCGACGAGGCGTCGAGCGTCGAGTCCGACAGTGACGCGACCTCGAGCGTCGAACCCGACGGTGACGCGACCACCAGCGTCGAGTCCGGCACCGGCCAGGCCGGCGACGTCGAGTCCGAGATCGACCTGGCAGCACCGGCCGCCGACGACCCCGCCGACGCCCCCGCCGACGCCCCGACGGCCGACGATGCTTCTGAGCGCTCCAGCCCCGTAGCCGCAGCCGAGTCGCCCGGCCTTGCGATCGAACCGGGCGGGTCGACGGATGCCCCGCTCGTCGCCGAGCCCGCGCCGTTACCGACCGGCACCGACACCCCGGGCGAGGAGCACGTGGCCCCGGTCTCCACGGCTCAGGTCCCCGGCAGCGACGGCGCCGGCGAGCAGCCGGCCGACATCGACCCGGCCGACAGGACCGAGGCGCCCGTCGCGGCAGCGGGGCACGACGGCGCGCAGCACGTCGAGGACGACAGCGACGCGGGCAGCGCCGTTCCGGCCGAGAGCGCCGGCGTCGCCACGCCAGCAGCCCGGGACGAGCCATCCCGTCGATCACGATCCCGCCGGGTCACGCCTGCGCCGTCCAGCCGTCGACGGTTCGGCTGGTCCCGCCGCCGCGGGAGTTCCGCCGCACCGCCGACCGACCAGCCGGTCGAGGAGCCGGTCGACGAGCCGGGGACGGGCCCACCCCGCACGGTCGCGGAGCTGGTCGCGCAGCGCGCCCGGATCGCGGCTGCGCAGCAGGCGGAGATCGAGACCTGGGTGCGGCGGGCGGCCGACGACGACACCGCTCGGTGATGTGAGCCGCCCGGCCGTCCGGCAGCAGCGGTGGGCGGAGGTGCGCAGACTCCGCCGGTGGTGACCCTGTCGCCGCAGCCTAGGCTGGGCCGTACCGCAGCCCACGATCGTGCACAGGAGCTCCCGTTTGGCCACGCCGCCGAGCCCCACCTACCGGGTGCAGATTCCGGACCCGGCGCGGGTCGTGGTGCTGGTCTCCGGCTCCGGCACGCTGCTGCAGGCGCTCCTCGACGCGACGAGCGAGCCCGGCTACCCGGCGCAGGTGGTCGCGGTCGGCGCCGACCGCGCCGGCATCGAGGGGCTGGAGCGAGCCCGCCGGCGCGACATCCCCGCCTTCAGCCTGCGCGTCGCCGATCACCTCGATCGGGCGGCCTGGGACGCCGCACTGGCCAAGGCCGTCGCCGAACACCGCCCCGACCTGGTGATCAGCGCCGGGTTCATGAAGATCCTCGGGCCCGGCTTCCGCGAGGCCGTGGGCTGCCCGATGATCAACACTCACCCGGCGCTGCTGCCGGCCTTTCCCGGTGTCCGACCCGTCGCCGACGCGCTCGCCTACGGGGTCAAGGTCACCGGCGCGACCGTGCACCTGGTCGACGACGGCGTCGACACCGGGCCGGTGCTCGCGCAGCTGCCCGTGGCCGTGCAGGTGGGGGACACGGTCGACGCCCTGCACGAGCGGATCAAGATTTCGGAGCGGCAGTTGCTGGTCAGCACGGTGGCCACGCTGGCCCACCGGGGTGCCACCGTAACCGGACGAGAGGTGACGATGCCGTGAGCGAGACCACGACCCGCCGGCCGGTCCGACGCGCCCTGATCAGCGTGTACGACAAGACCGGGCTGAGCGGGCTGGCGGCCGGCCTGCACGCCCTCGGCGTCGAGCTGGTGTCGACCGGATCGACCGCGCGGCTCATCGCCGATGCCGGGATCCCGGTGACCCCGGTGGAGAAGCTGACCGGCTTCCCGGAGTGCCTCGACGGCCGGGTGAAGACCCTGCACCCCGGGGTGCACGCCGGGCTGCTCGCCGACACCGCGCGTCCCGACCACGTCACCCAGCTCGCCGATCTCGGCATCGCCCCGTTCGAGCTGCTGGTCTCCAACCTCTACCCGTTCACCGAGACGGTGGCCTCCGGCGCGACCCCGGCCGAGTGCGTGGAGCAGATCGACATCGGCGGGCCGGCGATGGTGCGGGCGGCGGCGAAGAACCACGGCAGCGTGGCCGTCGTCGTCGACCCCGGGCGCTACCAGTGGGTGCTGGAGCGGGTCGCGAACGGCGGCTTCGACCTGGCGGACCGGCGGCTGCTCGCCGTCGAGGCGTTCCGGCACACCGCCACCTACGACATCGCCGTGGCGTCCTGGATGGGCAGCGTGCTGGCTCCCGAACCCGATGCGGGGCCCTTCCCGAGCTGGGTGGGCGGCAGCTGGGACCGGTCGGCGACGCTGCGCTACGGCGAGAACCCGCACCAGGCCGCCGCGCTGTACGGCTCCGGTGCACCCGGAGTGGCCGCCGCCGAGCAACTGCACGGCAAGGCGATGTCCTACAACAACTACGTCGACGCCGACGCGGCCTGGCGGACGGCACACGACCACGGGGCCCCCTGCGTCGCGGTGATCAAGCACGCCAACCCGTGTGGCATCGCGGTGGGCACCGACATCGCCGACGCGCACCGCAAGGCGCACGCGACCGACCCGATCAGCGCCTACGGCGGCGTGATCGCGGCGAACCGGGAGATCAGCGTGGCCATGGCGGAGCAGGTCGCCGAGGTGTTCACCGAGGTGGTGCTCGCGCCGTCCTATGCCGACGGGGCGGTGGCCGTGCTGGCCCGCAAGAAGAACGTGCGCGTGCTGCGGCTGCCGGGCCAGGTCGGGCGGCGCGGCGCCGAGCTGCGCGCGATCTCGGGTGGGCTGCTGCTCCAGCAGCGCGACGCGATCGACGCCCCCGGCGACGACCTCACGAACTGGGCCCTGGCCACCGGTGAGCCGGCGCCGGACGACGTGGTGGCGGACCTGGTGTTCGCCTGGCGGGCGTGCCGGTCGGTGAAGTCCAACGCGATCCTGTTGGCCGTCGGCGGCGCCGCGGTCGGGGTGGGGATGGGGCAGGTGAACCGGGTGGACGCCGCGCGGCTCGCCGTGGCCCGGGCCGGGGACCGCGCCCGCGGGGCGGTGGCCGCGTCGGACGCGTTCTTCCCGTTCCCGGACGGCCTGCAGTTGCTGCTCGACGCCGGGGTGCGGGCGGTCGTGCAGCCCGGCGGATCGGTGCGGGACGAGGAGGTGGTCGCGGCGGCCGCGGCCGCCGGGGTCCCGATGTACCTGACCGGGACCCGGCACTTCGCGCACTGACCCGCAGCCGGATCACCGGATCGGGCCGGCCGTCATGGTTGAACGGCGCGACCCCGCCGACTAGTATCGAACATAAGTTCGAACACGCCGACTTCCCGCGGCGCGGAGCCCGGGAGGCGTGCTGTGGCTCGTGCTGCCACGAGGAGCGAGGCCGATCCGCAGGAGCGGCTGGAGCTGGCTCGCGGGTTGCTGCATGGCTACCAGAATCGGGCGCAGGACCGGGCCCAGGACCGGGTCCCGGCGCAGCCCGACGCCCGGGTGTTGCCGGTGGCCGAGCCGCTGGCCCGGTTGCTGCCCGCGGGCGGCCTCCGTCGCGGGTCCACGGTGGCGGTGCCGCCCGGGCCGGGATCGACCTCGCTGATGCTGGCCCTGCTCGCCGAGCTCTCCCGGGGCGGGGGCTGGATCGGGGTGGTCGGGCGGCCCGGGCTGGGAGTGGTCGCCGCGGCGGAGGCCGGCATCCGGCTGGAACGGCTGGCCCTGGTGCCGCGCCCGGGCGCCGACCTGCTGGCGGTCACCTCCGCGCTGCTCGACGGGTTGGACGCGGTCGTGCTGGCCGGAGCCGAGCGGATCGGGATCAGCGGCGCCGACCGGCAGCGGCTCGCCGCCCGGTCCCGGCAGCGCGGCGCGGTGCTGCTGCCGATGGGGCCGTGGCCGGGGGCGGACCTGGAGCTGAGCTGCTCCGACGCGCAGTGGCACGGCATCGGGACCGGGTTGTCGGGAGGGTGTGGCCGGCTGCGCTCCCGGCGGGTCCGGGTGCGCCTGCGGGGGCGGGGGATCGCGCCGGGCGGGCTGGACGCCCGGTTGCTGCTGCCCGCGCCGGATGGCGGGATCGCCGAAGGCTGGGCGGCCGACGGAGCTCGGGCCGACCAGCTGGGGGCGGACCGGCCGGGGGTGGCCGTCGGCGGCGGGGACCGGGAGAGGGCCCCGGCGTCGTCGCGCACCCGGGTGGCGGGGTGAGCACGCCGATGCGGGTGCTGGCGCTGTGGTCACCGGACTGGCCGGTCACCGCGGCCGCCCGGGCCGCGCGCATCCCGGCACATCGGCCGGCGGCGGTGCTCGCCGGCAATCGGGTGCTGGCCTGCTCGGCGGTGGCCCGCGCGCAGGGGGTCCGGCGCGGGCTGCGTCGCCGGGAGGCGCAGGCCCGCTGCCCGGAGCTGGCCGTGCTCACCCGGGATCCGGATCGGGACGCGCGCGCGTTCGAGCCGGTGGTGGTCGCGACCGAGGAGCTCGCCCCGGGAGTGGAGATCGTCCGGCCCGGCCTGGTGGTGTTGCCCGCCCGGGGGCCCGCCGGGTACTTCGGCGGCGAGCTGGCCGCCGCCGAGCGGCTGGTCGACCAGGTTGCCGCGCGCACCGGGGTGGAGTGCCAGGTGGGCGTGGCCGACGGGCTGTTCGCCGCGGTGCTGGCGGCGCGGCGCGGGCTGGCGGTCGCGGCCGGGGACACGCCGGCCTTCCTCGCCCCGCTCGGCGTGGAGGAGCTCGACGCCGAGCCCGACGTCGATCGGTCCGAGCTGGTCGGGCTGCTGCGCCGGCTGGGGTTGCGCAGCCTCGGCGCGTTCGGGGCGCTCGATCCCGAGGACGTGGCCTCCCGGTTCGGGGCCGACGCGGTGCTCTGCCACCGGCTGGCCCGCGGTCAGGATCCGCGACCGCCGGTGCGTCGCCGCCCGCCGGAGGAGCTGACCGTCGAGATCGAGCTGGATCCGCCGGTGGACCGGGTCGACGCGGCCGCGTTCGCCGCCCGCGGCCTGGCCGAGCGGCTGCACCGCACGCTGGCCGGGCACGGGTTGTCCTGCACCCGGCTCGGGGTGGCCGCGCGCACCGTCTCCGGCGCGGAGCTGCACCGGGTGTGGCGCTGCGCCGAGCCGCTCACCCCGGCCGGCACGGTCGACCGGGTGCGCTGGCAGCTCGACGCCTGGCTGACCCGCCGGCGCTCCGCCGCCGAAGGTGGTCCGGGCGCGGTGGCGCGGCTGTGGTTGATCCCCGAGGAGACGGTGACCGCGGGGGCGCTGCAGCTGGGGCTGTGGGGTGAGGTCGGGGAGGCCGACGAGCGGGCCGGCCGGGCGCTGGTCCGGGTGCAGGCCATGCTCGGCCCGGAATCGGTGTTCACCGCGGTGCTCACCGGCGGGCGGGACCCGGGGGAGCGGGTACGGCTGGTTCCGTGGGGCGACGAGCGGGGCGCGGGGGAGGACATCGAGCCGGGCCCGATCACGGACCGGGCGCCCGGAACGGACGAGCAGCCGCGGGCGCGGGTGGGGTTGACGGTCGTGGCCGACCCGGCCCCGATCGGCCCGGCCCTGGCCGTCGAATCTCCGCCCGCCGGAGGTCCGCCCGCCGAAGCGCTGCCCGCCGGAGGTCCGCCCGCCGGAGCGCTGCCGGCCGGAGCGCTGCCCGCCGACCCGCGAGCGGTACCGCGACCTGCCCGTTCCGATCCGGCCGCGCCGACCGTCGACCTCGACCGGCTCCTGCCGACGGTCGGCGACGCCCGGATCGCCCCGGCCGGCTGGCCGCAGGACGTGGTCCGCCGGACCGGCCGGATCTCGGCCGCCGATGTGCTGGCCGCTGCGCCGCCGGGTTGTCCGACGGACCTGTCGGTCACCCCGCTCTCGCACCCCGCGGTACCGGCCACTCCGCCGCCGGACAGCGTCGCGGATCCGCCGCCCCCACATCCCCGGCCCGCGGGCCCGTCCGAGCCGCCCCGTCCCCGGCCCACCAACCGCAAACGCCGCCCGCCGGCCCGCCCCTCCCGGTCGACCAGGCCGCTCCCGGACCCGCCGGCGTCGTGGCCCGGCCGGCTACCGGCGCCGTCTCCGGCCACCGTTCCCCCGGAGCCGCTGCCCGCTGAGCTGCTCGACGCCGCCGGTCGGCCGGTGTGGCTCGCCCGGTCGGATCAGCTGTCCGCGGATCCGCACCGCCTCGTCATCGACGGTGGGATCGCCCGCACGGTCGAGGGGTGGGCCGGGCCCTGGCCGGTGCGGCAGCGCTGGTGGTCACCGGATGCGGTCACCGCCAGCCGGCTGCAGCTGCTCTGCCCGGAGGGCGACGCCTTCCTGCTGATCCATCGGGACGGGCGGTGGTGGATCTCCGGAATCTACGACTGAGGGGAGATCGACCTACGACAGGCCCGCGCCCTGGGCGCGCAGCTCCTGCACCACGACCTGCACCGCGGACACCGGTGTCGGTCCGGCCGGTGCCGCGACCCGGATGGTCCTGGTCAGGGCGGGGGTGAGGTCGCGGACGGCCAGGCCGTCGCGGCCGTGTACCGCGAGGGCGGGCAGGGCGGCGATGGCCAGCCCGCTGCGCACGTGCTCGAGCAGCAGCGCGTAGCTGGCGTAGCGGCCGGCGACCACCGGCTCGAAACCGGCCAACCGGCACCGGCGGGCGGTCACCTCGCCCAGGTAGCTGCCCGGCTCGTCCATCGCCCAGCGTTCCCCGGCCAGCGTGGCCAGCTCGACCGTGCCCGCTGCCGCCTGCGCGTGCTCGGCCGGCAACACCAGCACGATCGGGTCGCGGCCGAGCCGCACCGAGGAGATCTGGTCGTCGACCGGCAGCCATCCGTCGGCGAAGTCGTAGACCACGGCAAGATCGACCTCGCCCCGGCGCAGCACCCGCAGGCTCTCGTGCGGCTCGCCTTCGGTGAGCGCGAGCTGCAGCCGCGGGTGTCGTGCGCGCAGCCGGCCGGCCGCCGGCAGGACCAGCGCGTGCAGCGCGCTCGAGAACGCGGCCACCCGCACCTCGCCGACCGGTTCGGTGCGCCGCTCGGCCAGATCCGCCTCGGCCAGCTCGATGCGCTGCAGGATCTCGCGGGCGTGCGCGGCCAGCCGCAGCCCGGCCGGCGTCAGGCTCACCCGCCGACCGTGGTGCTCCAGCAGCACCGTGCGCGCCTCCCGCTGCAGCACCGCGAGCTGCTGGGACACCGACGACGGGCTCAGGTTCAGCGCCGCGGCCACCGCCCGGATGGTGCCCAGGCTCTCCAGCTGGGCGAGCAGCCGCAGCCGCCACGGGCTGAGCATGGACGGCTCCCGTCGGCCCGGTTGTTCGGGCTTTCCGAACAGCCAGAGCATAAATCGTCGATGGACCCGTGCAGCGATTCCGCCCTACCGTCATCCCGTGCGGGATTCCTCATCGTTCTGGTCCGACGTCGATCGCCACCTGATCCGCTACGGCACCGGCTTCACTCCGGAGATCATCGAGCGGGCCGAGGGCAGCTACGTCCACACGGCGGACGGTCGGCGCATCCTGGACTTCACGTCCGGGCAGATGAGCGCGATCCTCGGGCACGCGCATCCGGACATCGTGGCCACGGTGCGCTCCGCGGTGGGCACCCTGGACCACCTCTTCAGCGGCATGCTGTCGCGCCCCGTGGTGCAGCTGTGCCGCCGGCTGGCCGCAACGCTGCCCGACCCGCTGCAGCGGGTGCTGTTGCTGACCACCGGCGCGGAGGCCAACGAGGCGGCGATCCGGATGGCCAAGCTGGTCACCGGCAAGTTCGAGGTCGTCTCGTTCAGCAAGTCCTGGCACGGGATGACCCAGGCCGCGGTGAACGCGACCTACAGCGCGAGCCGGCGCGGCTACGGACCGGCGGTGCCGGGCAACATCGTGATCCCGACGCCCAACGCGTACCGCCCGGACTTCTGCCACGCCGACGGAACCCTCGACTGGCGCCGGCAGCTCGATGTCGCGTTCGACCTCGTCGACGCCCAGTCCGTGGGCAGCCTCGCCGCGTGCCTGATCGAACCGATCCTCAGCTCCGGCGGGCTGATCGAACCGCCGCCCGGCTACCTGCCCGCACTCGCGGCCAAGTGCCGCGAGCGGGAGATGCTGATGATCGTCGACGAGGCGCAGACCGGGTTGTGCCGCACCGGCAGCTGGTACGCGTTCGAGCAGGCCGGGATCACGCCGGACATCCTGACGCTGTCCAAGACGCTCGGTGCCGGGCTGCCGCTGGCCGCGGTGATCACCAGCGACGAGATCGAGCAGCGGGCCCACGAGCGCGGGTACCTCTTCTACACCACGCACGTGTCCGACCCGCTGGTCGCCGCCGTCGGCAACACCGTGCTGGACGTGCTGGAGCGGGACAAGCTGGATCGGGTTGCCGAGACCAGCGGGTCGTTCCTGCGGGCCGGGCTCGACCGGTTGCGCGAGCGGCACCCGATCGTCGGCGACGTCCGGGGTCGCGGCCTCTTCCAGGGCGTCGAGCTCGTCGTGGACCGGGAGACCAAGCGCGGCTCCGACGAGCTCGGCCGCCGCGTCACCGAGCGCTGCCTGCAGCTCGGCCTGCACACCAACATCGTGCAGCTCCCGGGCATGGGCGGCGTGCTGCGCCTCGCGCCGCCGTTGACCAGCACCGAGCAGGAGCTGCAGGAAGGCCTGGACGTCCTCGACCGCGCGCTGTCCGACACGAGCTGACCGGTGCCGGCTCGGCGGCAGTCGTAGCAGGATGGGTCGCATGGCGGCCGACGGCATCCCGGTCCTGCGGTTCGACGCCGCGCGCGGCCCCGACGGCGCGTTCGCGCCGGACTTCCTGGACCGGCTGCGCACGGCGCTGCACGAGGTCGGCTTCCTGCAGCTCACCCACTTCGGGGCGGCCCCGGAGCAGATCGCGGAGCTGACCGCCGCGACCGAGGCGTTCTTCGCGCTGCCGCTGGCCGACCGGCTCGCGCTGGACAACCGGGCCTCCCCGCACTTCCGCGGCTACACCCGGCTCGGGCACGAGATCACCGCCGGTCGCCCGGACGCCCGCGAGCAGCTGGACTTCGCCCCGGAGCGGCCGGCCGTGCCGCGGGAGGCGTGGGACGCCCCGTTTCGGCTGCTCGAGGGCCCGAACCAGTGGCCGGACGCGCAGCTGCCCGCGCTGCGCCCGCTCGTGCTGGCCTGGGCGGAGCTGCTGGCCGGGGTGGGCGCCGAGCTGACCGCGGCCATCGCCGCCTCGCTGGGGCTGGCCGAG
>DATMDS010000168.1:0-8346 GCA_035557575.1 Pseudonocardia sp. | reverse complement strand
CCGGATGTCGGCGGCCACGGCGGCGGCGCAGGCCGTCGACCAGCCGCGGCCGCGGTGCGCGGCCTCGGTGACGACGCCGATGTCGGCGTGCCGCGTGCCCACGAAGAAGGGGACGGCGATCGAGACGAGCCGGCCGTCGAGAAACGCCCCGTGCCCGACCGCCGCCGCGGCCAGCCGGTCGGGGCCGCCCCAGGTGTTGCTGATCCAGAAGCCGTCCGGGTCGTGGGCGGCCAGCGCGGCGGCGTCGGCCGGGCCGATCCGCCGCACGGCGTCGGGCGTCGGGGTCTCGATGGGCACGCCGACCGGGAGCACGGCGATGATCCGGGGCCAGGTCGCGACCACACCGGCCGCGGCCTGCAGCACGGGCAGCCAGTGCGGCTCGGCCTCGACGAAGCCCTGCACGTCACGCAGCTCGGCCGGGGCCAGCGCGGCCGGATCACCGCGCAGCGCATAGTTCCCGGCGATCTCGACGAGGACGACGCGCGGCCGCGGCCAGCGGTCCACCCGGCAGCGGCCGACCCCGGTGTGCACCAGGTGCCGATGGATCAGCGGCCCGGGACGTTCGGGGGCGAACCAGGCGGACACGGCATCGGGCGGCACCTCCAGCACCCGACCAGCCTGCCGCAACCACCTCGTGAAATCTTGGTAGCCCGTCCGTGGACGGCGTTCCGTCGAGCCGAGCCGGCGTGCAGGGTGGGCCGGGAACCGCATCGAGCACCGGAGACCTGAATGACTGATCTGTTGGACACCCGGCGCCAGGCCGGGGAGCCCGTCGAGTCGACGCGCTCGTCGTGGCGCCACCGCGAGGTCGGCGACCTGGACGGGCGGACGCTGGACCGCATCGACGCCTGGTGGCGGGCGGCGAACTACCTGTCGGTGGGGCAGATCTACCTGCTGGACAACCCGCTGCTGCGCCGCCCGCTGAGCCGCGACGACGTCAAGCCGCGGCTGCTGGGCCACTGGGGCACTACGCCGGGCCTGAACTTCCTCTACGCGCACCTCAACCGGGTGATCGGGGAGCGGGCGCTCGCGGCCATGTACGTCACCGGGCCGGGGCACGGCGGCCCCGGGCTGGTGGCCAACTCCTACCTGGAGGGCAGCTACACCGAGGCCTACCCGGCCGTCACGCAGGACGAGGAGGGCATGCGGCGGTTGTTCCGGCAGTTCTCCTTCCCGGGCGGCATCCCGTCGCACGTGGCCCCGGAAACCCCGGGCTCGATCCACGAGGGCGGCGAGCTGGGCTACGCGCTCTCGCACTCCTACGGGGCGGCGTTCGACAACCCGAACCTGCTGGTGGCGGCCGTCGTCGGGGACGGAGAGGCGGAGACCGGCCCGCTGGCCACCAGCTGGCACAGCAACAAGTTCGTCAATCCGGCCGCCGACGGCGTGGTGCTGCCGATCCTGCACCTGAACGGCTACAAGATCGCCAACCCGACGCTGCTGGCCCGGATCCCGGAGTCGGAGCTGGTCGACCTGATGCGCGGGTACGGGCATACCCCGTACCTGTTCACGGCCGGTTTCGACGACGAGCCGATGGCGCAGATCCACCAGCGGTTCGCCCGGTTGCTCGACGAGGTGCTCAACCAGATCTCCGACATCAAGGCCACCGCCTCCATGTCGAAGAACCTGGACCGGCCGGCCTGGCCGATGATCGTGCTGCGCAGCCCGAAGGGCTGGACCTGCCCGAAGTCGATCGACGGCAAGCGCACCGAGGGCTCCTGGCGGGCCCACCAGGTGCCGCTAACCAGCGCCCGGGACACCCCGGAACACCTGGACACGCTGCGCGACTGGCTGGCCGGCTACCGGGCCGACGAGCTGTTCGACGACACCGGCGCGCTGGTGCCGGAGGTCGCGTCGCTCGCCCCCGCGGGCGAGCTGCGGATGAGCGCGAACCCGCACACCAACGGCGGGTTGCTGCTGCGCGACCTGCGGATGCCGAACTTCGCCGACTTCGCCGTCGATGTGCCCGCCCCGTGCGCGTCGACCGCGGAGGCGACCAAGGTGCTGGGCCAGTGGCTGGCCGAGGTGATCCGGCTCAACCCGGAGAACTTCCGGGTGTTCGGCCCGGATGAGACCGCGTCGAACCGGCTGCAGGCGATCTACGACGTGACCGGCAAGCAGTGGAACGCCGAGTTCCTCCCGGAGGACGAGGATGATCACCTGGCGCGGTCCGGCCGGGTGTTGGAGGTGTTGTCCGAGCACCAGTGCCAGGGCTGGCTGGAGGGCTACCTGCTCACCGGCCGGCACGGGATGTTCTCCTGCTACGAGGCGTTCATCCACATCGTCGACTCGATGTTCAACCAGCACGCGAAGTGGCTGGACGTGACCCGCCGGATCCCGTGGCGGCGGCCCATCAGCAGCCTGAACTACCTGCTCAGCTCGCACGTCTGGCGGCAGGACCACAACGGCTTCTCGCATCAGGACCCGGGGTTCATCGACCACGTGCTGAACAAGAAGTCCGCGATCGTGCGGGCGTACCTGCCGCCGGACGCGAACACGCTGCTCTCCACCTACGACCACTGCCTGCGCAGCCGGGACTACGTGAACGTGGTGATCGCGGGCAAGCAGCCGGCCCCGCAGTTCCTCACCATGGAGCAGGCGATCGCGCACTGCACCCGCGGCCTGGGCATCTGGGACTGGGCGGGCACCGAGGTGCCGGGCGAGAGTCCGGACGTCGTGCTCGCCTGCGCCGGGGACGTGCCGACCGTGGAGGTGCTGGCGGCGGCGGACATCCTGCGTCGGCGGCTACCGCAGCTGAAGGTGCGGGTGGTCAACGTGGTGGACCTGATGCGGCTGCCGGACGACTCCGAGCACCCGCACGGGCTCTCCGACCGCGACTTCGACACGATCTTCACTCCGGACGCCCCGATCATCTTCGCCTTCCACGGCTATCCGTGGCTGATCCACCGGCTCACCTACCGGCGCACCGGGCACGAGAACCTGCACGTGCGCGGGTACAAGGAGGAGGGCACCACGACGACCCCGTTCGACATGGTCATGCTCAACGACCTGGACCGCTACCACCTGGTCATGGACGTGATCGATCGGGTGCCGCAGCTCGGGTCGCGCGCGGCCGGGCTGCGTCAGGAGATGGCGGACGCGCGGATCCGGGCCCGCCAGTACACCCGCGAGGTCGGCGACGACCTGCCGGAGGTCAAGGACTGGGTGTGGCCGAGCAGCGCCGCCACGTTCCCGCCCGAGGGCGGGCCCGGCGCGAGCGCCACGACCGGCGGCGACAACGAGTAGTCCCGCCGGGCGGGCCCGCGCTGCCAGGATGGCCGCGTGGCGGTGCTGAGCGATCGCGCGCTGAACCGGGCGCTCCTGGCGCGGCAGTGGTTGCTGGCCCGGCAGCCCGGCGGCGTGCTCGGGGCGGTCCGGCACCTGGTCGGGCTGCAGGCGCAGGAGCCGCACGACCCGTACGTCGCGCTCCGGGCCCGGCTGCGGCAGTTCGATCCGCACGAGCTCGGCCGGCTGCTCACCGATCGCGAGGTGCTGCGGATGGGGCTGATGCGGGCCACCATCCACCTCGTCACGGCCGACGACGCGCTGGTGCTGCGCCCGCTGGTGCAGGACGTGCTGGAGCGGAACATGCGGTCGGTGGTCCGGTTCCGGGCCGTGGCCGACGCCGTCGACATGGTCGCGGTGGCTACCGCGACCCGGGCCCGGATGGAGGCCTCGCCGGCGACCGGGCCGCAGCTGCGCACGTTCCTCGCCGAGCGCTTCCCCGACGCGGACGCCGCCGCGCTGGCCGACGTGATCAGGCTGGTGCTGCCGCTGGTGCAGATCACCCCGCGTGCGGTGTGGGGGCGGACCTTGCGACCGACCTGGACGACGCTCGAGAGCTGGCTGGGCCGCTCGCCGGGGGTGCCGGACCCGGCCGCGGTGATCCGGCGCTACCTGGCGGCGTTCGGGCCGGCGAGCGCGGCCGACTTCGCCACCTGGTCGCGGCTGACCCGGGCTCGGGAGCTGTTCGAGCCGTTGGCCGGCGAGCTGGTCCGGTTTACCGACGAGCGCGGCCGGACGCTGTACGACGTGCCGGGAGCGCCCCTTCCGGACCCGGACACGCCCGCGCCGGTGCGTTTCCTGCCGCAGTACGACAACGTGTTCCTCTCGCACGACGACCGCTCCCGGATCGCGCCGAGCGGGTTCTGGGACCGGGTGCTGGCCGTGGACTCCCGACCGCACTTCGTGCTGGTCGACGGGATGGTGGCCGGGATCTGGCGGCTCGCCGTGCCCGGTCGGCCGGGGCCGCCGCCGCAGCCGGGGGATTCCGCGCGGCTGGTCGTCACCCCGTTCCGGACGCTGCCGGCCGCCGCCCGCGACGAGCTGCAGGCCGAGGGGGTGGCGCTGCTCGGGTTGCTGGCGCCGGCGGCGACCGCGGTCGAGGTGGAGCTGGCGGACCCGATGCTGTGACGCGGCCGTCCCGGTCCTCGCCCCGGCCGTCGCCCTCGGTCCGTCGCCCTCGGTCCTCGCCTCGGTCCGTCGCTCCGGGTCCGTGCGCCGCGGCCGGCCGCCCCCCCGCGCCTCCCCGCCGCATCCAGGTCGTGAGTGCCCAGCCGTGTTCTAACGCGGCGCGGCACTCACGGGCGCTTGCCGCCGCCCGACGAGCAGGGTCAGCGGCAGCGCCACCGTGGCGATGATCGCGGCGCACAGGAACGCCGCGCGCGCCCCGGCGATGTCCGTGCCGCGGGCGGCGTCCGCCGAGGCCAACGTCATCACGGTGACGAACAGGGCGGTGCCGGCCGCCCCGGCGACCTGCTGCAGCGTGGCCATGATCGCGCTGCCGTGCGAGTCCAGCTCGCCGGGCAGTTGCCCGAGCGCGTCGGTCATCAGCGGGGTGAACATCAGCGACAGTCCGACCACCAGCACCACGTGCAGCGCGACGATCTCCCACAGCGGCGAGCTCTGGTGCAGCGTGCTGAACGCCCAGAGCGCGGCGGCCAGCACCAGTGCCCCGGGAATGATCAGCCGGCGGGCGCCGATCCGGTCGTACAGCCGGCCGACCAGCGGGCCCAGCAGCCCCATCACCAGCCCGCCCGGCAGTACCGCGAGCCCGGTCACGAACGGGTCGACGCGCAGCACGTCCTGCAGGTAGAGCGGCAGCAGGATGAGCACGCCGAACAGCGACATCATGCCGAGCACGAGGAGCACGACCGACACCAGGAACGGCCGGTGCCCGAGCGGGCGCAGGTCCAGCAGCGCGCGGCCGCTGCGCTGCAGCCGCAGCTGGCGACCCACGAACACGGTCAGGGCCAGCGCCCCGACCACCGCCGGCAGCCACGGCGCGACCAGCGCCTCGCCGCGGGCCGACTCGCCGACCAGGCTGAGCCCGAACACCAGGCCCCCGAAGGCCAACGCGGACAGCAGCACCGACGCGACGTCCAGCGGAACGGGCCGGGCCTGCGACACGATCCGCAGCCAGCGCGCCCCGGCCGACAGCGCGACCAGCGCGATCGGCAGCACGATCCAGAACATCCAGCGCCAACCCAGGGTGGTCAGGATCACCCCGGACAGGGTGGGGCCGATCGCCGGGGCCACCGCGATGACCACCGTGATGGTGCCCATGGTTGCCCCGCGCCGCTCCGCCGGCACCAGCCTGATCACCGACGTCATCAGCAGCGGCACCATCACCGCGGTGCCGGCGGCCTGCACGATCCGCCCGGCCATCAGCATCGGGAAGCCCGGCGACAGCGCGGAGATCAGCGTCCCCGTGCTGAACAGCGTCATCGACGCGAGGTACACCTGGCGCGGCGAGAAGCGCTGCAACAGGAACCCGGTGATCGGAATGACCACCGCCATGGTGAGCAGGAAGCCGCTGGTCAGCCACTGCGCGGTGCCGACCGTCACGTCGAGCTCGGTGACCAGGGTGGGCAGCGCCACGCTCATGATCGTCTCGTTCAGGATCATGACGAACGCCGAGCCCACGAGCAGCCAGATCACCACCGAGGCGCTGGCCGGTGCGGCCGGGTCGACGGTGCGCGGACTCGGCGCCGGCTCCGGTCTCAGGTCGGCGTGGCCGGACATCGGGACTCTCCTGTCGTCGCGCGGTCCCGCGGATGCCTCCGTACGGAGCAGCGGAACGAAGATTCCCGACGGTACCGATGCCGCCCGCGGGCCGGCCACCGAGTTCACCGTCGGGGGACGGCGCCCCGTTCCGCCGGGCCGGCGGGCCGCGGTACCCGCGACTCGGCGCGCTGCCGCCGCTCGCGTTCACCGGTGGGCGTGGGCTGGGTGGCGTCGGGGGTGCGTGGGCAAGGAGGGGAGGGTGCCGGGCGCCGTGGAACGGCGTCGCTGCGCTCACGAGCGGGACCTCAGGGTGGTCATTCCATGATCGAAGAACGCTGAGGTCGCGCTCGTGGCGTTCGCTGGTCAGCGGCGCCGCAGTGCTGCAGGTCCCAGCCGCAGCCCGGGCCGTCGCAGGTGTCGCACCCGACGTTGCTGTCCGAGCCGGCGGCGCCATCCGCGGCGTCCGACAGACCCGCGGCGCCTCGACCACCTCACCGGCAGATCCGCCAGCAGCCGCGGTTCCGCGGCCTGGTCGCGCCGCTTCCCGGCGTCCTCGGGATCGGGACCGTTCTCCGCACCCGGGCTACTGCGCGGCGAGCACGTCGAACCCGGCGTAGGGGACCAGCGCCTCCGGAATGCGGACGGAGCCGTCGGGCTGCTGGCCCTGCTCCAGGATGGCCACCAGGGTGCGGCCGATCGGCAGCCCGGAACCGTTCAGGGTGGCCGCGAAGCCGCGCCGGCCGTCCTTGGCCTTGGTCCGGATCCCGGCCCGGCGGGCCTGGAAGGTGCCGCAGTCCGACAGCGAGGAGATCTCCCGGTAGCGCTGCTGGGCGGGCAGCCACACCTCGATGTCGTAGGTGTAGGCCGAGGAGAAGCCGGTGTCCCCGGCGGCCAGCAGCACCACCCGGTAGGCCAGCCCCAGGCCCTGCAGCGCCGCCTCGGCGTGCGACACCATGATCTCCAGCTCGTCCCGCGACCGGTCCGGGTCGACGATCCGCACCAGCTCCACCTTGGAGAACTCGTGCATCCGGATCAGCCCGCGGGTGTCCTTGCCGTAGGAGCCGGCCTCCGACCGGAAGCACGGGGTGTGCGCGGTGTAGGCCAGCGGGAGGTCCTCGATCGCGAGGGTCTCCTTGGCGTGCAGGTTGGTCAGCGGCACCTCGGCCGTCGGGATCAGGAACAGCTCGCGGTCCGCGACGCCGGTCTTGAACAGGTCGGACTCGAACTTCGGCAGCTGCCCGGTGCCGGTCATCGTCTCGCGGTTCACCAGCGTCGGAACCGAGAACTCGGTGTAGCCGTGGCGTTCGGTCGCGAGGTCCAGGAAGTACCGCGACAGGGCGCGCTCCAGCTTCGGCCCCTTGCCGGTGAGCACGGCGAACCGCGGGCCCGAGAGCTTCGTCGCCCTGGCCAGGTCGAGGATGCCGACGCGTTCGCCGATCTCGACGTGGTCGATCGCGCCCTCGATCTGCGCCGGCTCGCCCCAGGTGCGGACGAGCTCGGCGTCGGCGTCGCTCGCGCCGTCCGGCAGCTCGTCGGCCGGGAGGTTCGGCACGCCCAGCAGGAACTCGGTCAGCTCAGCGTCGAGCCGGTCCCGCTCGGCGTCCGCCTCGGAGATCGTCGTCTTCAGGTCCCTGGACTGCGCCACGAGCGCCGGTCGGTCGTCCGCGGACGCGTTCTTCACCTCGGTGGACAGCCGCTTCGACTCGGCGCGCGCGTCGTCGCCGCGCCCGATGGCGGTGTTGCGGCCGGACAGCACCTTCTCCAGGTACGCCGTGTCCAGGGTGAAGCCGCGCCGGGCGAGCTTGCGCACGGCGTCGGTGGCGGGGTCGAGCAGGACGCGGGGGTCGTGCATCCGTCGAGCGTATCGCCACGGTGCGATGCGGTTTGCGGGCGGGAACTCGTCGCCCCTCTGGCGGCCGCGGCGGTCCCGGGCGCACCACGTGCTCCCGCGCGCGTCCCCGACCGTGCGGGACCCGATTCGCACGGCGATCTCGACGCCCGGTCTCGTTTGCGGTTGTCAACCGTCCTGCCGGAACGGGCCCACTCGCCGGGTGACCCGGGCGACTCTCGTCACGTGCGGAGTTCCCCATGAGCTGGCTGACCAGCGAGATCGATGCCTACTACGACGGCGCGCCCTGCCCCGAGGCGCTGGTCGCGGCGGCGCGCGTGGCCGAGTTGCTCGTTCCGATCGTGGAAGGCGACGTGCCGATGTGCCTCGCCGACCGCGGCCTGGTCTGGATGTGCGCGTTCACCGCACCCCGAAGCCTCGCCCGGTTTGCCCGGGCACGCGGCGAGGGCGAGGTGGAGTGGACCTACCGCCGTGTCCGCGGGGTGGAGCTG
>DATMDS010000167.1:0-2235 GCA_035557575.1 Pseudonocardia sp. | reverse complement strand
CGGTCGAGTGGTCGCTGCCCTTCGGCGGGCTGCCGATCTTCGGCGGTGGCGGCGCTGGCCCTCTGGCTGTACGCCCTGCACCTGCTCGTGCTGCTCGGCTGGCTGCTGCTCGTGCTCGACCGGTAGCCCCGCAGCTGCTCGATCACGGCAGTCCGGTGGCCGAGCGGTGCGGCAGCCGCGGCCGTGCCGCCGGCCGGGACCGCCACAGCCGAGCGCCGAACGGGAGCGCGAACAGGCCCATCAGCAGGCCGCCGAGCACCGCCGAGCCGGGCAGGTCGAAGAAGGCCAGGTGCGCGGCCACCGACGAGCCGTACGTCCACAGGTACAGCGCGGCGGCCGGCCCGGACGGCCCGGTCATCGGCTCCAGGTTCCGGTCCAGCAGCGCGACGATCGCGACCGAGACCAGTATCCAGCCCGCGTAGTTGGTCAGCGGCACGCCCGGGACCAGGGGCAGCC
Organism: Pseudonocardia sp.; assembly: GCA_035557575.1. Lineage (GTDB taxonomy): Bacteria > Actinomycetota > Actinomycetes > Mycobacteriales > Pseudonocardiaceae > Pseudonocardia. The sequence goes on along the minus strand of DATMDS010000167.1, from coordinate 1,779 downwards.
CCGGATCGGGTACCGCCCACCGCCAGTGCCCGGCGTCGACCATCTGCGGGTCGAGGAAGACGTCCCAGCTGGCCAGCGCGCCGCCACCGAGCGCCGCGACCGCGACGGGGCGACGGCCCAGCGTGCGGCCCACGACCAGGGCCGGCCAGGCCATCATCACCCAGGCCAGCGGCACCACCAGGGGTACGCCGAGCAGCTGCGGGCCCAGCGTTGCGGTGTAGGTGTAGCTGCCGAACGGGAACCCGGTGTGCACCCCGACCGCCTCGGCCAGCAGCCCACCGCCGCCGGCGACCAGCAGCAGCACGCCGCCGCCGCGCAGCCCGTGCCTGCGCACCACGTCGGCCAGCGAGGCGGCCGCGAACACCAGCACCGACAGCACGGTGACCGGGGTGCGCGTGCCTTCGGGAATCAGCGGGTAGACGATCTGCACCAGGACGGCTGCGGCGACCAGCGCCCAGGTTGCCGGACGGGCCGGGAAACCGGGCCGGGTCAAAGAGGCGGGGCGAGGCATCGATGTTCTCCGGAGCGCGGAAGCGCGGTCGGCCGGCATCGGCTGCCGGCTACGCAGCGCTGTACCCGCTGCGGTTCGCGCCATACCTTCCTCGCCCTGCCGGGAGCCGGGCGTCCCGGGTCGGGCGGTTGGCGGTCGCCGCCGCCCGGACCGGGACGCTGCTCGCCGTGGCCGCCGCCGTCCACCAGGTGGTCAACCTGCGCGCCCTTCGGGAGCCACCGGCGCAGCCGCCCCCGGTGGCCGAGCCGGTGTCGGTGCTGGTGCCGGCCCGCAACGAGGCGTCGCGGATCACGCCCACGATCCGCTCGTTGCTGGCGCAGACCGGCGTCGGTGACCTGGAGATACTCGTCCTCGACGACCAGTCGGGCGACGGCACCGCGGCGACGGTGCGAGCGGTTGCGGCCGGTGATCCACGGCTCGCGGTGCTGCCCGGCACGCCGCCGCCCCCCGGCTGGCTGGGCAAGCCGCACGCCTGTGCGCAGCTGGCCGCGGCCGCCCGCGGCCGGGTTCTGGTGTTCGTCGACGCCGACGTCGTGCTCGCCCGGCACGCGGTGGCGGCCGCGGTCGATCTGCTGCGCGGTGCGGGGCTGCAGATGCTGAGCCCGTGGCCGCGGCAGCTGGCCGACGGGCTGGGGCCCCGGCTGGTGCAGCCGCTGCTGGCGTGGTCCTGGATGGTGCTGCTGCCGCTGCACCGGGCGGAGGTCTCCCCGCGCCCCTCGATGGTGGCCGCCAACGGCCAGTTCATGGTCATCGACGCCCCGGCGCTCGCGGCGGCGGGCGGGTTCGCCGGCGTGTCCGGGCAGGTGCTCGACGACATCGCGCTGGCCAAGGCCATGAAACGGTCCGGCGCCCGGGTCGGTGTGGCCGACGGATCGTCGATCGCGGAGTGCCGGATGTACGAGAGCTGGGCCGAAGCCAGCGCGGGCTACCGCAAGTCGTTGTGGTCGGCGTTCGGGTCGGTACCGGCCGCGGTGGCCGTCGGCGCGATGCTGGCCGTGACCTACCTGGCCCCGCCGGCCGCAGGTCTGCTCGGGTCCCGGGCCGGTCTCGTCGGCTACGCGGCCGGTGCGGTGACCCGCGTGATCGCCGCGCGGCGCAACCGGGGGCGGGTCTGGCCGGACGCGCTGGCCCACCCGGCGTCGGTCTGCGCGCTGCTCGGGTTGCTGGTCCGCTCCTGGATCGGGCACCGGCGCGGCACGTTGCGCTGGAAGGACCGCGTCCTGTGAGCCGGGTGGTGGTGATCGGGGCCGGTGTCGGCGGGCTGGCGG
>DATMDS010000166.1:0-7236 GCA_035557575.1 Pseudonocardia sp. | reverse complement strand
CTGGAACGCCTGCCGTGGCGGACGATCCAGGTCGGGCTATCCGGGCCGAGCGTGACCGCCTATCTCACCACCTGGATCGCGGGGATCACCGACGTCACGCCGCTGGCCCGACGGATCCGCGAACTGCTCGCGGCCGGCGCGCAGGACGACGCGGCGCGGCTGGTGCCGACCGAAATGCCCTACCCGCTACCGGTCGCCGCGGCCCGCGCGACCGGCGCCGACTAGGCCCGACTAGGCCGGGTCCGCAACGGGATCCTCGATTCGCGTCGAGGTTGCACCGGCTGCCCTCAGCAGCCATTCGAGAGCCCCGGTCGGGAACGGCCAGCCCTGCACCTGCAGGGTGAGATGCAGCAGCTGGTCCTGCACGGCCCGGCCGTGCCACCAGTACCACTGCCGCTCCGAAGGCTCCATCCAGTGGATCCAGTCGGCCACGCTCCACGGCCGGGCGGCGGCCTCGCGTGCCCGGGCCGCTGGCTCCAGGCCGCGCCACCAGGCCAGCCAACGCGCGGCCTCCTCCGGGGTCTCCTCCGGTGCGCAGAACGCGACGAACCAGGCCGGCAGCTCGGTGCGCCAGACGGCGTCGTCGGCCGGCCAGCCGTGCTGGGCGGTGCGGTCGACGGCCAGCAGCACCTCGCGGACTCGGTCCAGCACCTCGCTCGCGGGCGGCCCGCACTCGGCGACGACCGCGACCAGACCGGCCCCGGTCGGGTCCTCGTCCGGACGCGGGCCGTCAGCGAGGTGGCGTATCTCCTCGGCCAGGATCATCGACCGCTCCCTGGGATGATCGATCGCTGCAGTTCCGGGAACTCGGACGAACGCAGCCCGTACGAGCTCGGGGTCTTCGTGGTGTCGACGTGGATGATGCTCGCATCGGGTTGGCGGGCCATGCTCTCCGGCACGGCCCGGGACGCGACCGAATCGGCGTAGCTGCGCGGCACGTCGAACGACTTGATCACGGTCTCGCTGTGGCCCTGAGCCAGCCGCTGGTCGAGGAACTGCTGGGCCCGGGGCTGGTCGCCGAAGTTGAGGAACAGCATGTTGTCGCCCTTGACGGCGACGTCGCCGGACGGGCCGATGTCGAGGCGGGCGTTGGCCGGCGACTCGACCCGGAAGACCCGGACCGTGTCGGGCACACCTTCCACGGCCTCGCCGGCTACCTTGCCGGCCACCCGAGCACCCTTGACGCCGAGCTTGCCCGCGGTGGCCGCGTAGCCGAGACCGGGTATCGCCGCGGCGGCGGACAGGCCGGCCATCACGTAGTCGCCCTCGAGCGCGTACCAACCGGCGTTGACCAGGTCTGCGGCCTCACCGACGACCGGGATGAGGCCGACCACGTCGAGAGCTCCGTGGCCGAGATCCTTGAGCCAGCCCCAGCCGCCGCCGTCCTCCTCACGCTGGCCGGCCAGATCTGCGTCGGTGACCGGCCGCAGGCCGAGCGGGTCGAGCGCGTTCACCGGGTCGTTGCCGGCGTAGTGGTAGGGGTTGCCGGCGTACGGGGTGGCCGGTACCGCCGACAGCGGGTCGACCTGCAGAAACGCGCGGGTGTCCGGGTCGTAGACGCGGTTCCGCAGCCAGATCAGCCCGTCGACGCCGAGCTCGCCGCGGAACCCCAGCGCCGGCTCGGCACCGGCCCGGCCCCACGGATCGGTGTCGGCGCCGATGCCGTGCTGCCAGTCCGGATGCAACGGCTGCGCGCATCCGGTGGTGGTGTCGGCGACCGCCCACGGACCCCGGTGACCGATGATCATCTCGTCGCCGAGCGCGGCCAGCGGTACGGCGGGGTCGGTGCTGTCCCAGCTCAGCGGCACGCCGCCGACCTCGGCGAGCTCGCCGAGGGCGTCCACGCGGAATCCGGTGCGGCGGGCCTCGGTCCCCGCGCCGGCGGTGTCGGTGGTGCGGATCTCGGTGAGCCGCCCCAGCTCGTCCCACCGGTACTCGCGACGACGCTGCGGACCGGACTCGGCGACACGGCGACCGGCGGCGTCGTGTTCGAAGCGGCGCTCCCCGTCCGGACCGGAGCTGGCCTGCAGCTGGCCGGCGGCGTCGTGCTGGTGGCTGCGGATCCCGTCCGACGCGTGCTCGATGGTCAACCGGCCGGCCGGGTCGTAGCCGTAGCGGTGTTCGCCACCGGCCCAGCTCGCGCTGGTCAGCTGCCCGGCCGTGTCGTAGCCGAAGAGCCGGCGCCGACCGTCGGTGTCGGCGACCAGAACCCGGCCCTGCTCGTCGCGGGTCAGCCTGGTCTGCCGGACCTCGTCGCCCGCGCCGCTGCGGTGCTCGGTGAGCCAGCCGTCGGTGTAGCCGAAGTGTGCCGCGGCGCCGGCCCCGCCGATCGAGACCACGCGACCGTCGGGGTCGCGGTCCACGGTGATCGACCCGAGCAACGGGTGCTCGAGCGCGATCACCCGGCCGGCCGGGTCACGGCGGTACCGGACCTGCGTCCCGTCCGGATAGGTCAGGCCGGCGCGCAGGCCGTCGGTGTCGTAGCTCCAACCGACGGCTCGGTCCGCCCTGCGGCGTTCGGTGGGGCGCCCGGCCGGGTCGTAGTGCAGCTCGACGGTGGGGGCGCCGGTCTCGCTGACGGCCACCGCCCGGCCCAGCGGATCGCGCTCGATGCGGATCGTCGGGCCGCGTGCCCCGGCCGACGCGGCCGCGAGGCGACCGGAGGTGTCGTAGCTCCAGCGGATCGCCGCACCCGTCGGGTCCTGCTGCTCGACGGGGCGGCCGGCGGCGTCGTAGCGGTACCGGGTGGTGCGCCCCAGCGGATCGGTCTCCCGAGTCAGCCGGCCGACCTCGTCGTAGCCGCGTTCGGTGACCACACCGAGCGGGTCGGTGATCGCGGTGAGCCGCCCGCACTCGTCCCACGTGTAGCGGGTGGTGTGGCCCAGTGCGTCGGTGGCCGCGACGAGGCGGCCGGCGGGGTCGTGGGTGAACTCCCGACGCCCGTGCCGGTCGGTGACCGTCACGACCCGGCCGGCGGGGTCGTAGGTGTAGCCCGTGGTGCCCCGGCCAGGGACGCGGTGGCGGGTTACCCGCCCGGCCGGGTCGCGCTCGATCGCCTCGCTCAGTCCGGCCGGGGTGATCTTCTCGGTGACCAGGCCGTCGGCGTCGTAGCGCAGCCGCCAGTGCCCACCGTTGCCGTCCACGTGGGTGACCAACCGGCCGCACGCGTCGTAGCGATAGCGCTCGACGCGGCCGCCCGGGCTCTGCACCTGCTGCAGCCGACCGGCCGGCGTGTAGTCGTAGCAGAACGTGCCCCCGTCTGCCCCGGTGACGCGGATCTGCCGGCCGCAGCGGTCGTGCACGGCGCGCCGGACACTGCCGTCGGCCCGCCGGTGCTCGGTCGGGCGGCCCAGCTCGTCGTAGCCGAACTCGTCGACGACCAGACCGTCGTCGACACCGATGAGCCGTCCGGCGACGTCGTGGGTGAACGTCTGCCGCACCCCGGTCGGGTCGATCGCCGCGCTGATATGACCGTCGGCATCGTGCTCGCGCAGCCAGCTGCCGCCGGCCGGGTCGGTCCAGGCAGTCAGCCGGGACAGCGCGTCGTAGGTGTGGGTCCACTTGGCGCCGTCCGGAGCGCTGGCGCCGGCCAGATTGCCGAAGCTGTCGTAGCGCCGCGTGCTGACCGCGCCGAGGACGTCGACCAGCTCGACCGCCTCGCCGTGCGGGCCGTAGCAGGTCCCGGTACGCGCCCCGGTCGGATCGACGGTGGCGGTGCGCCGCCCGGCCGCGGAGTACTCGTGGCGCCAGATCCCACCGGCCGGGTCGCGCCGCTCGACCAGGCGTCCGGCCGCGTCGTGGCGCAGCTCGGTGCGCCGTCCGGCCGGGGTGATCACGGCAGTGGGCAGCCCGGCCGCGTCGCGCTCGACGCGGGCCACCCCACCGGCGGCGTCGCGGGCCTCGATCAGGTTCCCGTCCGCGTCGTGGCGCAGCCGCACCGTCACCCCGTCGGCGTCGGTGACCGCGGTGACCAGCCCGCCGGTGACGGCGTAACGGGTGACCCCGCCCTCCGGGTCGGTGATCTCCGACGGGATCCGCTCGGCGCCGGTGTAGGTGTAGCGCACCGTGGCGGTGGCCGTCTGCTGGCCGGAGGTGATGATCGCGGTGACCCGGTCGGCGTCGTCCCAGGAGATCTCGTACATCGCACCGGACGGGGTGGCCCGCCGGACCAGGTGCGCGCGGTGGTCGAACTCCTGGCGGGTGACCGCGCCGCCGCGTTCCACGATCTCGATCGGGTTGCCGGCGGCGTCGTAGCGCTTGTGCTGGGTGTGGCCGTGACCGTCGGTGGCGGCGAGCAGCCGGCCGGCGTGGTCGTGGCGGTAGGTGTTGCGCGGCCCGGCCGAGTCGTCGGCCACCACGGTCACCCCGTCCGGGGCGTAGTCGAAACGCACCACGCGGCCGAACGGGGAGCGCTGGGTCAGCACCCGCCCGTCGCGGTCGTAGGTGTTGACCAGCTCGACCACTCCGTCGGCGTCGGTCACCGACTGCACCCGCCCGACGTCGTCGATGCCGTAGCGGCGCGGGCCGGCCGGGCCGGCGGCCTCGACCAGCTGCCCGGCCGGATCGTAGGTGTAGTCGACGCGGCGGCCGTCCGAGGAGCTGAGCGCGACGATCCGGTCGTGCTCGACCGACCAGTCCAGCAGCACTCGACGGCCGCGCTCGTGGGCCAACTCGACCAGCCGGCCGCCCTCGTCGTGGACGAAGGCCACGGCCGTGCCCGGGCCGGCCCAGGTGCGCTCCAGCCGGCCCCCGGCGTCGAAGTCCCAGCGCCGGCCGTCGAACCAGGCCAGGGTCAGGCCGGACTCGCGGCGCTCGACGAGGGCGTGGATGCCGATCGCGGAACCGAACGCGTCGGGTCCGGTCCGCGGGAAACGGACCCGCTGCCCGTCCGGGCCCTCGTAGTCCGCGGTCCAGGAGTGCTCGACCAGCCGGACGGTGGCCGGGGCCGACCAGCGTGCGCCGAACGGGCCGATCACGTCGGAGCGGGAGTTGTAGGTGCGGGCGAACGTGAGCCCGGCGAGCAGCCCGGAGAACGGCAGGTCGGTCTCGACCTCGACGAAGTTGCCCAGCGCGGTGTTCACCGGGTCGGCGGCGTAGCCGGCCATCAGCGGGGTGCCGAACCCGGTCGGATCGGCACCGCCCTCGTAGGCCGGTGTCGGCGGCGGCGGCGGGGGCAGGTCCAGGTCGGCCGGCGGCACGAAGCCCTGGTCGGCCAGCAGCCGCACCGCGTCGTTGATCACTACTTCGTAGCCGCGGATCCGCTGCACCACCTGCTGGCCCACAGCCGACACCCGGCCGGTCATCTGCGTGGCGATCCGGTCCCGCTCGGCCAGCAGCCCGGGGATCGCCTCCTGCGGGATCAGGCCGTCAGCCGTGCCGGCGGCGGCCACCGTCTGCGCCCACCGGTTGCGGATCCCGGTCAGCTCGCCGTGCAGACCGGACACCGCCGCCGCGGTCTGGGTCATGGTCGCGGTCAGCTCGTCGGCCACCGCGCCCAGCCGCCGGGAGGCGCCGGCCAGCCGGGTACCGGCGTCGCCGAACTCCGCCGGCAGGTTCCCGACATGGGTGCCCCGGTCCAGCACCGGAGCCCCGTTGTTGGTGAACGCCCGGCCCAGCGTGTCGGCCGCGGTCATGCTCTGTGTCCAGGCCGCGTCCATCTCGCCACCCGCGCCGGCGAAGGCGGCACCGGCCCCGGACACGGTGCCCGGGCTCGCGCCGGCCACCCGGGACGCCTCGGCGTCCGGGTCCACGCCGGCTCGGGCGATCAACGTCCGGTAGTCCGGCAGCGACAGGTCGACGACGCCCGCCGGCGCGGTCACCGCGACACCGCCGGATGTTCACTGCCGGCCGCGCGGTTCCGCCGGGTCACGGCACGATCCCGGACGGGGCACCGGTGCGGGCGATGGCCGCGGTGCCCGTGGTCAGCCCATCGCCGTCGCCGGCCGCCTGCCCGGCCCGCGCGTTCAGGCCGACGTGGTCGGAGTGCACCCGCTCGCCCAACGCCACGTGCGCGTCCCGGGACCGGGCCAGTGCCGCCGCCAGCGCCTGCGCGCCGGTCACCTGACCCAGCGACCCTGCCGGGCAGCTCACGCCGCGCAGGATCCCGGCCGCGCCGGCCGCGGTCTGCCCGGCGCCGAGCGCCCGGGACCCGCCCTGACGCAGCCCACCGGTCTCGTACCCCATGTCCACCGTCATGCCGTCATCACTCCCTGACCGCCCGACCGGAGCGCACCCGCTGGGCGCGATGCCGCCCGGATGCCCGGGCCTCACCTGTGACCACGGAGCGCACGCCGACCGGGTTCACCCGGTAGCCGACGAGTCACGGTCGCGTGCCGCAGTGATCCATTGACGGGCCGTCACGCGTGGTGCAGGTGGTGCCCGTTCGAGGTGATCAAGAGGGCGGTTGCAGCCGTCCGTGGTCGTCGGGGTGCCAGTGGCACAGCGCCCCGCGCAACCGCGCGACCATCTCGCCGAGCAGCCGCTCGCCCTCCGCGGCCGACGCCGGCCGCGGATCTCCGAGCACGCCGTTCGGGCTGGCCGCAGCAACACCCGCACGCACCAGCAACGGCAGCAGCTCCGGCAACGGCGCGGTGTTGCCGGCTTCCAGCGCGTCGACCCGGACCAGGTCGGGGTCCAGGGCGAGCAGGATCGAGGTCTCCGTCGCGCCGGCGTGCGCGTCGCCGCCGGGCACCACGCAGCCGACCCAGGCGACGTCTCGGCCCTCCGCGCGCAGCCGGGTCACCGCCGCGGGCACCGTCGGCAGGTTGCCGCCGTGCCCGTTCACGAACAGCAGCCGGTCCGCCCAGCGCGCTGCGGACCGGCCGAGCTCCACCAGCACCCCGCGCAGCGCCTCGTGCCCGATGGACAGCGTGCCCGGGAAGCCCTCGTGCTCGCCGGAGGCGCCGTAGGCCAGCGGTGGGGCCAGCAGCAGCGCGGTGTCGCCGGCCGCGGCCCGGCGCGCGACGGCGGCGGCGATCCGGGTGTCGGTGTCCAGCGGCAGGTGCGGGCCGTGCTGCTCCAACGAGCCCACCGGGACCAGCACGGTGCGCGGCCCGGAGCCGTCGAGCTCGGTCCAGGTGCACTCCCCCAGCCGCGGCACGCCTCAGCCCTCACCGCGCACACCGCGTGGTGCCATCGCACACCGCACGGCGTCTGCGAGAGCACCATCCGGTGTGCGCGGTGCGACGGTCACCGCCGGCTCAGACCCGGGCGGCGGCGCTACCGAGCCGGGTGTCG
>DATMDS010000165.1:0-5633 GCA_035557575.1 Pseudonocardia sp. | reverse complement strand
GCTGATCGGTGCCGCCGTACACACTGACCCGCGCGGAACCGCTGGGTAACCACGTGATGCTGCCGCGGGGACGGCGACGGCCGGACGACGAGGACGCCATGGGTGCGCAATCTAGTCCTCGTTCGTGCCACGAACCGTGCCACGAAGCGACAAGATGGCGGTGTTCGCAGGGGTCAAAATGGCCTCTGACCTGCGGAGCCGCCTTGGGGAGTCGAACCCCAGACCTACGCATTACGAGTGCGTCGCTCTAACCGACTGAGCTAAGGCGGCGGATGCTGCCGGCCCAGTGTAGCGACCGCGCACCCCCGTTCCGCCGCCCGCCTGCCCGCCGCCGGCCCGGTCGTCGGGTCACCCGCTAGCGTGCTCCACGCCCAAGGCACCCACTGCAGGAGGACCGCCGTGACGACGATCGATCTTGCGTACGTCAGCGAGCTCTACCGCGAGTACGCGGGTGATCTCGCGCGGGTCGGTGCGGCGCAGCGTGGGTTCGAGAAGGCGCTGGGGTCGCGCATGACCCCGCAGCTGGACGACCTCGAGGCCGAGATCACCTACCTGCTGCTGCGCGCCACCAAGCCCGCGGCCGTCGTCGAGCTGGGCACCTTCCACGGCTGGTCGACCTCGTGGATCCTGTCCGCGTTGCGGGACAACGGGTCCGGGCAGCTGCACAGCTTCGACCTGATCGACAATGTGGTGCGCAACGTCCCCGCCGAGCTGGCGGAGGGCCGGTGGACGTTCGTGCAGGGCGACATCAAGGAGACGGTGGCGCGGGTGCCGGCCGACACCGGCTACCTGTTCGTCGACGCCGCGCACACCGGCCGCTTCGCCCGCTGGTACCTCGACCACCTCTTCCCGCGCGTCCCGGCCGGGAGCACGGTGAGCGTGCACGACGTCTACCACTTCCGCACCACGCTGCCGCTGCACGAGGGGCGGGTCGTGGTGCGCTGGCTGGACGGGCGCGGCGTGCCCTTCTTCACCCCGTCGCGAGCGAAGGCCAGGGCGAACTTCGACGCGCTGAACGCGCTGCGCGACGAGCTGGGGCTGGAGCAGGTCCGCGGGGCCGGGGACAACCCGATGATCTTCTTCACGATGCCGTCGGGCTGATCAGGGGCCCGCGTCGAGCCGCATGACGTCCCAAATGATCAGCGCGAGCTGCAGCTCGAGGCGGACGTCGGGACGGCGCAGCTCGCGCCCGATCAGCTCCTCGATCCGGGCCAGCCGGTAGCCGACGGTGTTCACGTGCACGACCAGCGCCTCCGCGGTCGCCGCGGTCGCGCAGCCGGCCTCCATCCAGGCGCGCAGGGTGTCCACCAGCACGGTGTGCCGGCGCTGGTCGTGGCGGTGCAGCGGCATGATCAGTGCCTCGGCGAAGCGGCGCAGCTCACCGGGCGGGCTACCGGCGCGCAGCAGGATCCCGGCCACGCCGAGTTCGCGCAGGTCGACCTCGCCGCCCGGGTGCGCGTGCTGGCGCAGCCGGGCCGCGCCGGCGGCCAACCGGTAGGCCGGGGCGTACTCGGCGGGCTCGGTCACCGCGGCCCCGATCACCAGGGTGGTCGCGCCGCAGCGGGCGCCGACGTGCTCGTGGATCCGGCGCAGCGCCGCCACCGGGTCGAAGCGCAGGGGCAGCAGCACGACCAGCGCGTCCTCGTAGCGGCCGACGAGTGCCCGCGCCGGTTCGGCCGCGGCGGCCACGCCGGCGGTGCCCGGCTCGCCACCGGACACCACGAGCAGCCCCAGCCAGTGCGGCCCGGTGAGGTCGTGGCCGAGCGCGGCAGCCCGGTCGAGCACGGCCTGCGGCTGGGCCAGGCCGTCGGGTCGCAGCAGGTCGGCGACCAGGTCGCCGGAGAGCCGCTCCTCGACCTCCACCCGGTGCCGGCGCTTCCGCACCTCCACGCCGACGACCAGCGCGAACCGTTCGATCATCCGGCGCTGGCCGGGGTCCGGGGCGGCGGTCAGCCCGGTGATCCACAGTCGGCCGACCAGCTCGCCGCCGAGCAGCACCGGGGCCACCCAGGTCTCGGCCGGACCCGGCAGCCGGGCCACCTCGTAGCGGTCGGCGGCGGCCGGGTGCCGGCGTCGCCACCGCGGATCGACGGGGGGCGCCTTGTACGGGCGGTTCGCCGCGGCGTGCGCGAGCACGCCGCCGTGCCCGTCCTCCACCGTGACCGAGGAGTCCACCATGGACGCGAGCGCGGCGACCAGACCGTCCAGACCGATGTCGTCGAGCACCAGCTGCATCAGCCTGCGGTGCTGCTGCTCGGCCCAGTCCAGCTGCTGCCGGCCCCGGCGCAGCTCGCCGATCACCTCCTGCTGCTCGGCCCGCATCCGGGCGGCCTGCACCGCGATCGCCGTCTGCTCGGCCAGCAGCTCCACCAGCTCGATCTCGTCGGCATCGAACTCGTGGGGGCTCTCCCGGTAGCCGACCAGCAGGCCGGTCACCTCGTCCACCGCGCGCAGCGGGGAGGCGACCAGGCTGCGGTAGCGGCCCGTCGGGGCGAGCTGCTGCAGCAGCCCGTATGCGCTGGCCGCGCGCACCTCGGGCACCGCGATCGTGCGGCCCTCGCGGAAGGCCCGGGCGGCCGGCGTGTCCAGCTCGGACCGGGTCGGGTGGATCCGCAGCGCGCCCTCGTCACCGACCAGGGCGAGGTACTCCGGGGTGAGGCCGCACGAGCCGGCCAGCAGCACCCGCTCCCGGTCCTCGTCGGCCAGCATCACCGCGCAGTAGTCGACGCCCAGCAGCGCGCACGCCTGCTCGGCCACCCCGGTGAGCAGCTCGTCCAGCGGCTGCGCGGCGTTCACCGCCCGCGCGATGTCGCCGACCGCCGACATCCAGCGCCGGAACGACGGCAACACCTGCAGCTCGTTCATCGGCGTCCATCTCAGCCGATGCGCGACGTTGTGTACAGGCACCGAGCATTGCCGGTTGTCCTGGGCAGCCACACATGGATCCGGGGTCGATGCACTCGGGACGATCCACCCTGGCTGATTCTCGGATCACACCCATCGCAGACCCTGCCAGTGAACACCTGCTCGGCGACGAGGAAGCCGCCCCGGTCGTGAAGCCACCACCCCTCCCGCTACACCACGAACCTGCCGCATCGCACCCGGCCGGCGGCCACCCCCGCCGCACCTGGTCGGGGCGGTGCGGCACCCCACGAGCGCGACACCAGGGGCCTTCGATCGCGCTGACGAAGCCCTGGTGTCGCGCTCGTCCTCACCGGCTCGGGTCGCCGGGCGAGAGCTGTCCCGCCCCGAGGGGCGCCGGTGCGGGGTGCGCGCGAACGGGAGGGCGCGGCGATGGGTGACCGGGTGGCCGTGGTGACCGGTGGGAACCGCGGGATCGGGCGGGCCATCGCCGTCGCGCTGGCCGCGGACGGGTTCGCGGTCGCGGTCATCGCCCGCGAGCCGGCCACCGCTGCCGACACGGTCGCTGCGATCGAGGCCGGCGGCGGTACGGCGTTTGCGCTGGCCTGCGACGTGGCCGACGAGCAGTCGGTCGCGACGCTGGCCCGGGAGGTCGCCGAGCGGGGCCCGGTGCACACCGTGGTGGCCAACGCCGGGGTGGCCGGGCCGACCGCGCCGCTGCACGAGATCGCGCTCGCCGACTGGCGGGCCTGCCTGGCCACCGACCTGGACGGGGTGTTCCTGACCTTCCGCGCGTTCGTCCCGGCGATGATCACCGCGCGCACCGGGTCGCTGATCGCGATCTCCTCGATGACCGGCAAGCGTCCACTGCTCGGCCGCACCCCGTACGCCGCGGCCAAGATGGGCGTGATCGGGCTGGTCCGGACGCTGGCGCTGGAGCTGGGACCGCACGGCATCCGGGTCAACGCGGTCTGCCCGGGCGCGGTGACCGGGCCGCGGATGGACGACGTGATCCGCCGCCAGGCCGCCGCCCGCGGCATCACCGAGGCCGAGGCGCGTGCGTCGTTCACCGCGGCGTCGCCGCTGCATCGGCTGGTCGAGGCGGACGAGGTGGCAGCGGCCTGCGCCTACCTCGCCTCCGACGTGGCGGCCTCCATCACCGGTGAGGACCTGAACGTCAACGCCGGTGTCGTCATGTACTGAGTGGGGAGCAACCATGCAGTTGATCGACCTGTCGCAGGACATCTACGAGGGCATGAAGGTCTACCCGGGCCACCTCAAGACCGTGCAGTTCGAGCACGCCACCCACGAGGAGACCGCCCCGCGGTTCGACAGCGGCTTCTCGTTCCAGACCACCGGTTTCATGCTCAACGACAACGGTCCGACGCACGTCGACTCGTTCTCGCACCTGGACCCGGACCCGTCGGCGGAGACCATCGAGAAGATGGCGCTGGAGCTGTTCTACGGCACCGCGATCTGCCTGGACGTCACCGAGTTCAAGCCGCAGACCGACATCACCGCCGAGGACCTGGACCGGGTCGAGGCGGAGAGCCCGGTGGACGTGCGGCCCGGCGACATCGTGCTGTTCCACACCGCGACCTGGAACCGGTACGCCGGGGACAAGCGGTACCTGTCGGAGTTCCCCGGGCTCGGCGAGTCGGCCGGCGAGTGGATCGTGCAGAAGCAGATCAAGACGTTCGGGGTGGACAGCCCGACCCCGGACAACCCGGCCAGCACCAGCTACCCGGTGCACATGATGTGCCGGCGCGAGCACATCACGCACTACGAGAACCTGGCCAACCTGGACAAGGTCGTGAACACCCGGTTCACCTTCGTCGGGTTCCCGCTGAAGCTGCGGGGTGCGCACGGCGGCCCGACCCGGGCGGTGGCCGTCGTCGGATAGAACGGGCCGATGCGCGTCTCGTACCTGCGCGTCGGAGCGGCCGGGGCCGGCCCGTACGCGCTGACCACCGGTGCCGACGGGGCGCTCTGGGTGACGCTGGTGCACGCCGGGCAGATCGCCCGGGTCGCGCTGGACGGGCGAGAGCAGCTGTATCAGCTGGAGCCGGCCGGCTGCCAGCCGGCACAGATCACGGCCGGGCCGGACGGGGCGCTCTGGTACACGGCGACGAGCGCGAACGAGATCGGCCGGATCACGGTCGACGGGGAGATCACGACGTTCCCGGCTCCGGTCGGGCCGTACGGGATCACCGCGGGCGCCGACGGGGCGCTGTGGTTCACGGCGATGGGCGCGAACGCGATCGGCCGGATCACCGTCGCCGGGTCCGTCGAAGCGGTGGCGCTGCCGACCGCGGGGGCGATGCCCTCGATGATCAGCTGCGCGCCCGACGGCCGGCTCTGGTTCACCCTGAACCAGGCCAACGCGGTCGGGTGGCTGCGACCGGGTGCGCAGCCGGTGGTCCTGCCGCTGCCGACCGCCGGGGCCGGGCCGGTCGGGATCGATGCGACCGGTCAAGGTGTCTGGTTCGCCGAGATCCTGGCCGGCCGACTCGGCCATGTCGGCGCAGGCGACCGGATCACCGAGTTCGCGCTGCCCGACCCGGCCGCCCGCCCGCACGCGGTGCTGGCCGACGGTCGGGGCTGCTGGGCGACCGAGTGGGGCTCCAGCCGGCTGGTCCACCGCGACCCGGGCGGCGCGGTGCACCACGTCGACCTCCCCGAGTCCAGCGAGCCGCACGGCCTCACCCGCGGCGCCGACGGCGCGCTCTGGGTCGCCCTCGAGTCCGGCCACCTGGCCCGGGTCGCCCCGG
>DATMDS010000164.1:0-9499 GCA_035557575.1 Pseudonocardia sp. | reverse complement strand
CACCGCATCGATGACCAGCGGCGGTGCCGTCAGCTGGGCCAGCAGCGCGAGCGGCCCCGCGGCCAGCACCAGCGCCGCCGCCAGCGTGAGCAGCAGGGCCGCGACCGCCCGGAACCGCCGCTCGTCGCGCGGTGCCGCGCTCGTCGTGGCGGCCACGGCGTCCACCGGATCGTCGAGGACCGGTGCCGGCGGCGGCGGGCCGGCAGGAGCGATCCGCAGCAGCTCACCGTCGAGCACGCCGAGCTCGCGCAGGCTGCGCTCCGGCGGCAGCGGCCCGCCGCCCATCCCGGACAGCCGCCACGGCTGCGGCCGGATCCCGAACACCGGTTCCCCGACCAGCTCCAGGACCATCGGCACCAGCTCGGCCACCGGGACGTCGACCGGCAGCGCGACATCCCACGTGGCCCGTGGTGTCAGCACCGTGACCAGGCAGAACCCCGCGTCGGTCACCCCAGAGGGCATGCCGGAATTCCTCCCGCCGCCTGTGGACAACTTCCCTGGAACGACCACGCACCGTCGGTCCGGGTTCCTAGCATCGCAGCGCGAGGTCGCCCGCAACGGGCGTTTGACGCAACTCGTGTCCGGGTCGAGGGGGTCGCCGGTGAGCGAGCTTGCGAGCGAACCATGTCACAGCGCCTCAGCGAAGCGCCCGACCGAGCGGAGCGAGGGAGTGCGATGAGCGCACCGAGGTGCACCGTCGGGGTGGTCCGCGCGCCGCGGGTGGTGCCGCGGCCGCCGGGCGGCGAGCTGCTCGTGGAACCACCGCCGGAGCCGGAACGGGTGCTGCCCAGCGGCGTGCTGGCCCGGCTGCTGCCCGTGGTGATGCTGCTCGGATCGGTCGGGTTCATCGCCGTCCTCGGTCCGCGCAACCCCACGTCCTGGCTGTTCGGGGGGATGTTCGCGATCTCGACGCTCGGCATGGTGCTGACCGGGGCCGGCGGACGCGGTGGCGGCAACCGCGCGGCGGCGATCGACGAGGACCGCCGGGACTACCTGCGTTACCTGGCGTTGCTGCGGCGCCGGGTGCGGCGCATCGCGGCCGCCCAGCGGGCCGCCCTCGAACAGGTGCACCCGGAGCCGGCGGCCTGGCCCGCGGTGCTCGCCGCCGGCCGGCTGTGGGAACGCCGTCCCGGTGATCCCGACTTCGGGGAGCTGCGGGTCGGGTGCGGCGCCCAGTGGCTGGCCACCCGCCTGGTCGCCCCGCAGACCGGTCCGGTCGAGGGGATCGAGCCGATCACCGCGCTGGCCCTGCACCGGTTCCTGCGGCGGCACGCGATGGTGCCGGCGCTGCCGATCGCGCTGTCGCTGCGGGCCAGCTCGACGGTGTGGCTCGAGCCGGAGGCCGGGCTGGACGCCGTCCGCGCGCTGGCCCGGGCCGTCGTGCTGCAGTACGCGCTCGCGCACAGCCCGGCGGACGCGCGGCTCGCGGTCGTCGTCCCGGCGGCGCTGGTCCCCGAGTGGGACTGGGTCAAGTGGTTGCCGCACGCCGCGCATCCCAGCGCCGGTGACGCGATCGGTCCGCTGCGCATGGTCGCCACCCGCGCCGACGAGCTGCGCCACTGGTGGGCCGGCGAGCTGGCCGGGCGCCCGGCCGGGCCCGCCGCGGCCGAGCCACAGCTGCCTCGTCGTCGTCGACGGGGTCGCCGACGGGCCGGGTCCGTGGGCGGGGGTCGCCGGCGTCACGGTGCTGCGGGTCGGGCCGCCCCGGGGGCGCCGTCCGGGTCCGGCGGTCGTCCGGCTGCGGGTTGGGCCCGGCCGGCTGTCCCGGGTCGACGAGCACGGTTCCGCGGTCCGGATCGGGCGGCCCGACGCCGTCGGCACGGCTGAGGCCGTGGCCTTCGCTCGCCGCCTGGCCCGCTACCACCCGGCCGGTGCCGAACCGGGCGGCGACGGCGGCTCCGGTCCGATCCCGGGGTTGCCCGCGCTACTCGACGCGGCACCGGACCCGGCGGGCATCGTCGCGCTGCGCAACCGCTGGTCGGCAGCCGTCGACCGGCTGCGGGTCCCGATCGGGGTCGACGAGCAGGGCCGACCGGTGACCCTGGATCTGAAGGAGTCGGCCCAGGGCGGCAGCGGGCCGCACGGGCTCTGCATCGGGGCCACGGGTTCGGGCAAGAGCGAGCTGTTGCGCACCCTGGTGCTCGGGCTGGTCGCCACCCACTCGCCCGGTGAGCTGAACCTGGTGCTCGTCGACTTCAAGGGCGGGGCCACGTTCCTCGACTTCGCGGGCCTTCCGCACGTCGCCGCCGTCATCACGAACCTGGTCGACGAGCTGTCCCTCGTCGACCGGATGGCCGCGGCGCTCACCGGCGAGATCTACCGGCGCCAGGAGTTGCTGCGATCGGCCGGGAACCTGACCGGTCTCGCCGACTACGCCGCGGCCCGGCGAGCCGGTGCGCAGCTCCCACCGCTGCCGGCCCTGCTGGTGGTGATCGACGAGTTCGCCGAGCTGCTGGCCCAGCGCCCGGAGCTGATCGACCTGCTGGTGATGATCGGGCGCATCGGCCGGTCGCTCGGGCTGCACCTGCTGCTGGCCTCCCAGCGCCTCGACGAGGGCCGGATGCGCGGATTGGAGTCACACCTGTCCTACCGGATCGCGCTGCGCACGTTCTCCGCGGCCGAGTCCCGTGCCGTGCTCGGCGTGCCCGATGCGCACCGGCTCAGCGCGCCCGGATCGGCCTTCCTCGCCGCCGGTAGCGACGAGCTGATCCGGTTCCGGGCCAGCTACGTCTCGGGCCCGGCCGCGGTGCCGGAGGCCGACCGGTCGGGCCGGCGACCACGGGCCTACCGGTTCGACGCCTGGCCCCCACCGGCGCCGGAGCCGACGCCGGAGCCGGCCGTGCCCGAGCCGGGGCATCGGGACGCGCCGACGGTGCTGACCGCCATGATCACTGCGATGGCGGGCCTCGGCCCGCCGGCGCACCGGGTCTGGCTGCCGCCGCTGGATCAGCCGCCGCCGCTGGACGAGGTGCTCGGGCCGATCGGACCGGTGCCAGGGCGTGGGCTGGCAGCGCTCGATCCGGTGCCGTGGCGGGTCCCGTTCGGCCTGATCGACCGGCCCCTCGAGCAGCGGCGGGATCGCCTCGTCCTCGACCTCACCGGCGCTCGCGGGCAGCTGGCCGTCGTCGGCGGCCCGCGCTCGGGCAAGTCCACGGCGCTGATCACCGTCATCGTGGGGGCGGCACTGACCTGCACGCCGATCGAGCTGGGCCTCTACGTGCTCGATTTCGGCGGCGGTGGGCTGGCCGGCGTGAGCGGGCTGCCGCACGTCGGCTCGGTCGCCGACGGTCAGCAGGTCGAGCTGGTGCGTCGCGTCGTCGCCGAGCTCGGCGCCGCGCTGGCCCGGCGGGAGCGGCTCTTCCGGGAGTCCGCGGTCACCTCGGTGGCCGAGTTCCGGGCCCGGCGGGCCGCCGGCGACTTCCCGGACGAGCCGGCCACCGACCTGCTGCTGGTCGTCGACGGCTACCTCACGCTGCGCTCCGAGTTCGACGAGCTGGAGACCCAGCTGCTGCCGATCGCGACGAAGGGCTTGTCCTACGGACTGCACGTGGCGATCGCGGCCAACCGCTGGAGCGAGCTGCGGCCGGCGCTCAAGGACGTGCTCGGCGAGCGCGTCGAGCTGCGCCTCGGCGATCCCATGGAGTCCGACGTGGACCGAAGGCTGGCTGCGGCCGTGCCGTCCCGACCGGGTCACGGGCTGGCTCCGGACGGGGCTCCGACCGTGCTGGCCGCACCGCGGCTCAGCGACCCGGGAAGCACGTTGCCCGGTGTGGTCGCCGCGATCGCGAACGCCTGGTCGGGGCCCGCGGTGCCGCCGATCCGGCTGCTGCCCCGCCGGCTCGACAGCACCGAGCTCCCGCCCGGGTCCGGGCCCCTGCGGATCCCGATCGGCGTGGACGAGCGGCTGGCCGCGGTCGAGCTCGACCTCGGCGTCGAGCCGCACCTGCTGTGCCTGGCCGACTCGGAGAGCGGCAAGACGGCGCTGCTGCGCCTGCTGGCGCGGGAGATATGCGCGCGGCTGCGTCCCGAACGGGCCCGGATCATGGTCGTCGATCACCGTCGCACGCTGGTGGACGTGGTTCCCGGTTCGCACCTCCTCGGCAACGTCGGGACGGCCGCGGCCACCGCGGAGGCCGTCGGTGAGATCGTCGCGTCGCTGCGTCGCCGGCTGCCCGGACCCGAGGTGAGCGCTCGGGCGCTGCGTGACCGCAGCTGGTGGAGCGGCCCCGAGCTGTTCCTGCTGGTCGATGACTACGACCTGGTCGTGCCGGCCGGTGGCGCGACGAACCCGCTGCTGCCGCTGGTGGAGCTACTGGCCCAGGCGAAGGACGTCGGGCTGCACCTGATCGTGGCCCGGCGCAGTGGCGGTGCGGCCCGGGCGCTGTTCGATCCGCTGCTCGGGCGGATCCGCGAGCTCGGCGCGCCCGCCCTGCTGATGAGCGGCAGCCCTGACGAGGGCCCGCTGATCGACGCGGTCAAGCCGGCGCCGCTGCCACCCGGCCGCGGGTTCCTGATCGACCGGCGGCACGGGACCCGGCTGATCCAGGTGGCCTGGGCTGCACCGGACGCGGGCATGGAGCCGGACGGAGGATCCGAGCGGGCGGCCGGGGCGGACCAAGAGGCCGGGGACCGGGATGGCGGGGCGGACCGGGATGGCGGGGCGGCGCCGTGAGCGCGCCGCCCCGCCGGGTGGCGGTGCACCTCGGCCGCCGAACCCTGCGGGTCGCCGGGGCCGGGGACGACGGGGAGCCGCCGCACCTGATCGCCGTACTGCCCCGGCCCGTGGCCGGCCTGGCGCAGCTGCTCGCCGAACTGGTCGGGCCGGCGCCGGACGAGCTGGTTCTGGTCCACCCCGCGAACTGGCCGCCGTCGCAGCTCGTCGACGCCGCCGCCGAGCTGAACGGCGCCGTCGCCGTGGTCCGGACCGTGAGCACGCCGGCCGCGGCGGCCGAGCTCCGGCCGTGCGTCGTGCTCGACGTCGGATCCCGCGGTGCAGAGATCACCGCGCTGGCCGCCGACGGCGGTGTGCTGCGCAGCCGCGCCAGCCCGGTCGGCGGCGACCACCTGGACGAGGTGCTGGCACGACGGCTGCGCCTCGCCATCCCGGATGGTCCGGCTGCCCCCGGCACCGAGCTGCGGGCGGAAGCGCGCCGGCTGCGGGAGCGGCTGTCGTTGCTGCCGGCCGCCGAGCCCCGGCTCGGCGGCAGCGGTCCGCCGACACGGATCGCCGCGGCCGCGGTGCACCAGGAACTCACCGAACAGCTGGCCGAGCTGATCGCGCCGCTGCGCGAGCTGGCCGGGACGGTGGGCGCGGCGGCCGCGCGCGGGACGGCGGGCACGCCGGCCACCGCGGTACCGGTGCTGCTGATCGGCGGCGTCGCCCGCGACCCGCTGCTGGCCGAGCTGGTCGACGCCGCGGGGTTCACCGACGTGCGCGTGCCCGCCGTACCGGATGCAGCCGCGGTGCTCGGGGCGTTGCGCCCGCGGTCCGACCCGCCCTGCGGCCGCGCCCCGCCCGGCTCGCGGGGGCCGTCCCCCCGGTCGGGTGCGGCCTCGACCGGCGACGCCACCGCGCGAACAGCCGCCTCGACGGGTGCCGCTCCGACGGGCGGCGCCCCGGGGAATTCCGGCCCGATGTCGGTCACCACGGCGAGCGATGGCGTCTCGGCCTTCCCGTCGCCGCCGCGCCGACCGCTGCGGACCGCAGCACTCGCGCTCGCGGCGACCGGCACGGCGGTGCTGCTGCTCCTGTTCGGTGGCGTGCTGGCCGCGCGCTCCGCGCCGGCCGCCGAGCCGGTCGGGGTACTCGTGCAGTACGGGTACCGGTTCGACGTCCCGACCGGCTGGGAGCACACCGGCGGGCTGCCGGAAAGGCGTCGGGTACTCCTGACACCCGCCGCAACCCCCGAGGGCAGCGACCTCATCGCCGTCGAACTCAGCCCACTGGGCTACGACGCGGCCGCCGAGCCGCAGCGGGCCCGCGCCGAGCTGCGCGCCGAGTTCCAGGCGGCGGTGGCCACCGGGTCGGATCTGACCGACTTCCGGGCCGGATCCGACGCCGGCCGCGAGGTCGTCCGCTACCAGCAGCTCGATCGCGGTACCCGAACCGAGGTCGACTGGTTCGTGATCATGGACGACACGGCGCAGCTCAGCGTGGGCTGCCGGCACACCGCGGCCACCGCCGCCGCGGTGCGGGCGGCCTGCGCCACCGTCGTCGCCTCGGTGCGGATCGGCTGACGCCGCCGGCGTTCGCAGGCGCACACGATCCGCCGGTTTCGCCCGCAGCGGACGACGTCGCGCTGTCACGGTGGACCGCACCCGCCGACAGGGCGGATCGACGGCGAGAGGGGTGATCGGGATGGCCGAGGGATTCGGCACCACCGTCGAGGAGATGCACCGGGCGGCGCGCCACGTGCTCGCCGTCAACGACGGCGTCCAGGCGGAGCTCGCGACCCTGCGCGGCCGGTTGGCGCCGTTGTCCGGGGCGTGGCGCGGGGAGGCGTCGACCGCGTTCGCCGGCCTGATGAACCGGTGGGACCGCGATGCCCGCCAGCTCAGCGAGGCGCTGCGCGGCATCGGCGAGGCCATCCACGGATCCGGCTCCGGCTACCAGCAGCAGGAGCAGCAGCATGCGAGCACGCTGGCCGCCATCCGGGCGGCCCTGGGCTGAGGAGGGATCATGTCCGAGATCAAGGTCAGCTTCGGGGCGCTCGAGGCCGCCCGCGCCGACGTGTCCGGCACCGCCACCCGGATCGCCGGGCAGCTGTCGGACCTCCAGCGGTTCCTGGCTCCGCTGGTCGCCGGGTGGGAAGGCCGGGCGGCCACCGAGTACCAGGCCAGGCAGCGCCAGTGGGACACCGCGGCCGCCGACCTGGCGGGGGTGCTCGCGCAGATCGGGGTCGCCCTCGGGGTGGCCAACGACAGCTACCGTCAGGTCGAGCAGGTCAACGCGGCGCGCTGGCGCTGACCGGCGGACACCTCGAGCGGGACCCATTTTGACCCCACTCGAGAGCGGCGGGTACCCTCGACTATCGACGTGCGGCGGTGATGTGCCCGTGGTCGCTCAACGGCGATCCGGACGGCCCGTCATCGGGCCCGGCGCCCTCCGCACCGCGAACCAGAGGCAAGCTCCCGAGCATCTCGACGAGCACACGACAGCGACGAGGTAGGTCCGTGCCCACGTACAGCCCGAAGCCTGGCGATATCACCCGCGCCTGGCACGTGATCGACGCCACCGACGTGGTACTCGGCCGCCTCGCCACGCACGCCGCCACCCTGCTGCGGGGCAAGCACAAGCCCATCTACGCCCCGCACATGGACACCGGCGACTTCGTCATCGTCGTCAACGCCGAGAAGATCGCTGTCTCGGGCAACAAGCGCACCGACAAGTTCGTCTACCGGCACAGCGGCTACCCCGGCGGCCTCCGCCAGCGCTCGGTCGGCGAGATGATCGAGAAGCACCCGGACCGGCTGGTCGAGAAGGCCATCAAGGGGATGCTGCCGAAGAACCGGCTGGGCCGGGCCATGAGCAAGAAGCTCAAGGTCTACGCCGGGCCGGCGCACCCGCACGCCGCGCAGAAGCCGGCACCGTTCGAGATCACCCAGGTCGCGCAGTGACCCCCGAGCCGACCAGCACCGATTCCGTGGAAGAGGAACTGCCCGTGAGCACCCCCGAGCCCGAGCCCGAGTTCGAGGCCGAGGAGGCCGTGGACGCCGCCGAGGCCGACACCGTCGACGAGCCCGGGGTCGACGCCGACGTCGCGATCGCTCCCGTCGCCATCCCGGCAGCACTGCCGGACCGGCCCATCCAGACCGTCGGCCGCCGCAAGGAGGCCATCGTCCGGGTGCGGATGCTGCCCGGGTCGGGCAAGTTCCGGCTGAACGGCAAGGCGTTGGAGGAGTACTTCCCGAACAAGCTGCACCAGCAGCTGATCAGGGAGCCGCTGGTCACCGTCGAGAAGACCGAGCGTTTCGACATCTTCGCCAACCTGCAGGGCGGCGGCACCTCCGGCCAGGCCGGCGCGCTCCGGCTGGCCATCGCCCGGGCCCTGATCGAGGCCGACTCCGAGGACCGCCCGCCGCTGAAGCGGGCCGGGTTCCTGACCCGCGACCCGCGGGTCATCGAGCGCAAGAAGTACGGCCTCAAGAAGGCCCGTAAGGCGCCCCAGTACAGCAAGCGCTGATCTTGGGCCAGCGGCGCTACTTCGGAACCGACGGCGTCCGCGGCCTGGCCAACGGGGAGCTCCTCACCCCGGAGCTCGCGGTGGGTCTGTCCGCGTCCGCCGCGCACGTACTCGCCGAGCGGGACCGGTCGCACCGGCCGGTCGCCGTGGTCGGCCGGGATCCGCGGGCCAGCGGCGAGATGCTGGAGGCGGC
Organism: Pseudonocardia sp.; assembly: GCA_035557575.1. Classification (GTDB taxonomy): domain Bacteria; phylum Actinomycetota; class Actinomycetes; order Mycobacteriales; family Pseudonocardiaceae; genus Pseudonocardia. Next base: position 1,123 of record DATMDS010000164.1, on the reverse strand, counting down.
CGTCGTCGCCGGTCTGACGTCCGCCGGCGCCGATGCGGTCCGGGTCGGCGTGCTGCCGACCCCGGCCGTCGCCCACCTCGTCGGCGTGCTCGGCGCCGACATCGGGGTGATGATCTCCGCCTCGCACAACGCCATGCCGGACAACGGCATCAAGCTCTTCGCGGCCGGCGGGCACAAGCTGCCGGACGCCATCGAGGGCGCGATCGAGGACGGGCTGGGCAGCCCGGTGGCCCGGCCGACCGGTGCGGCCATCGGCCGGGTCCACGACCGGCCCGACGCCGGCGAGCGCTACATCGAGCACCTGCTGGCGGCCACCCCGGGGTCGCTCTCCGGGCTGCGCGTCGTCGTCGACTGCGCGCACGGTGCCGCGTCCGTGGCCGCCCCGCTGGCCTACCGCCGGGCCGGCGCCGAGGTGATCGCCCTGCACGCCGAGCCGGACGGGCTGAACATCAACGATGGGGTGGGCTCCACCCATCTCGGGCCGCTGCAGAAGGCCGTTCTGGCCCACAGCGCCGATCTGGGCATCGCCCACGACGGTGACGCCGACCGCTGCCTGGCGGTGGACGGCGACGGCGCGGTGGTCGACGGCGACCAGATCATGGCGGTGCTCGCGGTCGCGATGCGCGACGCCGGCGAGCTGGCCGCCGACACGCTCGTCACCACCGTGATGAGCAACCTCGGCCTGCACCTGGCCATGCGGGACGCCGGCATTGCCGTGCGCACCACCGCGGTCGGCGACCGGTACGTGCTCGAGGAGCTGCGCGCCGGCGGCTTCACCCTGGGCGGCGAGCAGTCCGGGCACGTGGTGCTGCCCCGCCACGCCACCACCGGTGACGGCCTGCTCACCGCGCTGCGGCTGATGGCCCGCATGGTGACCACCGGATCGTCGCTGGCCGCGCTGAGTTCGATCGTCACCGTGCTGCCGCAGGTGCTGCTGAACGTGCAGGTGGTGGACAAGGCCGCGGTCGCCGGGTCGGCGGGTGTGCGGGACGCGGTCGCCGCGGCCGAGGCGGAGCTGGGGGAGTCCGGCCGCGTGCTGCTGCGGCCTTCCGGTACCGAGCAGCTGGTCCGCGTCATGGTGGAGGCGCCCACCGCGGAGCAGGCCGGCACGGTGGCGTCCCGG
>DATMDS010000163.1:0-32094 GCA_035557575.1 Pseudonocardia sp. | reverse complement strand
TGGCACGGGACTACTACGGGATCCTCGGGATTCCGACCGACGCCGGGCCTGACGAGATCAAGCGGGCCTACCGCAGGCTCGCCCGCGAGCTGCACCCGGACGTCAACCCGGATGCCGCGGCGCAGGAGCGGTTCGCTGAGGCCAGTGCGGCCTACGAGGTGCTGTCCGACCCGGAGAAGCGGCGCGTCGTCGACCTCGGCGGCGATCCGCTGGGCAACGGCCGCGGCGGCGGCGGTGGCGGCGGCGATCCGTTCAGCGCGTTCGGCTTCGGCGACATCATGGACGCGTTCTTCGGCGGCCAGGGCGGTGGCCGCGGGCGGGGGCCGCGCAGCCGGGTGCAGCCCGGTGCCGATGCGTTGATCCGGATGCAGCTCACGCTCGAGGAATGCGCCACCGGGATCGGCCGGGATCTGGCCGTGGACACCGCGGTGCTGTGCTCGGAGTGCAGCGGCTCCGGCTGCGCGGCCGGCACCGCCCCCACCATGTGCAACATCTGCAACGGCCGCGGTGAGGTGCAGAGCGTGCAGCGCTCGTTCCTCGGCCAGGTGGTCACGTCCCGCCCGTGCCCGACCTGCCGCGGCTTCGGCGAGGTCATCCCGGACCCGTGTCGGCAGTGCGGCGGCGACGGACGGGTGCGGGCCCGGCGCAACGTCAACGTCCGGATCCCGGCCGGCGTGGCCGACGGGATGCGGGTGCGGCTGGCCGGGCAGGGCGAGGTCGGTTCCGGTGGCGGCCCGGCCGGCGACCTGTACGTGGAGGTCGAGGAGGAGCCGCACGAGATGTTCACCCGCGACGGCGCCGACCTGCACTGCACGGTGCAGCTGCCGATGACCGCCGCCGCGCTGGGCACGACGCTGCCGCTGCCCACCCTGGACGGCACCGAGGAGCTGCGCATCGATCCGGGCACCCAGGCCGGCACCGTCCGCACGCTGCGCGGGAAGGGTATGCCGCGGCTGCGCTCCACCGGCCGGGTGGACGGGCACGGCGACCTGATGGTGCATGTCGACGTCGTAGTGCCGACCAAGCTCGACGCCCGGCAGACCGAGCTGTTGCGGCAGTTGGCGGTGCTGCGCGGCGAGGAGCAGCCCGACCTGGCCGGAGGCAACCGCAACGGCCACGGCCTGTTCTCCCGGCTGCGCGACTCCTTCCGGTGAACCCCGCCCGTGAGTGCTGCGCCGTGCTAGAGCACGGCGCAGCACTCACGACCAGATGAGCACTGCTGCGCTGTTCCTCGTCGAGCAGTTGCCGGCCGGCGGCCGCCTGCTGCTGGACGGCCCGGAGGGCCGGCACGCGGCCACGGTCCGCCGGGTGCGCCCCGGCGAGCGGGTGCTGCTCGGCGACGGTTGCGGTGGGCTGGCCGGTGGCGAGGTCGTCGCCGTGCGCTCCGGGGCCGTCGAGCTGACGATCTCCGACCGGCGGGTGGTCGAGCCGCCGAGCCCCCGGGTCACGCTCGCCCAGGCGTTGATCAAGGGGGATCGCGGCGAGCTGGCCGTCGAGCTCGCCACCGAGGCCGGGGTGGACGCGATCGTGCCCTGGCGGGCCGCGCGCTGCGTCGCCCGCTGGGACGACGGCCCGCGCGGCGACCGGGCGCTGGCGCGCTGGCGCAGCACCGCGCGGGAGGCGGCCAAGCAGGCCCGCCGACCGTGGATCCCGCGGGTCGACGGCCCGGCGTCGACATCCGTTCTGGTTCGACGGGTGCAGGCGGCGGCCGGAGCGCTGGTCCTGCACGAGAGCGCCGGCACCGCGCTGGTCGACGTCGCCATACCGACCCAGGGGGAGCTGCTGGTCGTCGTCGGGCCCGAGGGCGGCATCGCGGAGAGCGAGATCGAGGCGCTGTCGGCGGCCGGCGCCTGCCCGGTACAACTCGGACCCGAAATTTTACGTGCATCCACCGCGGCCGCTGTTACTCTGGGTGCGCTCGGCGTCCTCACCGACCGTTGGGCCGAACGGGAGATCACCCACTAGTGCTTGCAGCTGGACTCGTCACGACACGCAGGACAAGTGGGTGACCGGGTGCACATATCCCTCGTTCACCGAGTTATTGTCTGCGCTCGGTCGATACACGACCAGTGGAGCCGCGGGTGTACTCACCCACGGGGCCGCCGGGGGGTCCCCCTCATCCGGCGGAGCCACGTCGCGGTGGATGTCCCCCCACACCCACCGCGACGTGGCAACCGGTCCCCGGTAGCCCGTCCTGTTTCATGATCAGAACGTGCCTCTCCAGCTCGCCTACGGCGCTCGTGCCAGCCAGTTCGGCGAACTGACGCTGCCCGTCGGAGCCCAGCCGGTGCGCGGCGTGGCCGTCGTGGTGCACGGCGGTTTCTGGCGCGCGACCTACGGGCTGGAGCTGGGGCGACCGCTCGCGGCGGACCTGGCCGCGGCCGGACTGGCCGCGTGGAACATCGAGTACCGCAGGATCGGCGCCGATGGCGGCTGGCCGGCGACCTTCGACGACGTGGCCGCGGCACTGGACGCCCTGGCCGGGCCCGTGCAGCGCGCCGCCGCCGGTCGCCTGCCCCTCGATCGGGTGATCGCAGTCGGGCACTCGGCGGGCGGGCACCTCGCCGGCTGGCTCGCCGCCCGCCCGCGCCGGCCGGCGGGCACCACGGGGGCCGCGCCCCCCGTTCGGTTACGCGGAGTGATCAGCCAGGCCGGCGTGCTCGATCTGGTCGACGCCTCGGAGCACGCGGTCGGCCGGGGCGCGGTCGAGGATCTCCTCGACGGACGACCGGACGTCGTACCGGAGCGCTACCGGCTGGCCTCGCCGGTCGCCCTGCTGCCGATCGGGGTCCCGGTGGTGTGCGTGCACGGCACCGCCGACCTCAATGTGCCGATCCGGCAGAGCGAACGCTTCGTGGCCGCCGCCCGGGCGGCCGGCGACGCCGCGGAGCTGGTCGCGCTGCCCGGGGTGGACCACTTCGCCCTGATCGACCCGAGCACACCGGCGTGGCGGACCTGCCGGGAGGCGGTGGACCGGCTGCTCGGCTGAACGCACCTGGCGCGCGCCGGCCGGGTCGGTGACGCTGGCGCCCGAGATGTCGATCGGCGAAGGTGTCGATCACACAGGTCTCGATCACATCAGGAGCGCCCGACATGCCCGTACTGGCCGACCTGCTCGATGCGCTGCGCACCGACCGGGTCGAGGTCATCGACCTCACCGCGCCGCTGCACAGCGGCACCCCGATCCTGCAGCTGCCGCCGCCGTTCGCCAACGCCTCGCCGTTCGGGCTGACCGAGATCAGCCACTACGACGAGCGCGGCCCGGCCTGGTACTGGAACGACATCCACACCTCCGAGCACACCGGCACCCACTTCGACGCCCCGATCCACTGGGTCACCGGCCAGCACGGCGAGGACATGGCCCGGGTGCCACCGGCCCGGCTGATCGCCCCGGCCGCGGTGCTCGACTTCTCTGCCGAGAAGGACCCGGACTTCCTGCTCGAGGTGGACCACGTCCAGGCGTGGGAGGCCGAGCACGGACCGTTGCCCGACGGCGGCTGGCTGCTCTACCGCACCGGCTGGGACGCCCGCAGCGAGGATGCCGCCGCCTTCCTGAACACCGGCGACACCGGCCCGCACACGCCGGGGATCTCCGTGGAGTGCGCCCGCTGGCTGGCCACCGAGTCCGCCGTGCTCGGCGTCGGCGTGGAGACCGTCGGCACCGACGCCGGCGCCGCACACTCGTTCGATCCGCCGTTCCCCTGCCACTCGTTCCTGCTCGGGGCGGGCAAGTACGGGCTGACCCAGCTGCAGAACCTGGCTCGGCTGCCGGCCACCGGCGCGGTCGTGATCGCCGGTCCGCTGCCGATCGTGAACGGGTCGGGCAGCCCCGCCCGGGTGCTGGCCCTGGTCGAGCGTTGATGATCGTCGGCGAGCTGGTCGGGAGGACGCTGGCCGAGTTGGGCGTCGGGCACGCGTTCGGGGTGGTCGGCAGCGGCAACTTCCACGTCACCAACGCGCTGCGGGCCGGCGGCGTGCCCTACCTGGCGGCGCGCCACGAGGGCGGCGCGGCCGTGATGGCCGACGCCTACGGCCGGACCAGCAGCCGCGTCGGTGTGCTGTCGGTGCACCAGGGGTGCGGGTTGACCAACGCGCTGACCGGCATCACCGAGGCGGCCAAGAGCCGCACCCCGATGCTCGTGCTGGCCGCGGACACCGGTGCGGCGGCGGTGCGCTCGAACTTCCGGATCGACCAGTCCGCGCTGGTCACAGCAGTCGGTGCGGTGGCCGAGCGGGTGCACACGGCCGGCTCGGCGGTCGCCGACACGGTGCGGGCCTTCCGCACCGCCGTCGAGCAACGCCGCACCGTGGTGCTCAACCTGCCGCTGGACGTGCAGGCCCAGGAGGTGCCCGAGCCGGCCGCGCCGCCGGCGCTGTCCGCGCTGTCCGCGGTCCGGCCCGGGGCGGCAGCGGTGCGGGCGCTGGCCGCGGAGATCGGCGCGGCGCAGCGGCCGGTGTTCGTGGCCGGTCGCGGCGCCCGTGGCGCCGGCCCGCAGCTGCGCGCGCTGGCTGCCGCGTCCGGGGCGTTGCTGGCCACCTCGGCCGTGGCCAACGGGCTGTTCCACGGCGAGGACTTCGCGCTCGGAATCTCCGGCGGGTTCGCCACGCCGCTGGCCGCCGAACTGATCACCGGCGCCGACCTGGTCGTGGGCTGGGGGTGCACGCTGAATATGTGGACCATGCGCCACGGTGCGCTGATCGGGGCCGGGGCGCGCGTGCTGCAGGTGGACCTCGACCCGGATGCGATCGGAGCCAACCGGCCGGTCGACCTCGGCGTGCTCGGTGACGTCGCGGCCACCGCCGCCGACGTGCTGGCCGCCCTCGACGAGCCCGGCCGTACCGGCTACCGCACGCCCGAGGTGGCCCGGGCCGTCGCCGCGCGCGGCCGCTGGCGCGACGTGCCCTACGCCGATCTCGGCGGCCCCGCCGGGATCGACCCGCGGACCCTCTCGATCCGGCTCGACGAGGTGCTCCCGGAGCAGCGCACGGTGGCGGTCGACTCCGGCAACTTCATGGGCTACCCGGCCGCTTACCTGCGGGTTCCCGACGAGCACGGGTTCTGCTTCACGCAGGGGTTCCAGTCGGTCGGGCTCGGCCTGGCCACCGCGATCGGGGCCGCGCTGGCCCGTCCGGACCGGCTCGCGGTGGCCGCGCTGGGCGACGGCGGCGCCCTGATGGGGGTGGCCGAGCTGGAGACCGTGGTCCGCGCCGACATCCCGATGGTGGTCGTGGTCTACGACGACCGCGGCTACGGCGCCGAGGTGCACCACTTCGCCGACGCCGACCTGAGCACCGTCCGGTTCCCGGAGACCGACATCGCGGCCATCGGGCGCGGGTTCGGCTTCGACGCGGTGACGGTGCGCGCGTCCGCCGACCTGGCCGGCGTGGCCGACTGGGTGGCCGGCCCGCGCTCGGCGCCGCTGCTGGTCGACGCCAAGATCGCCTCGGACGGGGGCTCGTGGTGGCTGGCCGAGGCGTTCCGCGGGCACTGACACTGGGTTCGGCACTAGGTTCGGCGCCGTGCTGATCACCGCCGCCGGGTCCGTGCTGCTTCTGGTCGACCTGCAGCAACGGCTGCTGCCGGCGATCGACGACGGAGACGCGGTGCTGGCCGCCGCGGTGCGGCTGGCCACCGCGGCCCAGCTGCTCGACGTGCCGGTGTGCGCCACCGAGCAGAACCCGGCCGGCCTGGGCCCGACGGTCGAACCGCTGGCGGCGTTTCCGCAGTTGGTGCTGACCAAGACCGCGTTCGGCGCCACCGCCGACCCGGGCTTCGGGACGCTGCTGCCGCCGGGCACCGAGGAGATCGTGGTGGCCGGCGCCGAGGCTCACGTCTGCGTGCTGCAGACGGTGCTCGGGCTGCTCGCCGCCCGGCACCGGGTGCTGCTGGTCGCCGACGCCGTGGGCTCCCGGAAACCGGCCGACAAGGCGGCCGGGATCGACCGGGCGCAGCGGCACGGCGCCGAGGTGGTCACCGCGGAGATGGTGCTGTTCGAGTGGTTGCGCGACAGCACCCACCCGCGGTTCCGGGACGTGCACAGGCTCATCAGGTAAGGCGGCTGCGGCCGATTCCGTCGGTGGCCGATTCTGGCGTGGCCGATTCTGTCGGGGGCCGGTGCCAGCATGCCGAGCATGGAACCGAACCACTGGATCAACACGATCAGCCTCGAACACGTCCGGCTCGGTGTGGACGGCGGCTTCACCCAGGCCGACCACGGCCGCCCGACGCGGCTGCGCAGGCTGCGGCGCGGCGACCGGTTGGTGTTCTACTCGCCGCGCACGGCGATGCGCTCGGGAGCACCGCTGCAGCAGTTCACCGCGATCGGCACGATCGCCGACGACGAGCCCTACCAGGTGACCATGCGGCCCGATTTCCGACCATGGCGGCGCCGCGTCGACTTCGCCGACGTCGAGCCGGCCGACGTCCGGCCACTGCTCGGCCGGCTTTCGTTCATCACCGACCAGCAACGCTGGGGGCTGCCCTTCCGGCGCGGGCTGTTCCCGGTCGAACCCGCCGACTACCGAGTGATCGCCGACGCCTGCCGAGCCCGGCCCGGTTGACGCCGATCGTGCTCAGCCCCGCCGCCACCGCAGGGTGACCAGCTGGAACGGGCGCAGCGTGAGCGTCCCGTCGTCCAGGCAGACCGGCTCCGGCAGCGGCCGCTCCAGCAGGTCGGTCTCGATCACCGACGTGTGCGCGAAGCCGGCCTCTATCCGGGCCACGGCACGGGTGCCGTGCGCCTCGTACAGCCGGACCACGACGTCGCCGTTGCCGTCCTCGGCCGGCTTCACGGCCTCGATCACCACCGCCGGGTTGTCCACGGTGAACAGCGGAGCTATCGGGCGGTCGCCGCGGACCCGGCGCAGTGGCAGGTTGAGCCGGTATCCCTCGGCCACCGCGTCGGCGACGCCGGCGCCGGCCCGCAGCGCCACCGCGAACCGGTGCCGGCCCTGGTCGGCGGTCGGGTCGGGGAACAGCGGCGCCCGCAGCAACGACAGTCGCACGGTGGTCGTGGTGCCGCCGCCGGGGCGGGTGCTGCGCCGGAAGTCATGGCCGTAGGTCGCGTCGTTGGCCACCGCGACGCCGTAGTCGGGCTCGCCGACGTGCACCCAGCGGTGCGCGCAGGTCTCGAAGCGGGCCGCGTCCCAGGAGGTGTTGGTGTGGATCGGCCGGTGCAGGTGCCCGAACTGGATCTCCGAGCTGGCCCGGTCGGCGTGCACGTCCAGCGGGAAGGCCAGCTTGAGCAGCTGCTGCCGCTCGGCCCAGTCCACCTCGGTGACGATGTCGACGACCGGTGTGTCCGGGCGCAGCGAGATCAGCTGCGTGATCGTCGAGGAGCCGGCCGTGCGCACCACGCGGACGGTCGGGCCGGGCTCGATGGTCAGCGCGTCGAGCTGTACGAGGTCCTGGCCGACCCGCTGGTAGTGCTCGTCAAGGTCCCAGGCGTCCCACTGGGTCGGGGTGTCCCGGAACAGCTGCAGCAGGTTCGCCGGCGCCTCGGGCGTGAGCAGCTCACGCTGCCGGGTGAGGTCGCGGATCGAGGTGAGCAGGCCCCGCGGATCGACCACGACCCGGATGGACCCGTTGGTCAGCACGACGCCCTCGGGACCGCGGGTGGTCGTGGGCTCCGGGCCGGGCGGGCCGACCGGCCAGCCGCCCAGCGCCGGCGCGCCGTCCACCGGGTACGGGCCCGCGTTGCAGGCCAGCTCGGTCGCCCCCGGGCCGGTCAGCGCGGCGAGCGCGTCGGCGATGACGCCCTCCAGCTCACTCGCCACCCGGGCGTACTCCCGCTCCGCCTGCCGGTGCACCCACGCGATCGAGGTTCCCGGGAGGATGTCGTGGAACTGCTGCAGCAACACCGTCTGCCAGCAGCGCTGCAGCGTCCGGTACGGGTAGTCGGCACCGGTGCGCACGGTGGCCGTGGTCGCCCACAGCTCGGCCTCCCGCAGCAGGTGCTCGCTGCGCCGGTTGCCGCGCTTGGTCCGGGCCTGGCTGGTGTAGGTGCCGCGGTGGAACTCCAGGTACAGCTCACCGGACCACACCGGCGGGTGCGGGTACTCGGCTTCGGCCGCGCCGAAGAACTCGGCGGGCGTGCCGATCCGCACGGTCGGCGACCCCTCCAGCGAGCGCGTCCGGTGCGCGGCGGCCAGCATCTCCCGGGTCGGCCCGCCACCGCCGTCACCCCAGCCGAACGGCACCAGCGACGTGTTCGCCCTGCCCTTCTCGGCGAACCGGCGCTGGGCCCGCGCCAGCTCGGCACCGGAGAGCTCCGCGTTGTAGGTGTCCACCGGCGGGAAGTGGGTGAAGACCCGGGTGCCGTCGATGCCCTCCCAGTCGAACGTGTGGTGCGGCATCACGTTCGTCTCGTTCCAGGAGATCTTCTGGGTGAGGAACCAGCGGCAGCCGGCGGCCGCCATGATCTGTGGCAAGGCCGCGGAGTAGCCGAACGAGTCGGGCAGCCACACCTCCCGCGGTTCCACCCCCAGTTCGTCGATGAAGAACCGCTTGCCGGCCACGAACTGGCGGGCCAGCGCCTCGCCGCCGGGCATGTTGGTGTCCGACTCCACCCACATGCCGCCGACCGGGACGAAGCGCCCGGCGGCGACCTGCGCCCGGACCCGCTCGAACAGGGCCGGATGGTGCTCGCGCAGCCACGCGTACTGCTGGGCCGAGGACGCGGCGAACACCAGCGGCTCGCCGGCCTCCTGCAGCGCCACCACGTTGGCGAACGTGCGGGCCACCTTGCGCGCGGTCTCCCGCACCGGCCACAGCCAGGCCGAGTCGATGTGCGCGTGCCCGACGGCGTACACCCGGTGCGCACTCGCGTAGGCCGGGCTGGCCAGCACCGCGGCCAGCTCGGCGCGGCCGGCCGGCGCGGTCCCGGCGACCTGCTGCGGATCCACCACATCGACCGCGCGTTCCAGGGCTCGCAGCACCTCGGCGCGGCGCGGCAGGTCGGCCGGGAGCTGCTCGAGCAGGCCACGCAGCGTCCAGACGTCCTGCAGCAGCTCCCACACCGGCAGGTCCAGCAGCGCCACGTCGGTCCCGGCCAGCCGGTAGAGCGGGTCCGCGCCGGCGGTCTCCGGGTCGCCGAGCGGGGTCGGGCGGAACTCCCAGCCGCTGCCGATGTCCGGGTTCGACGCGGCCTCGATGTAGACCTCGAACCCGGCGCCCGGGGCGGCGGCCAACGTGACGTACCGGCGCCGTGGGGCGACGCCGCCCAGGACAGTCCCGTCGGCCGCGTAGGCCAGCCCTTCGGCCTGGAACCCGGTCTGTCCGGCGGTGAATCCCAGGTCAACGGCCAGCTCGGGTCGGGTGTCCGGATCGGTCCAGCCGGCCGGGATCTCCCCGTTGACCCGGAACCACGTGGTCCCCCAGGGTCGCCCCCACGCCGAACCGATCTCGAACGGCGTGAACCGCTGCCCGCGCGCCTCGGCGAACGGCACCGGTTCGCCGGGCGCGACCCAGGCCTGCACGCTCGCCGGGCGGCGCTCCCGGTACAGCGCCGGAGTGAGTCGCTCCCGGACGAAGCGGGCCACCCGCAGCAGGGCCAACGCCGAGTTGTCGTGCACTCCGGCATCATCCTCGCCGGCCGCCTGACCCGCGCAGCACGAGGGGAAGGGGAAAGGCGCGGCGAGGCGTCCGGCCCGGCGCTATCATGGACGGCACTTCGCCGACCCGGTGGAGTCGACGACAGCAGGAAGCAGGCGGGGATAGCCCTTGACCGGTCCCGAATCCGGCCCGATTGAATCCCGTACGGTCCAGTCGCGCATTGCCGTCCCCGATGCCGACCTGCTCGCGCTGCTCGGTTCGCGTGACGAGAGCCTGCGCACCGCGGAGAATCTCCTCGACGCCGACGTGCACGTCCGCGGCAACGAGCTGACCCTGACCGGTTCCCCGGGCGACGTGGCCTTCGCGGAGCGGGTCTTCACCGAGCTGCTCACGCTGGCGGAGCGCGGCCAGCAGGTGTCGGTGGACGCCGTGCGCCGGACCGTCGAGATGCTGGGCGACGACGACGCCGAGGACCGCGCCCGGATCGGGGAGTCTCCGGCCGAGGTGCTCAGCCTGGACATCCTGTCCCGGCGCGGCAGGACGATCCGCCCGAAGACGTTGAACCAGAAGCGCTACGTCGATGCGATCGACGCGCACACGATCGTGTTCGGGATCGGCCCGGCCGGTACCGGCAAGACCTACCTGGCCATGGCCAAGGCGGTGCAGGCGCTGCAGGCCAAGCTGGTCAACCGGATCATCCTGACCCGGCCCGCCGTGGAGGCGGGGGAGCGGCTCGGCTACCTGCCCGGCACCCTGTTCGAGAAGATCGACCCGTACCTGCGCCCGCTCTACGACGCGCTGCACGACATGATCGATCCGGAGTCCATCCCGAAGCTGATGGCCGCCGGCACGATCGAGGTGGCGCCGCTGGCCTACATGCGCGGCCGCACCCTGAATGATGCGTTCATCATCCTGGACGAGGCCCAGAACACCACGCCCGAGCAGATGAAGATGTTCCTGACCCGACTCGGGTTCGGCTCCCGGATCGTGGTCACCGGGGACATCACCCAGATCGACCTGCCCGGCAGCACCCGGTCGGGGTTGAACGTGGTGCGGGACATCCTGTTCGGCGTCGACGACGTGCACTTCGCCCAGCTGTCCAGCTCCGACGTCGTGCGGCACCGGCTGGTGGCCGACATCGTCGACGCCTACGCCCGCTGGGACGAGGCCAACGAGCGGCCCAACCTGCGCGCCGCCGCCCCCCGCAACGGCCCACCCCAGGACCGCCGCACCCGTCGCCGCTGAGCCGGGCGCCGCGGCGGCTTCCGGCCACCGCGCACTCCAGTTGGTGCTCACACCCCCGCCCTGACACGTGTGCGACCACCCCATCCGGTGTGCGCAGTGGCGCTCGGCTGTTGCGGATGCGCCCCGCCCACGACGCCCGTCGACCGTGATCCGGAGGACACGGCCTAGGCTGGAACCGTGTCGATCGAGGTCAACAACGAGTCCGGCATCGCCGTGGACGAGCCGCTGATCGCCTCCGTGGCGCGCTACGCGCTGGACGCGATGCGGGTCAGCCCGGCCGCCGAGCTCTGCGTCACCGCGGTCTCCCTGGACGCCATGTCCGAACTGCACGAGCGCTGGATGGACGAGCCCGGCGCCACCGACGTGATGGCGTTCCCCATGGACGAGCTGATGGGCGAGTCGCGGCGCCCGGACGCGTCCGATCCGGGCCCCGCGCTGCTCGGCGACGTCGTGCTCTGCCCCGAGTTCGCCCGCACCCAGGCCCGGTCGGCAGGGCACACGCTCACCGACGAGCTGCAGCTGCTGACCGTGCACGGCGTGCTGCACCTGCTGGGCTTCGACCACGCCGAGCCCGAGCAGGAGCGGGAGATGTTCGGGCTGCAGGCCAGGCTGCTCGACGAATGGCGGGCGGCGCGGCAACGGGTGGTCGCGGAGGAAGCGCGCCGGCGCAGCGACTCGGCCGTGCTCGGCGTCGCCGGCCTCGAGGACGGTTGATCCACTACTCATGACCGGCACCGTCGGACTGATCGTCATCGCGGTCTTGCTGGTTCCACTGGCCGGGGTCTTCGCCGCGGCTGACGCCGCGCTGCTCTCCGTCTCGCGAGCCCGGGTGGACGCGCTGGCGCGGGCCGGCCGGCCGGGCGCGCGTGCACTGGCCGCGGTGGTCGCCGACCGGCCGCGGCACGTCAACCTGCTGCTGCTGCTGCGGCTGACGGCCGAGATGTGCGCGGCAGTGCTGTTCACCGTGGCCCTGACCAGCATGATCCAGCCGCTGTGGATGGGCGCCGCGGCCGCGGGCGGGATCATGGTCGTGGTGTCGTACGTGCTGATCGGGGTCGGCCCGCGCACGCTGGGCCGCCAGCACCCGTACCGGGTCGGGATGCTGGTCGCCGCGCCGGTACGGGCGCTGGCCACGCTGCTCGGCCCGCTGACCAAGCTGCTGATCATCATCGGCAACGCGATCACCCCGGGTCAGGGCTTCCGGCAGGGGCCGTTCTCCTCCGAGGTCGAGCTGCGCGAGCTGGTGGACATGGCCAGCACCTCCGGCGTGGTCGACGAGGGCGAGCGGCAGATGATCCACTCGGTCTTCGAGCTGGGGGACACGCTGGTCCGCGAGGTGATGGTGCCGCGCCCGGACGTGGTGTGGACCGAGCGGGACACCCCGGTGGACAAGGTGCTGCGACTGGCGTTGAAGAGCGGTTACTCGCGGATCCCGGTGCTCGGCGAGGACATTGACGACATCGTCGGCGTGGCGTACCTCAAGGATCTGATCCGGGCCCGCGAGGAGGCGGTCGACGGGCCCCCGGCCGCGCTGTCCACGGTGATGCGGCCCGCGGTGTTCGTGCCGGACACCAAGCGGGTGGACGAGCTGCTCAAGGAGATGCAGGCCGCCCGCAACCACATGGCGATCGTCGTCGACGAGTACGGCGGCACGGCCGGTGTGGTGACCATCGAGGACGTGCTCGAGGAGATCGTCGGTGAGATCACCGACGAGTACGACCTGGCCGAGGTGCCGGACGTGCAGGTGCTCGACGGCGGGCGGTTGCGGCTGTCCGCCCGGCTGCCGGCCGCCGACCTGCTGGAACTGTTCCCCGGCGTCGACGGCCCGGACGAGGAGCTGATCGAGGTGCTGGAGCGGGCCGATGTGGACACCGTCGGCGGGCTGCTCGCCCAGCAGCTGGGCAAGGTGCCGCTGCCCGGGACCAGCGCGGAGGTCGCCGGGCTGGCCATGCTGGCCGAGGGCGGCAACGATGCGCGCGGCCGGGTGCGGATCACCACGATTCTGGCCGAGCCGCTCGACCCGGAGGCCCGACGGCGGGTCTACGGGGGCGAGGACACCCGCGACGAGGACCATGAGGTGGACGGGTCGGGCGCCGACGGCGCCGACCGGGAGGAGAGCAATGCCCGTTTCCGGTGAGCCGGATGCCCTCGATCCGGAGGACTCCAAGATCGTGATGCTGGCCCGGTCGGCCCGCGCCCGGGTCGGCGCGGCCGAGGGCGCCGCCGTGCGCGACACCGACGGGCGCACCTACGCCGCGGCCACCGTGGCGCTGCCGTCACTGCGGCTCTCGGCGCTGCAGGCGGCCGTGGCCGCGGCCGTGTCCAGCGGCGCCCCCGGTTTGGAGGCCGCGGCCGTCGTCACCGCGGCCGGCTCGATCGACCCGGCGTCGCTGGCCTGCGTGCGCGATCTCGCCCCGGCCGCGCCGGTGCTGCGCGCCGACCCCGGCGGCGCCGTGCTCGACACGGTGACGTCGTCGTGAGCACCCCGCGCTACGACGTCGTCGTGGTGGGCGGCGGCATCATCGGGCTGGCCACCGCGTACGCGCTGATCCGCGGGGGCCGCTCGGTGGCGGTCGTCGAGCGGGAGCCCGCGCTCGCCGGGCACCAGACCGGCAACAACTCCAACGTGATCCACTCCGGGCTCTACTACGCCCCGGGTGGGCTGAAGGCCAGGCTCGCCGTGGCCGGGTGCGCCGAGACGGTGGCGTTCTGCCGGGAGTACGAGCTGCCGCACCGGGTCACCGGCAAGCTGGTGGTCGCCACCGAGGAGTCCGAGCTGGGCCGGCTGGCCGAGCTCGCCCGGCGCGGGGAGGCCAACGGCGTCGAGACGCACCGGCTCGACCAGGCCGGCATGCGCGAGCACGAGCCGCACGTGCGCGGCATCGCCGCGCTGTACGTGCCGTCAACCGGCGTCTGCGACTACCGGCTGATCGCGGAGAAGCTCGGTGAGCTGGTGGCCAAGGAGGGCGGCGAGATCCACCTCGGCCGCTCGGTGTCCCGGCTCGTCCCCAGGCGCGCCGACGTGATCGTCCGGACGGACGGGGAGGATCTGCTCGGCGGCCAGGTCGTGGCCTGCGCCGGGCTGCGCTGCGACGAGCTGGCCCGGGCCTCCGGAGCCGACCCGGGGGTGCGCATCCTGCCCTTCCGCGGCGAGTACTCCGGGCTGGTCCCGCCGGCCGACGACCTGGTCAAGGGCCTGATCTACCCGGTGCCCGACCCCGCGTTCCCGTTCCTCGGGGTGCACGCCACCCGCGGCGTCGACGGCACCGTGCACGCCGGTCCCAACGCGGTGCTGGCGCTGGCCCGGGAGGGCTACAGCTGGCGCACCGTGCGGCCGCGTGAGCTGGCCGGCTCGCTCGCCTACCCCGGCATGCTGCGGCTGGCCCGCCAGCACTGGCGGTACGGGCTGGGGGAGGTGCACCGGTCGCTGTCGCGCGCCGCGATGGCTACCCAGATCCAGCGGATGCTGCCCGACGTGCGGGCCGAACACCTGGTGCCCGCCGGTGCCGGGGTGCGGGCCCAGGCCGTGCGTCCGGACGGCTCGCTGGTCGACGACTTCCTGTTCGTCGCCCAGGGCGAGCCCGGTCCCGGGCAGGTGCTGCACGTGCTCAACGCCCCGTCGCCGGCGGCCACCGCCGCCCTCCCGATCGGCCGCGAGATCGCCGCGCGGCTGGCGCCGCCCGTGAGTGGCGCGCCGCGTTCTAGCACGGCTCGCCACTCACGACCGCCGGAGGAGGGTCGGTGAGCGGGTTCGCGAGGGTCGGGGCGGGCTTCCGGTCCGGGTTCGCGTGTTTCGTCGGGCGGCCGAACGCCGGCAAGTCCACGCTGACGAACGCGCTCATCGGCTCCAAGATCGCGATCACCTCGAGCCGGCCGCAGACCACCCGGCACGCCATCCGCGGCATCCTGCACCGCCCGGAGGCGCAGCTGGTCCTCGTCGACACCCCGGGCCTGCACAAGCCGCGCACGCTGCTGGGCAGCCGGCTCAACGACGTGGTCCGGGACACCTGGTCCGAGGTCGACGTGATCGGCTTCTGCGTGCCCGCCGACGCTCCGGTCGGCCGTGGCGACGAGTTCATCGCCGGCGAGCTGCGGTCGGTGGCCGGCCGCACCCCGGTGTTCGGGATCGTCACCAAGACCGACCTGGCCGGCCCGGACCAGATCGCCGCCCGGCTCACCGAGCTGAGCGGGCTGATGGCCTTCGCGGAGGTGCTGCCCTGCTCCGCGGTCGACGGTTTCCAGGTCGACCTGCTGGCCGACCTGCTGGTGGCCCGGCTTCCGGAGGGCCCGCCGCTCTACCCGGACGGCGAGCTGACCGACGAACCCGAGGAGACGCTGGTCGCCGAGCTGATCCGGGAGGCCGCGCTGGAGGGGGTGCGCGACGAGCTGCCGCACTCGATCGCCGTGGTGATCGAGGAGATGGTGCCCCGGGAGGGCCGCGACGACCTGCTGGACGTGCGCGCCAACGTCTACGTGGAGCGGTCGAGCCAGAAGGGCATCGTGATCGGGCGGGGCGGCGAGCGGCTGCGCCAGGTCGGCACCGACGCCCGCCGCCAGATCGAGGCGCTGCTGGGCACCAGGATCTATCTCGACCTGCACGTCAAGGTGGCCAAGGACTGGCAGCGGGACCCCAAGCAGCTGCGCAAGCTCGGCTTCTGACTGCCCCCCGAACCCGCTCCGAACCCCCCGATCCCCGAACGAACGGCACTTTCGCACGATAGGTTCGTGCGAAAGTGCCGTTCGTTCACGGCTGCGGGGGCGCGGGGCTGCGGGGGTGCGGGCTGCGGGGCCGGGGCTGCGGGGCGGGAGCGGAGCCGCGGCGCGCTGGCGGCTGGATCACGCAGGGCGCCGGGCCGCGGCGCAGGCCGGCACGCACAGGTCCGCGCAGGGCCGTCCTCCGGGATGCGGCGGCCGGGCCGGCCCGCTCCGCCCGCCGGGCGCCGGCAGCAGCGGAGCAGTCCCAGCGCGGCTGCGGGTGCCGACGCCGCGCCTCGGTGCCCACCGAACGCCTGCGTCCTGGCGGAACGCCTCCGTGCCCACGAACCGCCGATAGCGCCGGGCGCCGAGCGCCTCCCGCAGCGGGCCGGTCTGGCTGTCCTGCGCGGCCAGCGCCGCCGTCTTGCGCCCCAGCGTGGCCGCGTCCAACCGCAGTTCGACGGCGAGGTCGGCCGCCGGGGTGACCGGGAACGTGTCGGTGCCGCCGTCCATCGCCGGCAGCAGGCCGCCGAACTCGCGGGACCATTCGACGGTGCAGGTGGCCTGCAGCAGCCGGGGTGCGGCGGCGGTGCGGCGCAGCGCCTGGCGGGTCCAGGCGGCGACCGTCCGGTGGTCCGGGTGGCCGGTCATGCCGTCCGGCCCGAACGTCAGCACGGTGTCCGGAGCGATCTCGTCGATGATCGTGGCCAGCTCGGTCACGGGGCCGTCGGGTGCCGTGGCGGCCAGCATGCCGTCGACGTGGCGGCGGCCGTGCGACTCGCCCAGGAAACGGTGCTCGATGCGGCCCCGCCCACCGTCGAGCGCGGCCAGGCTGGCGGCCAGCTCGCCGACCCGCACGGCGGACAGCCGCTCGGGCGGCCACCGCACCGGGTCGTCGGTGCCGTGCTCGCCGCGGGTGGCCGTGACCACGACGACCCGGTTCCCGGCCGCGGTCGCGGCCGCCATGATCCCGGCCGACAGGTACACCTCGTCGTCGGGATGGGCCCATATCCCCAGCACGGTGCCGAGCGCGGCCACGTCACGGGCTGTGCGGACGGTGGTGGTCGGTGTTGCCGCAGGGACGGCGGCGGAGCTGATGCTGTGCATGCTCGTACCGTGCCGGCGTCGGCTGCCAGCCCGCTGTCGCCCGCTGTCGCCGTCCTGACGTGCGGACCCGACCCGTTGGTCAGCCCTGGCGGGCCCGGCGCAACAGCTCGATCATCACGGCCCGCACCTCGTCGGTGGTGTCGACCCGCCGCCCGAACGGCAGCCGGATCGCGGTCTCGTCGCCGTCCGGGGTGTCGCGGGCCAGCATGGCGAAGCCGTAGCGGTCCACCCCGACCATGCGTGCCGCGGTGGTGCCCGGCCGTTCGCCGTACGCCCGGCAGTAGAGCACCAGCGCCTCGGCGTGGTCGTCGTTCATGTGGCCGATGATCCCGACCGCGTGCGGGCGCAACGGGTCCGGCTCCGCGGCCGTGTAGTCGTCGGCGCCGACCCAGCTCATCCGGCCGAACCCGCCGACGTACCGCACCGAGGAGACGCCGAGCCGGTAGAGCCGGAAGTCGGCGAACCCGGCGTAGAACGCGCCGGGGTGCACCGCCCGGTAGGTCTCCAGCACCGCCTCGCGCTCGGCCGCCGGCACCTCGGCGACCCGGCCGATCACCGTCACCCTGGCCAGCGCCAGCGGATCACCCGACCCCTGCTCGATGGCCATCAGCGACGCCCGCGGGTCGGCGGTCAGGTTGCGGGTGTGCTCGGCCAGGTCCGACAGCAGCAACAGCGGCCGCCCGGCGGCGTCCACGGCGTGGCTGACCAGCGAACCGAACGGGAAGCCTCCGTCGCCCAGGGTGGCCAGCGCGGCGGTGCGCACCGCGCCGAGCAGCGTCCGGGAGCGCTCCGCGTCGGTCGGCTCGCCGCGGATCCCGGGGGTGGCGGCCAGCGTGCGCTCGGTCTCGGCCCGCGATTCCTGCGGGACGAGGTGGATGCCGGCTCGCTCTCGCCGGTTCTCGCGCTCGCCTCGGGCAGGCTTGCCGTCCACAGGGCCTCCGGATCGCCGGTTCGGTCAGCTGACCTCACCGGCGAACGGCGGCGGTGTCAAGCCGGCGCGGCGGCACCGGCAGGGGACCGTGGTGCCCCGGGCACCGCGTTGTCCCGGGACACCGCGGCGTAGAACCAGGCGCTGTCCTTCGGGGTCCGGCGCAGCGTGGTGTAGTCGACGTACACCACCCCGAAGCGCTTGGCGTAGCCCCAGGCCCACTCGAAGTTGTCCAGCAGCGACCACACGAAGTACCCGATCACCGGGGCGCCGGCCTCGATGGCCGCGTGCACGGCGGCCAGGTGCGCGCGCAGGTACTCCACCCGCTGCGGGTCGGCCACCCGGCCGTCCGAGGTCAGCACGTCCGGGAACGCCGCCCCGTTCTCGGTGATCATGAGGTCCAGGCCGGGGCGCTCCCGGGTCACCCGCAGCAGCAGTTCGGTCATGCCGCGGGGGTCGATGCTCCAGCCCATGTCCGTCTTCGGGCCGTGCTGACGCGGGAACTCCACGTCGTCGCAGCCGATCCACGGGCTGGCCGCGCCCGCGCCGTGCCCGTCCGCGGTCTCCCGCGGACGCTCGCGGGTCCAGTGCCGCACCACGGTCGGGCTGTAGTAGTTCACGCCCAGCACGTCCAGCGGCGCGCAGATGATCTCCATATCGCCGGGCCGGACGAACGACCAGTCGCTGATCGCCGCGGTGTCGGCGAGCACGTCGGCCGGGTAGCGGCCGTGCAGGATCGGGTCGGTGAACACCCGGTTGGCCAGCCCGTCGACGCGGCGGGCGGCGTCGGCGTCGGCCGCCGAGCCGGTCTCGGGCACCACCCAGGCCAGATTCAGCGTCACCGCCACCTTCGCCGTCGGGGCGGCCCGCCGGATTGCCGCCGCAGCCAGCCCGTGCGCCAGGTTGAGGTGGTGCACCGCGGCCGGCGCCGCGGCCGGCTCGGTGCGTCCCGGCGCGTGCACACCGCTCGCGTAGCCGAGAAACGCGCTGCACCACGGCTCGTTGAGCGTGCTGAACAGGGACACCCGATCACCCAGCGCGGCCGCCACCACCTCGGCGTACTCGCCGAACCGCTCGGCGGTGGCCCGCGCGGTCCAGCCGCCGGCGTCCTCCAGGGCCTGCGGCAGGTCCCAGTGGTACAGCGTCACCGCGGGGCTGATGCCGGCTTCGAGCAGCGTGTCGACCAGATCGGAGTAGAAGCCGATGCCCTCGGCGCTGACCGGGCCGAGCCCGTCCGCGGTGACCTGCGGGGTGATCCGCGGCCAGGACACCGAGAACCGGTAGCTGGTCAGGCCCAGCTCGACCATCAGCGCCACGTCCTCGCGGAACCGGTGGTAGTGGTCGTCGGCCACGTCGCCGTGATCCCCGCCGGCGATCCGGCCCGGGGTGTGCGCGAACGTGTCCCAGATCGACGGGGTGCGCCCGCCGGCGGCGACCGCGCCCTCGATCTGGTACGCCGCGGTCGCCGCGCCCCACTGGAAGCCGGGCGGAAAGGACAGCGTGCCGGACGGCGCCGCGGTGCGGACCGTGCTGGTCATCGGTTTCCCCTCATGGTCATCCCTTCACCGCGCCGGCGACGATGCCGCCGACGATCTGCCGACCGAGCAGCAGGAACACCACGATCACCGGCAGCGTCCCGACCAGCGTGCCGGCCATGATCACCGCGGTGTCCGGGACGTAGCCGCTGCCCAGGTTGTTCAGCGCCACCTGCACGGTCGGGTTGGACGAGTTGAGCGTGATGACCGGCCAGAAGAAGTCGTTCCAGGCGGTCATGAAGGTGAGCATCCCGAGCACGGCCATGCCGGGCCGGGCGATCGGCGCCACGATGCTGACCACGGTGCGCAGCGAGGTGGCCCCGTCGACCTTCGCCGCCTCGAGCAGCTCGTCGGGCAGCGCGCCGGTCAGGTACTGGCGCATGAAGAACACGCCGAACGCGCACACCAGCGAGGGCAGCACCACCGAGGAGAGGTCGCCGGCCAGGCCGAGGTCCGCCATGATCGAGTACAGCGGGACCACGCTCAGGCTGGGCGGGATCATCATGGTGCCCAGCGTGATCGTGAACAGCGCGTCGCGGCCGCGGAAGCGCAGCTTGGCGAACGCGAAGCCGGCCAGCGTGCAGAAGCCCACCGTGCCCGCGGTGATCAGCCCGGAGACGACCAGCGAGTTCCACAGCGCCAGCCCGATGCTCTGCTGCTCGATCGCGGTGGCCACGTTGGACCAGAGGTCGTCGCCGGGCAGCAGCGGTGGCGGCCACTGGTTCATCTCGGCCATCGGCCGACTCGCCGCGACCAGCATGTACCAGAACGGGGCGAGGAACAGCAGCGCGGTCGCGCCGAGGGCGAGGTAGGTGAGCGAGCCGGCGGCGTCCGGTGCCCGGTGGCGGCGCGTCATGATCGCGGTCATCAGAGCTCCCGCCGGCGGCGGGCCAGCCGGGTGTTCAGCAGCACCAGCCCGATGATCAGCACGAACATCACCCAGGCCACCGCGGCCGCGCGGCCGAGCTGACCGAACTGCCAACCCTGCTGGTACATGTACAACCCGAGGGTCTGGTACTGGTTGACCGGTCCGCCGTTGGCCTGGCCGCCGCCGAACAGCAGCGGCTCGCCGAACAGCTGGCTGGCCCCGATGGTCGAGACCACGACGGTGAACAGGATGGTCGGGCGCAGCCCGGGCAGCGTGACGTGCAGGAACTGCTGCCAGCGGTTCGCCCCGTCCAGGGCGGCCGCCTCGTACAGGTCCGAGGAGATCGACTGCATGCCGGCCAGGTAGATCAGCGCGTTGTAGCCGGTCCAGCGCCAGATCACGATCACCGAGAGGGCGATCTGCGCGGTCCAGTCGCCGTTGCGCCAGTCCACCGGGTCGATGCCGACCACCCCGAGCAGGCCGTTGACCACGCCGGCGTCCCGCCCGAAGATCAGCGCGAAGACCAGGGTGGCCGCGGCGACGCTCGTCGCGTACGGCATCAGCATGGCCACCCGCAGGAACGTGCGGCCGCGCAGCCGGTAGTTGAGCAGGTGCGCCAGGCCGAGCGCGAGCAGCAGCTGCGGCACCGTGGACAGCACGCCGATGGTGATCGTCTTCCAGAGCGCGTTGTAGAAGCCGGGGTTGCTCAGCAGCCAGGTGTAGTTGTCCAGGCCGACCCAGCTCATGGACGAGCCCAGCTTGTAGCGGTGCAGGCTGATCCAGGCCGTGTAGACCAGCGGGAACAGCCCGAACGCGGCGAACAGCACGAAGAACGGGGCGATGTAGACGTACGGCGCGGAGCGGCCCTCCCAGCGGTAGAGCCGGGCGCGCCAGGAAGGCCGCGGCGCCGTCCCGGCCCCCGGGGGCGTGCGCTCCCCGGGGACCGGAAGGTCGAGTTGCAGGGTCATCAGCCGACCTGGTTGCGGATCTTCGCGGCGGCCGCGTCCCAGGCCTGTGCCGGGTCGCTGCCGCCGGTCTCGACGGCCAGCAGCGACTGCACCATGGCGCTCTTCACCACGCCGTCCTCCGGACCGAGGATCTGCACCGGCGCCGCCTCGGCCGAGGCCGAGAAGATCTTGCCGATCGGGGCGTTGTTGAAGTACGGGTCGACGGCGTCGGCGACCATCTCGATACCGGCGGTGGTGGACGGGAAGTTGCCGGCCTCGGCGAAGACCGTGGCCTGCTGGGCCGGATCGGTGAGCCAGGTGATCAGCTCGGCCGCTTCCTGCTTGTGCTGGCTGACCGCCGGGATCCCCAGGTAGGAGCCGCCCCAGTTGCCGCCGGAGCCGCCGGGCAGCGTGGTCACGTTCCACTTGCCGGCGCCGGCGTCCCCGGCCTTGCCCTTGATGTAGCCGATCATCCAGGACGGGCAGGCGATGGTGGCGAAGCTGCCCGAGGAGAAGCCCTGGTCCCAGCCCGGGTCGACGAACTGCTCGAGCTTCGCGGTCAGCCCGCCCTGCCCGGCCTTGGCTGCGGTGTCGAAGGCCGCACGGACGGCCGGGTTGCGGTCGAACACCAGCTGCCCGCCGCGGTCGTAGTAGATCTCCTGCTGGCTGGAGATGATCGCGTTGTACAGACCGCCCGCCGAGTCGTGCCAGGCGGTACCGGCCGGCGCCGCGGCCGTGAACTTCTCGCCGAGGGCGAGGAACCCGTCCCAGGTGGGCATCTGCGCGGCCAGCTGGGACGGCTCGGTGGGCAGCCCGGCCTGGGCGAGCAGGTCGGACCGGTAGCAGATGCCCATCGGGCCGATGTCGGTGCCGAGGCCGAGCACGGCGCCGTCGGCGGTGGTCGCGGCCGGCTCCTTCCAGTCGATGTAGCGGCCGATGGCATCCTTGGCCGGGGTGTCGCGCAGGTCGGTCCACTTGTCGGCCTGGTTCGCGGTGACGTCGGCGATCCGGGCCACCTCGATGCCCTGCACGTCGGCGAGCCCGGTGCCCGAGGCCAGCCGGGTCTGCAGCGCGGGCCAGTACTTGTCCTCGCCCTGGGTGGACTCGTAGACGATCTTCACTCCGGGGTGCTCGGCCTCGTACTGGCGGAACAGGCCGACCTCGTCGTAGCCGAAGGTGCCGAACAGGCTGACCTTGAGCTCGACCGGGCCGCCGGCGGCCGGGGCGGCGTCGCCGCCCGACCCGCAGGCGCTGAGCGCGAGGGTGGCGGCCGCGAGCGCGGCGGTCGCGATGGTGGTCCTGCGTGGACTGGGCATGGGTCCTCCTGGCCGGGCGGATCGACGGGCGCTGGCGATGTGCACTCGGTGAGAGCGCTCTCAGGGACGTGGGAGAAGAATGGCGAAGCTCACTGGCGGTGTCAAGAGAGCGCTCTCAGAGGTAGCGGACGTTCTCCAGGCGGCGGTCAGACCGTGGCCCGCTCGATGATCTCGGTGGGCACGATCAGCGGTTCCCGGGAGCCGCCGTTCCCGATCAGGTCGAGCAGCCGGCCGGCCAGCGCCCGGCCCATCTCGGTCATCGGTTGGCGCACGGTGGTCAGCGGCGGCGCGCTGGTCGCGGCCATCGGGATGTCGTCGAACCCGATCACGGCCACGTCCTCGGGCACCCGGCGGCCCAGCTCGGCGGCCGCCTGCAGCGCCCCGAGGGCCATCAGGTCGTTGGCCACGAAGACCCCGTCGACGTCCGGCGCGTCGGCCAGCAGTTCGATCATCGCGGCCCGCCCGCCGGCGATCGAGAAATCGGCGTGCACCACGCCGGCCGCCTCCCGGCCGAGCCCGGCGAGCTCGGCGCGGAAGCCGTCATAGCGGTCGCGGGCGGCCACCATGTCCAGCGGGCCGGTGATGGTGGCCAACCGGCGCCGCCCGCGGTCGGCGAGCAGCCGCACGGCCGAGCGGGCCCCGCCGATGTTGTCGGCGTCCACGTAGGCCAGTCCGCTCGGCCGACCGAGCGGGCGCCCGGAGATGATCACCGGGATCCCGGCGTCCTGCAGCCGCTGCGGCAGCGGGTCCGCCCCGTGCAGCGAGACGAAGACCGCGCCGTCGACGTGCCCGCCGCGGGCGAATCGTTCGAACCGCTCGCGCTCGGCGTCGTCGGCCAACACCGCGAACACCAGCTGCACGTCGTGGGCGGCCACCGCGGCGTGCACCCCGCGCAGCACCTGGGAGAAGTACGGGTCGGCGAAGAACCGCTCGTCGGACTCGGCGACCACGAAGGCCACCGAGTCACTGCGCCGGGTCATCAGCGAGCGGGCCGCCCGGTTGGTCACGTAGGACAGCTCGGCCGCCGCGCGCAGCACCGCGTCCCTGGCCTGTGTGCTCACGGTCGACGAGCCGGCCAGTACCCGGCCGGCGGTGGCCCGGGAGACCCCGGCGAGCGCGGCCACCGACTCCAGCGTCGGCGCCCCGTTCGGTTTCGGCACCGCCGCCACCTCCCCGTCACGAGTTCGTTGCGCCGACTCTCCCACCGCGCTCGGGTCCGGCGCACGCACCCGACCCGCCCCGGCCGTGTGCTCTGCCCCGACCCGGTCGCGCCGTAGGCTGCTGCAGTGGCCCTCTACCGCGACACCGGCCTGGTGCTGCGGGTGCAGAAGCTCGGCGAGGCGGACCGCATCGTCACGCTGCTGACCCGCCGGCACGGGAAGGTGCGCGCGGTGGCCAAGGGGGTGCGCCGCACCCGGTCCCGCTGGGGTGCCCGGCTGGAGCCGTTCAACCACGTCGACGTGCAGTGCTACACCGGCCGCTCGCTGGACATCGTCACCCAGGCGCAGACCGTGGACGCGTTCGGCGTCGGCATCATCGGTGACTACACCCGCTACACCGCGGCCTGCGCGGTGCTGGAGACGGCCGACCGGCTGGTGGCCGAGGAGGGCGAGCCGGCGCTGCGGGTGTACTTGCTGCTGGTCGGCGCGATCCGGGCGCTGTCCGGTCGGGAGCGGGATCCGTCGCTGGTGCTGGACGCGTTCCTGCTGCGCGCGATGACCCACGCCGGCTGGGCACCGGCGATCAACGACTGCGCCCGCTGCGCCGAGCCCGGCCCGCACCCGGCGTTCAACATCGCCGCCGGGGGAGCGGTCTGCCCGCGCTGCCGCCCACCCGGCTCGGTCACCCCCTCCCGGGAGACGTTCGCGCTGCTCGACGCGCTGCTGCACGGGGACTGGGCGATCGCGGACGGGACGGGCGCGGCGACCCGGCGGGACACCAGTGGGCTGGTGGCCGCGCACCTGCAGTGGCATCTGGAGCGGCAGCTGCGCTCGTTGCCGCTGGTGGAGCGGCGGGCGGCGGGAGCGACCGGCCCACCCTGACCGCGCCCGGAAGAATCCACCGGCCCCGCCCGATCGTCGTGAGTGCTGAGCCGTGTTCTAGCGCGGCGGAGCACTCACGGGCGCGGAGCGCGTATAGCGGCCGGTCCACAGGATCAGCGCGCCGAAGGTCAGCACGGCCATCCCGGAGGACACCCCGACCATCACGCTCGGCGGCAGCAGGTAGACCAGCGGCACGCGCAGTGCCGCCTCGAGCAGCAGGCCCACGCCCCATACGGTCGAGACGGACCGGTGTCCGCGCCGGACGTCGGGCTCGGCGCGGTACTCCGCGGCCAGCTCGGTCGCCCGGTGCGGCTGCCAGCTCTGCTGGGCGGCCAGCGTCAGCGGACGGCGGCTGCGTGCGGTGACCAGGAAGGTCAGGCCGACCGCGCCGGTCACGAACGACTCCTTGATCAGCAGGAACCGCGGGTCGCCGCTGACGAACGTGAGCGCCAGCCCGATCCCGAACACCAGCAGCATCACCGTGGCGAACGGGTTGAGCGCGCGCTGCCGGGCCGCCACCCAGATCACCCGCAGTCCCGCGACCAGCGTCGAGGCCAGCAACGCCACCCAGTCCGATGCGCCCAGCAGGTGCAGGGCGTAGTAGGTCGCGACCGGCAGCGCGACGTCCCAGGCCAGGCCGCGCAGGAGGGTGCGGGTCACTGCCGGTCCGCCGGCGCCGCGTCCGCCACCCAGGAGCCGTGGAAGCCGGCAGGCACCCCGCGCGGCAGCTCGACCGCGGCCACCGGCTGACCGGCGAGGTCGGTGGCGTCGAGCACCAGCAGCTGGGACGCCGAGCCGTCGCGCCGGGTGGTGATCGTCAGCAGCCAGCCCTCGTCCTCGGCGGCGTCGTCGGCGGCCGGGACGAAGACCGCCTCGCCGGCGACGACGTCCACGCCGAGCTCGTGCGCGGTGACTGCCCCGGCCTCGTCGTAGTGCACGATCGCCGCCGTGTCCTCGGTCTGCGAGGTCGCGTACAGGTGCCGGGAGGCCCGCCCCACCAGGCGGTCGTCCAGGGTCGGGAACTCGATCGGCCGCTCGTCGCGCACCGTCTCCGCGACGGAGCCGGTGCCCGGGTCCAGCACCCACCGGTGCAGCCGGGCCACTCCCAGCGCGGCGGCGTCCGCGGCCGCGCCGCGGCCGCCGATGCGGTGCCAGGCGACCCGGATGTCGGCCGGGGTGTAGCGGCAGCCGTCCAGCACGATGCGGCCGCGCCGGTCGGTGTGCGCGCCGCCCACGTGGAACACGTAACCGGGCTGGATCGGGAACCAGCGGACCTCGCCCGGGCGCTCGAGCGCCATCACGCCGATCCGAGCCGGGTAGCCGTCGTCCCAGGCGTAGGGCATGCCGCGGCCGACGAGGCCGATCTGGAACGTCACCGGCAGGTCGAGGAAGACCGCGTGCCGATCGGTGATCGCGAAGTCGTGCATCATCGACGGCCCGGCGCCGGGGATCTCGGCGCTGCACACCAGCTCGCCTGCCGCCGACAGCCGGTGGTAGGTCAGGTGCGGCGGCAGCGCGCCGTAGCCGAAGAAGTGCAGCTCGCCGGTCACCGGATCGCACTTGGGGTGGGCGGTCATCGCGGTCGTCAGCCGGCCGTCGAAGTCGCACGGGCCGACGGTGTCCAGCTCCGGCGTGACCTGGTGGGGAACGCCGTTCTCCACCAACGCGAGCAGCCGCCCGGAGTGCTCGATGACGTGTGTGTTGGCCGACACGGCGGTCCGGTCCATCGTGCCGTCGGGGCGCAGGAACGGCCTGCCGGCCATCGCCGCGGTGCGCACCCACCGGTTCCGGTACCACTCGGCGCGGCCCGCGCGCAGCCGCACGCCGTGGATCATGCCCTGCCCGGCGAACCAGTGTCCGGGGTCGGTGCCCGGCAGCGGGTTCGGGCCGTTGCGCAGGTAGCGGCCGGTCAGCTCCGGCGGCAGCGCGCCGTGGACGGGGAGGTCGACGCTCTCGATCTCGTCGGGGACCGGGGCCAGGTGCCCGGTCAGGTACAGGGGCGGGGCGGTGGTCATGCGAAACACCATGCCCGCGCCATCGCTGACATGTCAATACCTACATGTCAGGAACGACATGTAGGATGGCCGCATGTCGCTGTCCCATGCCCTGCTCGGCCTGCTCGCAGTGGCACCGGCCAGTGGCTACGAGCTGACCAAGGAGTTCGACAAAAGCCTCGGCCGGTATGCCTGGCAGGCCGGGCACACCAGCATCTATCCGGAGCTGGGCAAGCTGGCCGGGCGCGGACTGGTCCGGGTGGTCAACGAAGGCCCGCGTGGGGCGAAGACCTACGACATCACCGCGGACGGGCGCGAGGAGCTGCGCTCCTGGCTACTGCGGCCGCCCGGTGAGGGCACTGTCGTGCGCAACGAGCACGTGCTGCGGATGTTCCTGCTGTCCGCGCTGTCGCCGGCCGACCAGCGGCTGATGCTGACCTCGATCGCCGAGCGCACCGCGGCCGCCGCGGCCGAGCTGCGCGCGCTGCTGGCCCTGCCGCCGAATCCGGACCGCGGGCCCCGCGCCGACTTCGGCCGGCTCGCCGGGGAGTTCGGGCTGCGCCAGTACGACGCCGTGACCGAGTGGGCGCGGTGGGCCCTGGACCAGCTCGGCCACCCCGATCAGCCCGACCCCGACCAGCCCGACCCCGACCAGCCCGACCCCGACCGGACGTCGACCGAGCCGGCCGAGCCTGCCGCCACCGGGTCGTGAGTGCTGAGCCGTGTTCTAGCGCGGCTCAGCACTCACAGGCGCGCAGCGCCTAGGGTTCAGCCCGTGCCCCAGCCCCCGCCACCGCACCCGTCCGGGGCGCGGCCGCCGGCGATCCCGCGGGACCTGGTGCCGCAGCACGTCGCGCTGGTCATGGACGGCAACGGGCGCTGGGCCAACGCGCGCGGCCTGTCCCGGATCGAGGGCCACAAGCGGGGCGAGGCGTCGCTGATGGACGTGGCCCGCGGCTGTATCGACATCGGGGTGCGCTGGTTGTCGGCGTACGCGTTCTCCACCGAGAACTGGAAGCGCAGCCCCGACGAGGTGCGCTTCCTCATGGGTTTCAACCGGGACGTGATCCGCCGCCGGGTGGACGAGATGCACGCGATGGGGGTGCGGGTGCGCTGGGCCGGGCGGCGGCCGCGGCTGTGGCGCAGCGTGATCCGCGAGCTGGAGATCGCCGAGGTGAAGACCCGGCACAACGACGTGCTCACGTTGACCATGTGCGTGAACTACGGCGGCCGGGCCGAGATCGTCGACGGGGTCCGGCAGATCGCCCGGCTCGCCGCGGAGGGCCGGATCAGGCCGGACAAGATCGACGAGCGGACGATCGCCCGCTACCTCGATGAGCCGGACATGCCCGATGTGGATCTGTTCGTCCGCAGCTCCGGCGAGCAACGCACGTCGAACTTCCTGCTCTGGCAGTCCGCCTATGCCGAGCTCGTGTTCCTGGACACGCTGTTCCCCGACTTCGACCGCCGACACCTGTGGCAGGCCGTCGAGATCTACGCCAGCCGCCACCGCCGCTTCGGCGGCGCCACCGACTCCCCGGAGAGTGCCTCATGACGACCACACTGGACATCGCCCGCGCGGCGCTGGAGAACTACTACGACGTGACCGTGGACGAGGACGGGGCGCTCACGTTCGCGCACGGCGGCGTGGTGTGCGCGGTGCAGGGCATGGAGCTGGAGGAGGGGCTGCCCGTCCTCAACATCACCTGCGTGGTGGCATGGGACCTGCCCCGCACCGACGACGTGCCGATGCGGGTGGGGCTCGGGGCGGGGGAGGGCCTCTTCGGCACCCCACGCGTGGTCGAGGGCGAGCAGGGCTGGGATGTGACCATGCGCTACGCCTTTCCGGCCTCCGGACTGGAGGAGAAGGCGATGGGCACGATGCTGATGCTGGTGGTCGGCGGGGCCTCCAGCCTGCGCGCCGCACTCACCGACCAGCCGGCCTGACCGGCGCGACGTCGGCGAACGGGCTCAGTCGGCCCCATTCGCCGAGCATGCGTACCGTCCACGGGGCCCCGGTGATCGTCATCGTGCCGGCCCGCTGGGCCTGCCCCACCGGCAGCCGCCCGGTGATCCACGCGACCAGGGTCGCGGTGTCCGCGGCCACCACCGCGTCGTCGCCGAACCCCGGGTCGTGCACGCACACCTCCCGCTCGCCAGGCCCGGCGACCAGCCAGTACCGGTTCGGTGCCGGATGCCCGGTCACCTCGAACCGAACCACCACCCGCGGCCGCGGCAGCGCATCCGGTCCGACCAGTGTGGACAGTGTCCACAGTGCCAGGTACGGGTCGAGGTGTTCGGGGCGGACCTCGCGCCAGCGGGCGCCCCACGTGCCCAGGGCGAGGCAGACCTGGGCCAGCTCGGTGCCGCACGGGGTGAGCCGGTAGCTGGGGGTGCCGTCGCTGACCGAGCGCTGTACCACCCCGTCGCGCTCGAGCCGACGCAGCCGCGTCGACAGCACGCTGCGCGGCAGCCCGGGCGCCCCGGCCAGGATCTCGCCGAACCGCGCGCAGCCGGCCATCAGGTTGCGCAGGATGATCGGGGTCCAGCGTTCGGCGAAGACCTCGGCACCGAGCGCGATCGGGCAGAACTGGCCGTAGCCCTCCATGGCCGGGAAGGATCCTCCGCGCCCGGAGCCGGTGGAAGTCCACAGTTCGAACTTCCGGTGCGGGCCGGAGCGGTCGACGGTGGCCCGCATGAGCACACCGGAACGGTTCTGGGCCCTCGGCGACTACGACCGGGTCGCCGCACTGATCGCGGAAATGGGACGGGCGGTGGTGGCCGCCGCGGGAGTGCGCGCCGGCCAGCGGGTGCTGGACGTCGGGGCCGGGACCGGCAACGCCGCCCTGCCGGCCGCCGCCACCGGCGCCGAGGTGACCGCCACCGACATCACCCCCGAGCTGCTGGCCGTCGGCGAGCGGGCGGCGGCGGCCCGCGGGCTGGCCATCACCTGGCGGTTGGCGGACGCCCAGGACCTGCCCTTCGAGGACGGCCACTTCGACGTGGTGCTCTCCACCGTCGGCGCGATGTTCGCTCCCGACCAGCGGGCCACCGCACGGGAACTGCTGCGGGTCTGCCGCCCCGGCGGCGTCGTCGCGCTGGGCAACTGGACGCCGGACGGGGCAGCCGGCCGCTTCTTCCAGGTCCTCAACCGCTTCCTGCCGGCGCCCGACCCGGACGCCGGGCCGCCGCCGACGGCATGGGGCATACCGGAGCACGTCGCCGAGCTGCTCGCCGGGGCCGACGTGCGGACCGAGCGCCGCACCCTGGAGGTCGACTTCACCGGGCCGCCCGAGCAGCTGCGGGACTACTACCGGCAGCACTTCGCCCCGGTCATCGCCATCCGTTCCGGGCTGGACGCGGATCGCGCCGCGCAACTCGACCGCGACCTGCTGGCCCTGTTCACCGCCGAGGACGCCGGGCCGCCGGGCGGGCCCAGCCGCTACCGCTACGAGTACCTGCTGGTGCTGGCCCGGGTGCCGGTCAGCCCGTCGCGGAGTCGGCGAGATGCAGCAGCGGCAGCCGGCTGAGCTCGGTCGGTGACAGCCCGCCGGCCGACTCCAGCACCCGCGCCTGGGAGGCCTGCATCCGCGCGTCGAGCAGCCCGCTCAGCGCGTAGGCCACCCGGCCCAGCAGCCGCACCGTGATGTCGTCGACCAGCGGGCGCGGGGTGGAGACCACCGCGACCCCGGTCGGGCGACCGTCGTTGGCCTGCGCCGCGCCGATGCTGAACGACTCCCGCGGGTTCGCGTGCCGCGAGGCGTAGTGGTCACGGAGCTTCTTGATCATCCCGTGGAACTCGGCGACGTCGCCGTCCAGCTTCAGCTCGGTGAGGTCGGCGTCGGTGAGCACGCCCGTGCGCGCGGAGAAGCAGCGCACGTACCCGACCAGGGCGCCGGTCCACAAGGCCTCGACCAGCGCGCTGTCCGGTTCCGGTGTGGCCAGCGCGGACACCAGGTGCTCGCAACAGCGCAGCACGTACTGCAGGTCCTCGAACACCGCTGCCAGCCCGGCCAGCTCCACCGCCTCCGCCGAATCCAGCCGGCGCACCGCGCTCGGCGCGGTGGCCGTCGAGGCCGCTCCGTTCGGGCCGGCTCTGTCGTCCGCCACCTTCCGCCTCCTTGCGTTGGCGGGGACGTTAGTCGGCCGGGTCGGCCGCGGATGTGTCGTTCTGAGACTTCCGGAGCACGCCGCAGTCGCGGCACAGCCCGAAGATCTCCGCGGTGTGGCTGAGATCGGAGAACCCGTGGGCCTCCGCGACCCGCTGTGCCCAGCTCTCCACGGCCGGCCCCTCGATCTCCACGGTGGCCCCGCAGTGGCGGCAGACCAGGTGGTGGTGATGCGCCTCGGAGGCGCAGCGGCGGTAGAGCGCCTCGCCGCTGCCGGTGCGCAGCACGTCGACCTCGCCGCCGTCGGCCAGCGCCTGCAGGGTCCGGTAGACGGTGGTCAATCCGATGCCCTCGCCGGCCCGGCGCAGCTGGTCGTGGATCTCCTGGGCAGAGCGGAAGTCGTCGAGCCGGTCCAGCAGGGCCGATACCGCGGCCCGCTGCCGGGTGGCCCGGACCCGGGTCGACGCCGCCTGGCCGGACCCGGTCATCGGCCTCCCTCCTCCTCGGCGTGCTCGACCGCGTCCACCACGATGTGCGCCAAGTGGTCGTCGACCAGCGAGTACACCACCTCGCGGCCGTGCCGGTCGCCGCGCACCACCCCGGCCGACTTCAGCACCCGCAGGTGCTGGCTGATCAGCGGTTGGGTCACCCCGAGCGCGTCGACCAGGTCGTGCACGCAGCGGCTGGACTCGCGCAGCTGCAGCACGATGGCGATGCGCACCGGCGCGGCGAGCGCGCGCAGCAGGTCACCCGCCGTGGCCAGGGTGCGCGGGGTACGCACCGGTGCGGGCGCGACGGGGCCGCGGGAGTCCGAGTGGGCCTCGTGCTGCGCGGGGTCGGCAGAGTCGCTCGGGCCGTCGGCGGGTGCGGTCCGCCCACCAGCAACGATCGGCATCGGTTGCCCGTCCCCCGGGTCGCGGCCACTCCCGGTGCTGAGGACACGTCCCGGCCGCACCGCCATCGTAGGCTGGCATGCTCGCGCGATGCTGCTCGTCTGTCGGTTCGCGGTGCCGCCCGCCGCCGCGCCCGAGTTCGTGGCCCGGGCTCGGCGGGCGCTCGAGCTGCTCACGGTCGCCGACGGCTGCCGCGGTGGTGAGCTGGGGCGGTCGGTGGACGAGCCGGATCGCTGGGTGCTCACCGTCCGGTTCGCCTCGGTGGACGGCTACCGGCGCGCGCTGTCGCCGTTCCCGGTCCGCGAGCACGTGATCCCACTGCTGTCCGAGGCCCTGGCCGACGAGCCCGCCACGTTCGAGACCCTGCTCGGCGCGGCGGCCGGCTCCGTGCACGCCTACCCGAGCCTGCGCACCGACCCCTGACCCGCCCGCCGCTGCCCCGCGCCCCGCGCCCCGCCCCCCGCGCCGCCAGCCCGAACGAACGGCACTTTCGCACGATAGGTTCGTGCGAAAGTGCCGTTCGTCAGGGACCGGGTGGCCGAGGCCTGGCACCGGGTGCCTGTTCAGAGCGGCGTCCCGCCACCCCAGGCGCGGCGCAGATCGGTGCACCAGGCGCAGCCCGGCCAGCCGGGAGCGCGGGGTGAAGCCGATCGCCCCGGCCGCGAGGAAGCCCGGAGCCACCGCGACCAGCTCGGGCTCCGGTCCAGCCCCAACGGCACCCGCGTCCCCGTTGTGCACGAGCAGGTCAGTCAGCTGCTCGCACCCGACCCCGGGGGCTTCAGCGCGATGTCCACGTGCCGGCGCAACACGTCCACCAGCTCCGACAGCGGTTGCGCGGCGATGTCCCTGGCCAGCTCGACGT
>DATMDS010000162.1:0-22417 GCA_035557575.1 Pseudonocardia sp. | reverse complement strand
CCGTCTCGCTCGCCGACACGATCGTGCTGGCCGGCTCCGCCGCCGTGGAGAAGGCCGCCGCCGACGCGGGCGTCGACATCACCGTGCCGTTCAGCCCGGGCCGGACCGACGCCTCGCAGGAGCAGACCGACGTCGACACGTTCTCCTACCTCGAGCCCCGCGGCGACGGGTTCCGCAACTGGATCGCTCCGGGTGTGAAGCTGTCACCGGAGACCCTGCTCGTCGACCGCGCCTACATGCTCGAGCTCACGGCCAAGGAGCTGACCGTCCTGGTCGGCGGCCTGCGCGTGCTGGCCGCGAACACCGGTGGCACGCAGCACGGCGTGTTCACCGACCGTCCGGGAGTCCTGTCGCAGGACTTCTTCCGCAACCTGCTCGACCTCGACGTCGAGTGGAGCACGTCGGTCGAGGACGAGGGCGTCTACGAGGCCCGCGACGCCCAGGGTCACGTGGTGCGGACCGCCACCGCGGCCGACCTGGTCTTCGGCTCGAACTCGATCCTGCGCGGCATCGTCGAGGTGTACTCCGCCGACGACGCCAAGGAGAGGTTCGTCCGTGACTTCGTCGACGCCTGGGACAAGGTCATGAACCTGGACCGGTACGACCTGCGGTAACCGCTCCGTATGACGACGCCCCGGTCCGCCGCACCTGCGGCGAACCGGGGCGGCCGTCGTCCGACGAAGGCCGACTGTCCCGCTCACGTCACGATCCGGTGGCCGCCCCTCGCGCCGTCGGGCAACGGCTTGATCACCGAGGTAGGTTTGCGCCGATCATCACCGGTTGTCGGGGCAAGGAGCTGGTATCGGCTTTCTCACCTACGTCGCCGACCACTACGACCGGTTGCTCGAGCTGTCGCTCGAACACCTGGCCGTGGTTCTCGTCGCGTTACTGGTCGGCGCGCTGATCGGGTTGGCGCTGGGCGTCGTCGTGTACCGCAGGCCGCGGCTGCGGGCCTGGGCGCTCAACGTCTGCGGGCTGATCCTCACGGTGCCGTCGCTGGCGATGTACGCGCTGCTGCTGGCCCTGTTGGGCAGCATCGGCACGCTTCCGGTGGTGGTGGCGCTGGCCCTGTACTCGCTGTTGCCGATCGTGCGCAACACCGTCACCGGGCTGAACGGGGTCGACGCGGCCGTGGTCGAGTCGGCGCTGGGGGTCGGGATGGGGCGCTGGCGAAGGCTGTGGAGCATCGAGCTACCGCTGGCCTGGCCGGTGGTGCTCACCGGCGTGCGGGTCTCGGCGGTGCTGCTGGTCGGGGTGGCCGCGCTCGGCCCGATCGTCGGCGGGCCCGGGCTGGGGGAGCTGATCTTCTCCGGCCTGCGCGTGATCACCAGCCCGAACGCGGTGAACCTCGCCCTGCTGGGCACGCTGGGCGTGGTGGGGGTCGGGATGCTCCTCGACGGCGCGTTCCTGCTGTTGAGCCGGCTGACGACCTCGAGGGGTATCCGCTGATGGGCGCGATGATCGAACTCGAACGGCTGAGCAAGCGGTACCCGGGCCAGTCCGCCCCGGCCGTCGACGCGCTGGACCTGTCGATCGCCGAGGGCGAGATCGTGATCCTGGTCGGGCCGTCCGGTTGTGGGAAGACGACCACACTGAAGATGATCAACCGGATCATCGAGCCCACCTCCGGCACGATCCGGCTGCAGGGCGAGGACGTGACGCGGGCCGATCCCGACCAGCTCCGCCGCCGCATCGGCTACGTCATCCAGCAGGTGGGCCTGTTCCCCCACCAGACCATCGGTCGCAACATCGCCGCGGTGCCCCGGCTGTTGGGTTGGCCCCGCCGCCGGATCTCCGAGCGGCTCGACGAGCTGCTGCACCTGGTCGGGATGGACCCGGCGACCTACCGGGACCGGTTCCCGAAGGAGCTGTCCGGCGGTCAGCGCCAGCGCGTCGGGGTGGCCCGCGCGCTCGCGGCCGACCCGCCCGTGATGCTCATGGACGAACCGTTCGGCGCGCTCGACCCGATCAGCCGCGAGCGACTGCAGAACGAGTTCCTCCGCCTGCAGCAGGAGATCGGTAAGACCATCGTCTTCGTCACCCACGACATCGACGAGGCGATCAAGATGGGCGACCGGATCGCGATCCTCCGCGAGGGGTCCGGCGTCGCCCAGTACGACACCCCCGAGACGGTGCTGGCGGCACCGGCCGACGACTTCGTGCGCGAGTTCATCGGCTCCGGCGCCGCGCTCAAGGGGCTCGGCCTCACGCAGGTCCGCGACGTCGATCTCGGGCAGTGGCCGACGGCGACGGCGGACGGTGGTCGGGAGGCGGCGTTGCGCGCCGTCCAGGCCTCCGACCACGCTTCGGTGCTGCTGCTCGACGAGCGGCGCCGGCCGCTGCGCTGGGTGCCGGCCGACGAGCTCGCCGGCCCCGACGGCGCGCTGGAGCG
Organism: Pseudonocardia sp.; assembly: GCA_035557575.1. Classification (GTDB taxonomy): domain Bacteria; phylum Actinomycetota; class Actinomycetes; order Mycobacteriales; family Pseudonocardiaceae; genus Pseudonocardia. The sequence continues at coordinate 20,025 of DATMDS010000162.1, read as the reverse complement.
GCGGGGGATCGAGGTCCGCGCGGTGGTCGAGCCCACCGCGACGCTCGCGACCGCGCTGGAGGCGATGCTGGGCAGCGTGGTCGGGGTGGTGGTCGTGGTCGACCACTCCGGTGCCGTGCTGGGCACCCTCGACCTGCACACCATCATGTCCGCGGTCGAGGCCGTCCGCGCCCCGGCTCCCGACGAACCAGCGCCCGGCGAACCGCCCACCGACGAGGCGGCCTCCCGGTGACCGTCGGGATGGAGGACCCCTACGCCCGCGTCGACCCGGGTGTACGGGACCGCGACCGATCCGCCTCCTGGCCCGCCAGGGCCCGCCACTACCTCGGCATGCCCGCGGTGCTGATCGTCGTCTGCGTCCTGGTGGCGGTGTACGTCGCCCGCGCCGACCTGGACGACGTCGAGCGTCGCCTGCTCACCTTCGACGGCCTGCGCACGGCCACGCTGGTGCACCTGCAGCTGGTGGGGGTGTCGACGCTGCTGGTCATCGTGCTCGCGGTGCCGGCGGGCATTCTCGTCACACGGCCCGCGGCCCGGCGCCTGGCCCCGTTCGTCATCGGGCTCGGCAACCTCGGACAGACCGTGCCCTCGCTGGGCGTGATCGTCCTGTTCGCGATCCTGTTCGCGCCCGGATTCCGCGGGGCGGTCGTGGCCCTGGTCGTCTACGCGTTCCTGCCGATCCTGCGCAACACCATCGTCGGCCTGCAGCAGATCGACCCCTTCGTGGTGGAGTCGGCCCGCGGCATGGGCATGTCGAGTCGCCGCGTGCTGGGCGAGATCGAGCTGCCGCTCGCGGTTCCGGTGATCCTGGCCGGCGTGCGCACCGCGGCCGTGATCAACGTGGGGACGGCCACGATCGGCGCGCTCACCAACGCCGGCGGCCTCGGTGCGGTCGTCTACGGCGGCATCGTGCAGAGCCGCACCCCGGTGATCGTGGTGGCCAGCATCCTCACCGCGGTGCTCGCCCTGCTCGTCGACCACGTCCTCGGCGTGGTCGAGGACGTCGTCCGTCCCCGAGGACTGTGACCGTGGAAGTTCGCAAACGAGGAGCCCATATGACGACCCGAGCCGGAATGATCCGTACCCGCGTGCTGGCTGGCCTCACTCTGGCCGGGCTGCTCGCCGTCGCGGCCTGCGGCGGCGGTGGCAACACCGGCGCCGCACCGCCGCAAGGAGGCGGCGGTGAGGGCGGCGGCGGATCGGTGGCGGCGGCCAACAACCTGGCCGGCACCGAGATCTCGGTCGGGTCGAAGGAGTTCACCGAGCAGCTCATCCTGGGCCAGATCGCGGTGCAGGCCCTGCAGGGCGCGGGCGCGACGGTGACCGACCGCACGAACCTCGTGGGCACCCCGGTGGTGCGCGGTGCGCTGCAGTCGGGCGAGATCGACATGTACTGGGAGTACACCGGCACGGCGTGGCTCGGGCCGCTCGGCAACACCGATCCGGTCGCGGGCGAGCAGGCCCAGTTCGACGCGGTGAAGCAGGCGGACGCGGCCAACGGGATCACCTGGTTCGCCATGGCCGGGGCCAACAACGCCTACGCGATCGCCGCGAACCCGGCCGCCGCCCAGGAGTTCGGGGTGGCCACGATCAGCGACTGGGCCCGGCTGGCTCAGGAGAACCCGCAGGCCGCCGGCCTGTGCACCGCGGCAGAGTTCCCGACCCGCAACGACGGGCTTCCCGCCGTCGAGCAGACCTACGGTTTCGACCTGCCCGATGCGAACGTTGCCGTTCTCGACTTCGGGTTGGTCTACACGAGCGTGGCCGCGCGCAACCCGTGCAACTTCGCCGTGGTCTTCGGCACCGACGCGCAGGTGCTCCAGAACAAGCTGGTCGTCCTGCAGGACGACAAGCAGGCCCTGGCCACCTACAACGTCGGGGTCAGCATGCGCACCGAGACGTATCAGGCCCACGCGCCCGCCTACGAGGCCATCTTCGGGGCGATCGCCAAGGAGCTCACCACGCAGCGGGCCACCGAGCTGAACTCGAAGGTCGACATCGACGGCGAGACACCGGAGGACGTGGCCAAGGAGTTCCTGGTCCAGGCCAAGATCATCGACGGCTGACCGCCCACCGGGCGGACGGCTGCTGCTTCGCGATCGGCCTGCTCAGCCTCGCCCTCGCGGTGGCGGGCTCGGGACGGTTCGGGATCGACCACCTGATCATGCGGCGGCGCCGTGCCCTGGACCAGGCCGTCTACGCCCTGATCGTCGCAGCCGCCGGCACACCCCGACCGTGCCGCCCGCGGACGTCCTCGATCGACACGGCCCTGGAGGGTGCGACAGACGGCAGCTTCAGTGGGCCGTCGGAGCGGATCACATTGCCTCTGCTTTACCTTAGGGTAGGGTCCGCTCACTGACGCGGGGATGACCAAGACGTGAGGCGGTGGCGGTGCGTCGTCCAAGAGCCGTGGTCACGGGCGGTGCCGGGTTCCTCGGCTCACACCTGTGCGAGCGGTTGCTGCACGAGGGATTCAGCGTGCTCTGCCTGGACAACTTCTGTACCGGCTCGTCGGCGAACGTGGCCCAGCACTCGGAGCTCGGCCCGTTTCGTCTGATCAGGGCCGATGTGACCGACTTCGTGCACGTCGTCGGCGAGGTCGACGCGGTGCTGCACTTCGCGTCGCCGGCATCACCCGCCGACTACCTGCGGATGCCGATCGAGACCCTGAAGGTCGGGTCGATCGGCACCCTGCACACGCTCGGCCTGGCCAAGGAGAAGCGGGCCCGGTTCCTGCTGGCGTCCACATCGGAGGCGTATGGGGATCCGCAGGTCCACCCGCAACCGGAGACCTACTGGGGGCACGTCAATCCGGTCGGTCCCCGCGGCGTCTACGACGAGGCGAAGCGGTTCGCCGAGGCGATGACGATGGCCTACCGGCGGACCCAGGGCGTCGACACCGCAATCGTGCGCATCTTCAACACCCACGGTCCGCGGATGCGGGCCAACGACGGCCGAGCCGTGCCGACCTTCATCCGGCAGGCCCTGACCGGCGAACCGCTGACCATAGCGGGTGACGGCCGACAGACCCGCTCCATCACCTACGTGGACGATCTCGTCGACGGCTGCCTGCGGCTGCTCGGATCGACACAGTCCGGGCCGGTCAACATCGGCAACCCGGTCGAGGTGACGATCGGGGAGCTGGCCCGGCTGATCCGGGTCCTCACCGGTTCGAGCAGCACCATCCAGCATGTTGCCCGCCCCGAGGACGACCCGATGGTCCGGCGGCCGGACATCTCGCTGGCCCGTTCGACGCTGGGCTGGGAACCCGTCGTGAACCTCGCCGACGGGCTGACCCGGACGATCGCCTGGTTCCGCGGAGCGCTCGACCAGACCGCGAACTCGAAGGCGATGTGAGCGAGACACCCGCCGCCGACCTCGCCGGTCTGGAGGTTGTCGTGATCGGCGCCGGCCCGGCTGGGCTGACCGCAGCCCACGAGCTGGTGCGGGCCGAGGTACCAACGACCGTGCTGGAATCCGACGACGTCGTGGGCGGGATCAGCCGGACCGTCGAGCGGGACGGCTGGCGGTTCGACATCGGCGGCCACCGCTTCTTCACCAAGGTCGCCAGGGTGGCGGCGTTCTGGCGCACGATCCTGTCGGAGGACGAGTTCGGGCTCCGGCCACGGCGTAGCCGGATCCTCTATCGGGGCCGCTTCTACGAGTACCCGCTGCGCCCGCTCGACGCGCTGCGCAACCTCGGCGCCGTTGAGGCGACTCGATGCGTGCTGTCCTACCTGAGGGCACGGCTGCGGCCCCCAGCCGATCAGTCGCATTTGGAGGGTTGGGTGAGCGCCCGCTTCGGGGCTCGGCTGTACGCACATTTCTTCCGCAGTTACAACGAGAAGGTCTGGGGGATGCCGGCCACCGCGATCCAGGCCGACTGGGCCGCGCAGCGGATCAAGAACCTGTCCCTGGCCAGCGCCGCGCTCAACTGGTTGCGTCCGCACCGGGGCCGGCAGCGGATCGTGTCCCTGATCGAGGAGTTCCACTACCCGAAGCTCGGTCCCGGGATGATGTGGGAGCGCTGCACCGAGCTGATCGAGGCGGCCGGTTACAAGGTGCATCTCGACCAGCCGGTCACCCGGATCCGGCTGCGCGGCGGGCGCGCGATCAGCGTCGAGACCACTGCGGACGGCGCCGTCACCGGCTACCCGTGCACGCACGTCATCTCCTCGATGCCGCTGCCCGATCTCGTGCGGGCGATGGATCCGCCGGCTCCGGCGACCGTTCTTGCCGCGGCCGACGCACTACGCTTCCGCGACTTCCTGACGGTGGCGCTGGTGGTGCCGCACGGCTGCGCCTTCGCCGACAACTGGATCTACGTGCACGCGCCCGAGGTGCGGGTCGGCCGGATCCAGAACTTCGGGGCCTGGTCCGACGCGATGGTCAAGCCGGACCGGACATGCCTGGGCATGGAGTACTTCGTGTTCGCGGGTGACGAGCTGTGGGAGCTGCCGGACCCGGAGCTGGTGGAGCTGGCCACCCGCGAACTGGCCGCGCTCGGGTTGGTCGAGCCCGGCCAGGTCGAGGCCGGCTACGTCGTGCGGATGCCGAAGGCCTACCCCGTCTACGACGAGGGCTTCGCCGAGAGCGTGGCCGTCATGCGGGACTGGCTTTCGGTGGCGGCCGGCAACGTGCAGCCGGTCGGTCGAAACGGCATGCACCGCTACAACAACCAGGACCATTCGATGCTCACCGCGATGCTCGCGGTGGACAACCTCCTCGGCCGCGGTCGGCACGATATCTGGACGGTGAACGTGGACGCCGACTACCACGAGGAGCAGTCCCCCGGTTCCTCGGTAACCGTGGCCGGCACCGGCCGCGACGCACCGGTCGTCCCGGCCAGGTTCGCCGCCGATCACCGGCCCTGATCCTGGGGGCCGTCCGTGCGCCACATCCGGATGAGCAGAACCACCGGTACCAACCCGACCACGACGATGAGCAGCGCGGGCAGCGCGGCGGTATCGAAGCGGGAGTCCTTTGTGGCCTCCCAGGCCATGATCGCCAACGTGTCGCGGCCGAGCGGGCGCAGCAGCGCTGTGGCCGGCAGCTCCTTGATCACTTCCACGCTCACCAGCAGCGCGGCGGTCAGCACACCGGGCCACAGCAGCGGCAGGTGCACCCCGGTGAGCACCCGGCCGCGATCGGCACCCAGCGCGCGCGCCGCGTCGTCGAGATTCGGCTGGATCCGGCCCAGGCGTGCCTCGATGGCGAAGTACGCCTGGGCGTGGAAGCGCACCACGTACGCGCCGATCAGCCCCAGGACGGTGCCGGTGAACAGCAACCCGATCCCGATCCCGAACCAGTCCTGGAAGGCCGCGATCAGCCGGCGGTCCAGCCACACCAGCGGCACGTAGATCGCTACCGCGATGACCGCGCCGGGCACCGCGTATCCGACCGCGGCGAGCCGGGCGGTCGCGGCGCCGAAGCGGCTCGGCGCCACCCGCTGTCCATAGGCCACCAAGGTCGCCGTGACCACCGCGACGACAGCCGCTGCTGACGCGAGTAGCAACGTACTCATCACGGACTCGCCGAGACGCGACCCGATCCGACCGCTCAGCGCGGTCTCGACCGACCAGGCGAGCAGTTGCAGCACCGGCAGCGCGAAAACCACGGTCAGCAGCATCCACGGCACCGCACTCGCCAGCCCCGCCCGCCAGCCGTGCAGCCGCCGCGGGATGACCGCATCGCCGCGGGCCAGTGCCTGGTGGTAGCGGGCCCGTCCGCGCATCAGCCGCTCGAGGCCGAGCATGAGCAGCGCCAGCCCGACCAGCACGGTGGCCAACTGCAGTGCGGCACCGGTGTCGAACGCGCCGTACCAGACGCGATAGATCGCGTCGGTCAACGTCTGGTAGCCGAGCAGGTTCACCGCACCGAAGTCGGCCAGTGCCTCCATCACGGCCAGTGCCGCCCCCGCGGCCAGCGCCGGTCGGGCCAGCGGCAGGGCGACCGCCCACACCGCCTGCCCGTAGCTGCGGCCGAGGCTGCGGGCCGCCTCCAGCGACTGGCGGGACTGGCCGAGGAAGGCGCTGCGTCCGAGCAGGTAGACGTACGGGTAGAGCACCGCGGTGAGGACGCCGATGGCGCCGACCGGGCCGCGCAGGCCCGGGATCTGCAGGCCCGCGCCGAACAGGCTGCTCTGCAACGGCGCGGCGTAGCCGAACTGGCCGACCAGCACGAAGACCAGCACGTACCCGGGAATGGCCAGGGGCAACACCAGCGCCCACTCCAGGAAACGGCGGCCGGGGAAGTCGTAGAACGACACCAGGACGGCCAGCCCACCGCCGATCAGCAGGGTGCCGAGCGCGACGCCGACCCCGAGCAGCACGCTGCGGCTCAACGCACCCGGCAGCAGCACCGCCGCGATCCGGCCGAGGATCTCGCTGCCGGTGAGGAAGCTCAGCGGCAACGCCACCAGCGGGCCCGCCACGCCGAGCGCGACGAGCACCCCCACCAGCGCCCATCCGGACACCCGCCGGCGGGTCCGGCGCGGGGCGGCGGCCGGGCCAGGAGTCGGGGCGGCGGCTCGGGCGGGGTCGGTCAGGTCCACCCCACGGCCAGCATCATGGCGACGGCGTCGGTGAGCAACGGGCCGGCCCGCTCGGCGTCGATCGGATCCTGCTTGACACTCGCCCAGTCCTTGATGTGCGGCGACGGCGGCACGGCCGGATTGGCCGCGAACTCGCTGCCCGCGATGACCTGTTGCTGTGCGGGCGGCGAGGTCAGCCATTCCATCAGGGCGACCGCGGTCGGGACCGCGTCGGAGCCGGCCACGACGCCGACCCCGGAGACGTTGGCGTGCGCTCCGCTGCCGTCCTGGTCCGGCCAGGCCGGGGCGACCGGGAACGCGGGGTTCTCCAGCAACGCCCGGCCGAGGTAGTAGTGGTTGCTCAACCCGACGTCGCAGCCGCCGCCCGCGATGACCGCGAGCATCTCGCCGTCCGAGCCCAGGATCTTGGGATTGTTCGCCATCCAGGAGCGCAGCAGCTCCTCGGTGGCCTGCGGTCCCCGTTTGGCGATCATGTCGGCGACCATCGACTGGTTGTACTCGTTGCTCGACGTGCGCAGGCAGGTGCGCCCCGACCACTGCGGATCGGCGAGATCGGCGTAGCTGTCGACGGCGCCGGCCGGCACCCGCTCGGTGGAGACCACCGGCACCCGCACCCGGGTGGACAACGCCCACCAGCGGCCGTCCCGCTCGTGCAGCTTGTCCGGGATCTGCGCGCGCAGCGTCGGGCTGGTCACGCCCTGCAGCAGATCCGCCTCCTCGGCTCGGTACAGGTTGGCCAGGTCGGTGGTGACCAGCACATCCGCCGGAGTGTCGGCGCCCTCGCTGCGCAGCCGCTCGAACAGCTCCGGCCCGGTGCCGCCGCGGAGCTCGAGCTTGACGCCGGTGGCCCGCTCGAAGTCGCGGAAGACCTGCTCATCGCCGTAGTGCGACCGTCCGTTGTAGACAACGAGCTGCGAGGCGTAGGCGATGCCGGCCGTGCTCACCTCGGTTGCCGCCGATGGCGCCGGTCCGGCTGCGGGATCGGTGGTCGGCCCGCCCGTGGGGCCAGCGGTTTCGGCCCCGCAGCCGACCGTCAGCAGCACCGCGAGGCATGAAGTGATGATCAGCAGCCGACTGCGGGACGAGTTCGCGGCCACGGGACCTCCGGTCTGGATGCCGACTCCGGCTGCGGCAACAGCGATTGGGCGAGACGCCCTGGGCTAGGGTAGCCATACCATGTCTGCGCCCGCGATCGACGCCGTCAATGTGACCAAGTCGTTCGGCGTGAACGGCGCGGTCGTCGCCGCCGATCTGCGCGTGGGCCACGGTGAGCTCGTTGCGCTGCTCGGGCCGAGCGGCTCGGGCAAGACCACGCTGTTGCGGCTCATTGCCGGCTTCGAGGTGCCCGATGCCGGCAGTGTCCGGATCGGCGATCGCCTGGTCGCCGGAGATGGGGTCTGGGAGGAGCCGGACCGGCGTCGGGTCGGCATGGTCTTCCAGGATGGGGCGCTGTTCCCGCACCTGACCGTGGCGGCCAACATCGCGTTCGGCCGCCCGCGACCAGGCCGGGCGCAGGAATGCCTGGAGATGGTCGGTCTTGCCTCGCGCGCCGCGTCCTACCCGCACGAGCTCTCCGGCGGCGAGCGGCAACGCGTGGCGCTGGCCAGGGCGCTGGCCGCCGACCCGGAGGTGGTGCTGCTCGACGAGCCGTTCGCCGCGCTCGACGAGGGGCTGCGGGTGAGCCTGCGCGAGGAGGTGGCCGCCGTTTTGCGGGCGGCCGGCGCCAGCGCACTGCTGGTCACCCACAACCAGCAGGAGGCGCTGTCGCTGGCCGACGTCGTGGCCGTGATGCGTGACGGGCGGATCGAACAGGTGGGATCGCCGGAGGAGGTCTACGAGCGGCCGGGAAGTCGCTGGGTGGCCGAGTTCCTCGGAGATGCCGACGTGCTGCCCGGCTCGGCCGACGGCGGAACCGTGCACAGCGAGCTGGGCCGGTTCCCGGCTGATCCCGCCCTGCGCGGCGCGGTCGACGTGGTGATCCGTCCGGAACGGGTGGCCATCGACAGCACCGGGACCGGCAGCGGCCCGGACGGGAACGCACGGGAGGCCCGCGTGGTGTCCCGCTCCTTCTTCGGCCCCGATCAGATCGTGCTGCTCGAGCTGCCCGGCGGCACGCGCATCCGCAGCCGGGCCGCCGGCTCCGGACAGTTCCATCCCGGCGAGCTGGTGCGACTGCGGGTCACCGGCGCCGCGGTCGTGCTCGCCGCCCCCGGGCAGCTGACGCCGGGCCGATGACCGGGAGCCTGACGGCGGAGCCCCGCCAGGAGCCGGCAGGCGCCCCGGAGCCGGCCCCCGCGCCGCGCACCCGGCGACTCCTCGGTACCACCTCGTTGCTGGTCGGATGCCTGGCCGTGGCCACCGGCTCGCTGGCGACACCGGCCATGCTCGGCTTCGACCCGTGGGTGTGGCTGATCTGGGGCCGGGAGGCGGTGCACGGCCGGCTCGCCACCGACGGCACGGTGGCCTGGAAGCCGCTGCCCGTCCTGGTCACCGCGTTGCTGGCCCCGTTCGGCAGCGCAGCGCCCGCGCTGTGGACGGTGCTCGCCCGCGCCGGCGGCCTCTTCGGGCTGATCCTGGTGTTCCGGTTGGCCGCCCGGTTCACCGGCCCGGCCGGCCGGTTCGGGGCGCCGGCCGCAGGCCTGGTCGCCGTGGCGGCGTTCCTGCTCACCCCCGACACGGAAGCCCGCTGGGTGCGCCACCTGCTGCAGGGCAACATCGAGCCGGTCACCGTCGCGCTGTGCCTGTGGGCTGTCGAGCGTCATCTCGACGGGCGCCGCGGCCAGGCGGTGCTGCTCGGCTGCGCGGCCTGCCTCACCCGTCCCGAGGCGTGGCCGATGTTCCTGATCTACGCCGGGTGGGTGTTGTGGCAGGGACCGCGGCGTTGGTGGCTGGTGTTGCCCGCGCTCGCCGCCGTACCGCTGCTCTGGTTCGGCGGTGATCGGCTGGTCTCCGGCAGCCCGCTGGGTGGCGCCAACGCTGCCCGGGTCCTGCTGGGCACCGGCAACCAGCGACTGCTGCTCGGTCTGGACGCCGTCGCGAACACCGTCATCGCACCGGTGTGGATGGCCGCGGCGGTGGGGCTGGTGTGGGCGGCGCACCGACGCCGCGCAGCCCCGGTGCTGCTGGCCGCCGCGGCAGTGGTCTGGATGGCCGAGGTGGCGGTCATGTCCGGCCTGTTCGGCTATGCGGCACTCGGCCGGTTCCTGGCGCCGGCAGCGGCAGTGCTGTGCATCCTGACCGGGGTGGCGGTCGGGTGGCTCCTGCACGCGCCGCGTCGTACGACCCTCCGGGTCGGGCTGGCCGTCGTCCTGGCCGCCGGCACGCTGCCCGCCGCCCTACCGCGGCTCGGCTGGCTGCCGGCGCAGTTCGCCGCGGCCGCCGAACGAGCGGCGTACGAGTCCGATCTGGACCGCATGCTCGCCCGCATCGGGCGGGACCGCATCGTGTCCTGCGGGCTACCGTCCAGCATGGACACCGCCCGTCCGGCGGTCGAGTTCCGGCCCGCGCTGGCCTGGAAGCTCGACCTGCCGTTGTCCGGGGTGGGTTACGTGCTGGTCAACGGCGTGGGGATGACCTTCGCGCAGCGCGACAGCATCCTTGACCGGTATCTGCAGACCCTGCCCCCGGCCGAGGCCGACCCCGTGCTGCGCACCGACCGTTGGATCGCCTACAAGCAACGCTGCCCGATGACGCCGGGGTAGGCCGTGCCCGCTGTTACCCTCCGCGCGGTGCCCAGCCTCTCCGTCGTCGTGCCGGCCACCGATCGGCCCGCCACGCTCGCGTCGTGCACCGCCGCGCTCGCCAGAGCCGGTCGCGGGCACGAAGTGATCGTCGTGGACGGGCCGGCCGGGCTGTCGGTATGCGCGGCCCGCAACTCCGGCGCCGAGCGCGCCCGCGGTGAGGTGCTGGTCTTCGTCGACTCCGATGTAGAGATCCATCCGGACGCGCTGTCCAGGATCCGCGAGCGGTTCGCGGGCGACCCGCGGCTCACCGCCGTGTTCGGCTCCTATGACGACGCGCCCGTTCGCGGCGGCACGGTGGCCGCCTTCCGCAACCTGCTGCACCACCACGTGCACCAGGGCGCGCCTGGTCCGGCCGAGACGTTCTGGTCCGGGCTGGGCGCGGTGCGCCGGGACGCCTTCCTGGCCGCGGGCGGCTTCGATGCCGAGCGCTTCCCCGATCCCTCCATCGAGGACATCGATCTCGGGGTCCGGCTGGTCGCGGCCGGGGCGCGGATCGAGCTCGACCCCTCGATCCAGGGCACCCACCTCAAGGCCTGGACGCTGCGTTCCATGGTCGGCACCGATTTCACCCGCCGCGGGGTGCCGTGGGTGGCGCTGTTGCTGCGGTCGGGACGGTCGTCGACGGCGTTGAACCTCGGCTGGCGCAACCGGATCAGCGCCGCTGCTTGCACGCTGGCGGCGGCCGCCGTGCTGGCCAGGAGACCGGGGACCGCAGCCGGTTCGCTGCTGGTGCTGCTGGGGCTCAACCGTGAGTTCTACCGGCTGCTCGCCCGCCGCCGCGGACCGCAGGAGGCGGTGCTCGGCGTCGGGCTGCACGTGCTGCACCACCTCACCGCCGTGGCCGCAGTCCCGTTCGGGGTGGCCAGCCACATTCGGGAGCGGCATCGGGCGCGGCGCGAGGAGATCGGATGAGCACACCCAACGGTTCCGGCGAACTGCGGGTCGGGCTGGTCGGAGGCGGCCGGCTGGCGGAGGTCGGGTACCTGCCCGCGCTGCGCGCCGCCCAGGGCGTGCGGCTGGTGGCCGTCGCGGAGCTGGATCCGGCTCGACGACGTCGGGTGGCCACGCTCGGCGAGTTGCCGGACGGGTATCCGGACGCGGCGACGCTGCTCGCCGACGCCGCGATCGACGCCCTGGTGATCGCCACACCGGCCGCGGCCCACCTGGCGGACGCCCGGCTGGCTGCCGCGGCCGCGGTCCCGACCCTGGTCGAGAAGCCGCCGGCCGCGGACCTGGCGGAGGCCGGCCAACTGGCGGAGCTCACCCCCGCGCCGTGGATCGGTTTCAACCGCAGGTTCGAGACCGGGATCGCGCGGCTGCGGGCCACCACCCCGCCGGGCGGCGAAGTCGGCCTCCGGTTGGAGATCGGCTACCGCCGGAGCGGGTGGGGTGCCCACTCCGCCGCCGATGATGCGCTGCTCGACCTGGGCCCGCACCTGGTCGACCTGGCCCGCTGGATCACCCGTGCCGAGGTCACCGACGTGCGACGGGCCACGGTGTCGCCAGGGCGCGCCGGGTTCGACCTGGTCCTCGGGGCGGCGCGGGCCCGGATCCGATGCGCCACCGATCTGCCGTACCGCGAACTGATCGAGATCCGGCACCGGGACGGCACCCGCGTCGGACAGCACCGCCGCGGCGGCCTCGTCGCCGCGGTCCGCGACCGGATCCGGCCGCCGGGGACGCACCCGCTGGTGGCGTCGCTGACCGCCCAGCTGGAGGCGTTCGCCCGGGCCGTTCACGGGGCACCGGAACCGACCCTGGGCCGAGCCACCGACGGGCTGGCCGTGATGACCGTGCTGGAGTCCGTGCGCGCGGCCGCCGGCCGGGGAGTCCCGGCCTGATCGCGACGAGGGCGCTACCGCTGCAGCAGCGGCTCGCCGGCCAGGTCGGCGGTGTCGGCTCCGGCGAGCGCGGCGGCGGTCGCGGCGACGTCCTCCAGCCGCGGCTTCCGGGTCCCGCTCACCGGCCGGGACGCCCCGGGCACGACGAGCGCCCAGGCGTCCCCTTCGGTGTGGTTGCCGGAGCGACCGCTACCCACGCCGTGCCGCAGCACCGTGCCGTACCGGGAGGAGCGGACCCCCCGCACCCGGGTCGCCGGCGTGTCGGCCCAGCGCACGATCAGGTCCGGCAGCTGGTGCGCCCGATCCCCCGTGCCGAACAGGTCGGCGACCCGCTCCACCGACCGCACCGCCGGCGCACCGTCCAGGTCGGTGAACGTGAGCAGAGCGCCGGCGATCTCCTCCATGAGTTCCTTGGCGTCCTCCGGCTCGACGATGCCGTCACGCTCCCGGCCGCGCAGGTTCAGCCGCACGTAACCCTGGTTCTCGGCCGGGTGGGCGAAAGCCCTGGTCGTCGACCAATTCACGCCGCGTAGCTCGAGCCGGGCGGTGAGCGCCAGTGCGGTCCGCTCGGGCAGCGCGGCGGCGACCCTGGCGCGCAGTCCGCTGGGCAGCGCGGCTCGCAGCCGCCAGATCGAACTGGCCGGGCCGGGCCGGGCCGGCTGCGCGGGCCGCGGATCGAGGATCGCGCGCAGCATCTCGGGGAGCATGTCGGCCCGGCTGGTGTTGATCTCCATCCCGACCGGGGACACCACCAGGACGTCGGCATCCGCCGGCAGCGCCGCCAGCACGCGGCCCAGCGCGGCGTCGACCGCACGGTAGACGTCGTCGAGGGTGCCGCCCAGCACCCGTTCGGCGGCCGGGTCGAGACCGGCCGGGTCCAATTGGGACAGGTCCCAGAACTGGTGGCCGGCCACGTGCGCCGCGCAGAAGGTGAGCCAGGCCAGGTCGAACCGCTGCTCGCCGAGCAGCAGACCGGCCGCGTCGGCCACCCGGCCCGGCGCGCCGAGCAGCCGGCGGCGCAGCCCGAGCATCTCGCGCGCCGTGTGCTGGCCGAACACCTCGTCCACCGGCTGTGGCGATCCGAACAGGCGCTCCAACCTGCGGTGCTCGTCGGTGGGCGAGGCCCACTGGCGAAGCACGACCCGGTCGTGCAGCTGCCAGCCGCAGACCAGCGCGCCGGGCGGTGCGCCACTCGGCGGCCGGCTCTCGTACGGGTCGACGGCCAGGGTGCGCGTGCCGTTGCGGCCGAGCCGCTCCCACACCGGCGGCGGCGCAGGGAAAGCGCTCATGTAGTGCACTCGCTGCTCGCTCGCCGACCACTGGAACGGGTAGAACAGCCCGTGCTCGCCCAGCGGCACGCCGCTGTAGAGCGTGTGCTGCGCGCCGGCCGCGAACTGGGTGGCCGGCGCATCCAGCTCATGCCACACGCCGCGATCACGCAGGCCGGCGAGGTTCGGCAGCAGCCCGTCGGCGAGCAGGCGGCTCAGCACCGAAGCACTGGCCGCATCGAACTGGACGATCGTGAGCATCCGGCGAACCTAGCAGCCAGCTTTGGGTAGCCTCACCACCGGAGCCCGCGGTCACCGGCGGCGGTCGCAGCGTGCCTCCAGGGCCATTCCGAGCGCGGTGGCGAGCTGTGCGACGGCGACCAGTGCGCCGGTCCGGGCTCCCCCGGCGAGTCCACGCCGCAGCAACCCGGCGTAGAAGCTGGGCGCCTCCAGGCGCAGCAGCGTGCCGTGATCGGAGCGGAAGCGGTAGGCGCCGCGGCCGTAGCGCACCTGCTGGCGCCAGAACCCGGCCGGCGTCAGCCGCTGGTGGTGGCGGACCAGCGCGTCCGGCTCGAACACCAGCGTGTGCCCGGACCCGACCAGCCGGGCACACCAGTCGCGGTCCTCGCCCGCGGCCAGCGGATAGCGCTCGTCGAACGGGACCGACGTCAGCACGTCGGCCCGGCAGGCCAGGTTGCTCGTCGGGGCGAACCGCATCCGGCCGGTGATCGGCTCGATCGTCGCTTCGGCCAGGTGGGTGGCGATCGCCTGCGCGGCGGCGGCGTACACGTCGTCCGGACTCGCGTTGCGGGTCGGGCCGGCCGCCGCGTGCGCGCTCCCGTTGCGGCTCGGATCGATCCGGGCGATGAGGGCGGCCGCCCACTGCGGTGCGGGGTCGCAGTCATCGTCGGTGAAGCAGATCAGCGGCGCCGCCGCGGCCCGCACCCCGGCGTTGCGGGCGGCGGCCGGACCGCGCCCCGCGCCGCGCACCAGCCGGGCCCGCGGCACCGCAGCGACGGCATCGGCGACGGCGCGCGCATCCCGCGACGCGTCGTCGACGACGACGATCTCCAGATCTGACGCGGTCTGCCGGCTCAGCGCGGCCAGGCAGAGCGCAAGCCGGTCGGGGCGATCCCGAGTCGGCACCACGACCGACACCCGTGGGGTCGTCACCGCGCCAGCCCCAACGCGACGGCCGCCGCCGCGCCGCCGAAGGTGACCACAGCGAGCCGAACGCCCACTGCGCCAGGCAGCATCCGGATCGCCGTCGACGCCGATGCCGCCGCGCCGGCCAGCGCCGCCGCCGTCGCGCCGACCGCACCCCATGCGGGCACGGCCAGCGCCGCGACCAGGACGAAGGCCAGCGCGCCCACCGCCGCGGCGCGCACCGTCACCTCCGCCCGCAGCCGCAACGCCGCCGCCTGCACCGCGAGCGCGTTGACCGGGGCGAGCACGACCATGGCCATCGCCGGCCCGAACGCGTCGGCCGCGCCGGCGTAGGCGGGGCCGAACACCAGCGGCACCATCGTCCCGACGACCAGCACCGCGACGATCGTGACCGGCACGACCACGGCCAGCAGCAGCCCGGCCAGCCGGCGCAGCGCCGGTTCGGAGCCGGCACCGTCGGTCGCGAGCTGCCGTCCGGCCAGCACCGGCAGCGCGACCGTGAACAGCTGGGCGACCGCGTAGGTCAGGGCCAGCGCGATCCCGATCGCCAGTGCGGCGAAGCCGACCTGCTCGGGGGCACCGGCCAGCAGGGCAACCGCGATCACCCCCCCGCGCTGGGCCAACTGGGTCAGCGCGCCACCGCTCGCCTGCATCCACCCGAACCGCGAGGCGCCGGCCGGCAGGGCAACAGCCGGCAGCCCGGAGCGCAGCAGCGGCGCCACGGCGATCGTCGCGAGCACGGCTCCGGCGACGGCCGCCACCACGATCGCGGCGACGGCCCCAGTCACGCCGGCCGGTGTGTGCAGCGCGAGCACCGCCACGATGAGCACCGCGTTCTGCACCGGGTAACGCGCGCACCAGGCGCCGGCCCGACCGAGCCCCAGATCGGCCTGCAGGGCCAGCGTCGTGGCCACGTTCAGGCCGAGCGCGAGCAGCACGAGCACGGTGGGGAGCAACGGGAACCGGCCCGGATCGGTGCTCGCCAGGACCGCGGCGAGCACGGCGAGCACGGTCAACGCGACCCCGCGGTCGCGGGCGAGGCCGCGGGTCAGCGCGATGGCGACCGGTACCCGGTCAGCGGGCTCCGCGGCGGGCACGTACCGCGCGAGCACGGTGGCGCCGCCCACGGTCAGTGCCACCGATCCGATCGTCACCACCGTCAGCGCCACCGAGAAGCGCCCGTAGTCGGACGGCCCGAGCAGCCGCGGCACGACCGTGGCCAGCAGAACGAGGGTCACCGCTTCGGCGATCTTGCCGAGGACACCGGTGGCCAGGACTCCGCGCAGGCCGGGTGCGCTCGTCGCCGAGCCCCCGGCACCCCGGTGAGGCGGTACTGACCCCATGACCGGACCCTATCGTGATCGAGATCGGTGGACACCGGCTCACCCGGTCGAGGTGTCCGCCCCGGCCACGGTGCGCGACCGTGTGGTCAACCGGTAGCCGTCGCGGCTCATCCGGGTATCGAACGCGTAGACCTGGAGGTAGGGATCGACCGGCCCGACGGTGGCGAGTTGCAGCACCGACTGGCTGCGCCGAACCTGCCCGAACAGCCCGCCCCGCCCCGGTTGCCAAGCCAGGTCCGACAGCCCGTCGAGCGGCTTCTCGGCGCGCAGCACGGCGAAGGCCGGCGGCTCGGTCACGCCGCGCACCGCCGCGGACGGGCGTTGGCACGGGTAGGCGAAGGCCAGCTGCCAGCCGAGCGCGACCGGGGCGGTGGACCCGAGCAGATCATGGAGCACGATCGGCCGCGCCACCGCGGGTGCGGTGAAGGCCAGCCAGCCGTGCACCGCCCCTTCCCCGTCGACCGCGTCCAACCGGATCAGGTCGGCACCGGCCGGCGGGGTCAGTGTGAGAGTGCGCCAGGCGGTCGCGCGTGCGGAGTCGACCAGCGGTTGAGCGCCCAGCGGCACGGGCGTGCCGGAAACGTCGCGGGCGTAGTTGGCCGTCAGCGAATTGCCCCCGCCGAGGCTCCCGGCGGCCAGCACGGTGACCGCCGCACCGTCCTCGAGCGTGGCCGGCAACGCATACCAACCGGTGGACATCGTCCCGGTGTTGTGATCGGGCGTCCCGCCGGCCCGGCCGGCGAGGCTGCCCCAGACCACACCGGCCGCGCTGCCCTGCGGCGCATCACCCGGGTAGTACCCACCGCCCGTCACGAAGCCCTCGACGGGCGGCGGTCCCGGGAGGCCGGCGGCGGGCAGCGGTTGCGCCGTGAACGGATCCAGCACCCGCACCGCGCCCGCCGCTCCGCAACGCGACCCGCCAGGATCGGCGACCGCCTGCGCCCACAGCGACTCCGGCGGCACCCCGCGCGCCGCCGCCGAGCCGAAGGATCCGAGCAGGTAACCGGTGCTGCCCAGCAGCGACAGAACGACCACGATCGGCACGGCCGCGAGCGCGCTCCACCTCCAGTCCGTGCCCACCGACCGCCTCCTCGCCACCACGAGGAGCCCGACGACGACCAGGACAGCGCTCCACAGCAGCGGGCTGCCGAGGGAGAAGCCCGCCAGCTCCGGCGGGAGGTACGCCCGGTGCACGCCCTCCAGCCAGGCGTAGGGCCAGGAGTTCGGCCCCCGCCAGCTGAGCGCGGTGGCCAGCACGACGGAGCCGGCGGCGAGCACGAGCACCGAGGTCGGCGGCCGCGTTCCGGCCAGCAACCGGCAGGTCACGGGCACCGCGAACACCAGCAGCAACGCGAGGAAGGCCGCGCCGATGCCGGCGAGGGCACCGAAGTGGTGCGTCCACTTGGACGGGGTCAGTGACAGGGCAGCGAACGCCAGCGCCGTGCTCGCTCCGGCCACCGCCAACGGGGTCGGCAGTGAGACTCGACGCGCCGCGGCGACCAACGCCAGCACCCCGAACCAGCCGAGCCCGAGCAGGCAGGCCAGCACCGCGGCCCGGCGCGCGTAGCTTCCCATCGGTATCGGGTCGAGCAGGAACACGTATCGCTCGACCTCGTCGGCCCAGCCGTCCTGCGGCAGCACCGAGGCGAGCAGCGTCTGCGCGCGCAACACGTCCCGCAGCCCACCGTCGGCGAAGCCGAGCAGCGACGCCGTCGCCGCACCGGACCCGACGGCCACCGCGCGCAGCGCTGTTGCCAGGGGCTCCGATGGCACCCGGACCACGGACCAGAGCAGCCCACATCCGGCCAGCAAGGGGGCGAGCACGATCACCCCGGTGGTGTGCGCGGCCAGGCCGACACCGGCCAACGCACAGGCCAGCCAGGCAAAGGTGAGCCGAGCCCCGCCGCCGGCGGCCAGCACCGCCAGCATCGTCGCGGCGGCGCACAACGCGACCACGGACTCCGGCCGGACCCCCATGTTGTAGGGCAACCACCAGGCCAGGAACACCACAGCCAGTACCGCGGCAACCGGGCGCGCGAGCCGGCCGCGGGCGGGCGCCGTCTCGGCAGCGGCCACCGCGACCGCGGTGAATCGGCGCAGCAGCAGCCAGCAGAGCAGCCCGCACGCCAGGGCCGGGATCCGCTGCAGCACAGGTGCCGTGCCGACGAGCTGCTGCCATCCGGCCAGCCCGTGATAGATCCAGGTGAACGGGGTGAAGCTCTGGTCGTAGAGCTGGAAGTAGCTGCCGACGTCACCGGAGATCGTCGCATTGCGGGCCTGGGTGCCAAACCAGCCGTCGTCGTCGGTGGCCGGGGCGATGAACGTCCATCCGACCAGCGCGACGGGCACCAGGAGGTCGATCCAACGTGGTCGGTGCGCGCCGAACCGCCACGACCGCGGCCGATCCATGACCATCAGCAGGACGGCCGTCGTGACCAGCATCGACGCCATCACGATGAGGAGAACCATCTTGAGCGCCGTCGGGCTGCTGCTGAACTCGTCGTCGACCCGCAGCTCGACGGCGAGTCCGCCGGCCATGTTCGCGGGCAGCTGAGGCAGCGACGTCGCGAGCATGTCGACGTCCGGTAACTGTCTGGCCGGCAGCCTGACCAGGTCCCGACCGTCCCGGGCGATGACGAGTGTGGAGTTGTCGGCCGTGGCGAAACGACCCGGCGGCGGCAGTTCGCGGCCCACCGGCACCGCGGGGTCGATCCGCCCGGCCGGGCTGGGTGGCTGGGCCAGGAACGTGGGCAGGCCGGCGCTGCGGCCGCTGATCCGGTACTCGCACGGACCGGCCGGCAGCGGCTCGTCCAGCACCACCCGGCCGAGCGCGCGCACCCGCAACCGCTCGGCCGCCACCTCGACGAGCAGCCCGGAGCTCGCCCCCGCCGGCAGCTCGGGCTGCATCGTCGACACGATCAGCCCCCCACCCCCCCGTGCGACGTGGGCCACCGCGCAGCTGAACCGCAGCTCCATCGCCAGCGGCCGGTACGCCGTGAGCGTGAGCAATGTGGACTCGGGCCGTACCGGATCGCGGGGCCAGCTCACCGTGGACTCGGGCACGGCGAGCGGGACGAACGGCAACAGCAGCGCGCAGAGCAGGGTGACGAGGCCGGAGAGCCCAACCGACACCAGCACTCGCGACCGGCGCGCAGCGGGCGCCAGACCCTCGTCCGCGCGCGCGTTCGTCGTGGTGTGCACCGGGCTCCTCGGCTGGTCGGCGGCCAACGTACGTTACGTTGTCTTGTCCCGAGCCCTCATCCCCGTGGCGACGCGCGGCGACGAGTGCGTTGCTGCTCGGTCAGCACGTCGGATGCCGAACCGCGGACGCCGGACGGCCGGTCTTGAGCTCGTGCGCGTCGTGCGCGGCGAACGGCGCCCGCCGTGGTGAACAGCTCCGCCGCGTCGCGCCGGATCGGGGACCGCACGATCGACGTGGGCCCGCAGTCGGTCGCCTGGCTGCCGCGCGGGCTGCCGCACACCTGTGCCGCAGCCGCTCGGGCGTCGTCGCCCGGGCAGGCTCGAAGCGCTGCGGATCCCACTTTGCGCCGCTAGATGTCCTTCGAACGCCCCATACCGGCAAGCTGCTACAACATTTGGGGCTTGCCCTCGGCGAAGCCGGCGGTTGTCTGCACGCCGACCACGGCCCGCTCGGCCAGCTCGTCGAGGGTGACGGCGCCGGCGTAGGTGCAGGCCGAGCGCACCCCGGAGCAGATGCCGTCGAGCAGGTCCTCGACGCCGGGGTGCTGCGGGTCCAGCAGCTGCCGGGAGGAGGAGATGCCCTCCTCGAACAGCGCCTTCCGGGCCCGGTCGAAGCTGCCGTCACCGCGGGTGCGGGCGCTGACCGCCCGCTTGGACGCCATTCCGAACGACTCCTTGTACGGCCGCCCGGCCTCGTCCCGCAGCAGGTCGCCGGGGGACTCGTAGGTGCCGGCCAGCCAGGAACCGATCATCACCGCGGAGGCGCCAGCGGCCAGCGCCAGTGCCACGTCGCGGGGGTGCCGCACGCCGCCGTCCGCCCACACCCGCACGCCGTGCTCGCGGCCGGCCGCGGCGCATTCCAGCACCGCGGAGAACTGTGGCCGGCCCACGCCGGTCATCATCCGGGTG
>DATMDS010000161.1:0-49554 GCA_035557575.1 Pseudonocardia sp. | reverse complement strand
AACATCGCCTCGATCGGCGGGCTGGTCGGGCTGGCCGCCGAGCCGGCCTACTGCGCGGCCAAGGGCGCGGTGGTCAACCTGACCCGGCAGCTGGCCGTCGACTTCGCCCCGGAACGGATCAACGTCAACGCCGTCTGCCCCGGCTTCCTGGCCACCGCCATGGTCCGCCCGTTCCTCGACGACCCGGACCTGAACCAGGTGCTGCACGCCAAGTCGCCGTGGCCGGAACTGGGCACCGCACAGGACGTGGCCAAGGCGACCGTGTTCCTGGCCACCGACCAGGCCCGTTGGGCCACCGGCACCCTGCTCACCGTCGACGGCGGCTTCACCTCACCCTGACCTCCCGAAGGAGTCCACAGTGGATCGCTTGCGAGACAAGGTCGTCGTGGTCACCGGGGCCAGCTCCGGATTCGGCCGCGGCATCGCCAAGGCGTGCGCCGCGCAGGGGGCGAAGGTCGTGGTCAGCGACGTGCACGAGAACCCCAACCCGGGCGGCTTCGAGGACGACGCCGCGCTGAGCACCGTCGAGGCCATCGAGAAGAACGGCGGCCGGGCGACCTACGTCAACTGCGACGTGACCCGCTCCGAGCAGGTGGCGAACCTGATCGCGGAGACGGTGCGCGCGTTCGGCCGGCTCGACGTGATGGTCAACAACGCCGGGATCTACCGGAACGGGAAGCGGCTGCACGAGTTCAGCGAGGAGGACCTCGACGTCTGCTTCGACGTGAACGCCAAGGGCACCTTCTTCGGCGCCCAGGAGGCGATCAAGCAGTTCCTGGCCCAGGGCGACGGCGGCGTGATCATCAACCTGGTGTCCACCGCCGGCCTGCAGGGCCACCCCAACCAGTCCGTCTACAACATCTCCAAGGGCGCCCAGGCCAACCTGACCCGCTGCCTGGCCATCGAGTACGGCCAGGACAAGATCCGGGTGAACGGGATCTGCCCGACCTACGCCAAGACGTCACTGACCCGGGAACTGTTCGACGACGCCGAGTTCGACCAGGTGTTCACCGACTCCATCCCGCTCAAGCGCTGGGGCGAGGTGGACGACATCGCGAACCTGGCCGTGTTCCTGGCCTCCGACGAGTCGACCTACATCCACGGCGACCTGATCAAGGTGGACGGCGGCGAAACCCTCTGCCGCTACTCCGTCTGACCTCGTGAGTGCTGAGCCGTGCTAGAACACGGCTCAGCACTCACGGGCGCTTGGGCGGGCGGCCGATGCCGGCGGCGTACAGCACGGCGAGCACCCCGCCGGGCGGGCCGACGACCCACAGCCACCACGGGTAGACGGCGTCGCCGAGGGTCAGCGACACGATCCCCCAGATCACCAGGTTCGTCACGGTCAGGCAGGCCCAGATGATGGTCAGCACCTGCATCGCCACGCCGCCGCCGGTCCGGGAGAAGATCGCTCCGGCCGGCGGCGGTGCCGGCGCGGGCGGAGGGATGGGCAGGTCGGCCACCAGCCGGGCCAGCTCGCCGTGCGTGCGCGTCGCCCACAGGGTGCGCACGCGCTCGTCGAACTCGTTCAGGTCGAGCTGACCCAGGGCGTGCGCGTGGCGCAGCCGATCCTGGATCAGGTTGCGTTCGGCGTCGGAGGCTCGCATGTCCTCCGGGCGGACCGGCTCGTTCACGGGGCCTCCCCTGTGCGGCTTCCGTCCCGATGATGGCACTGCACCCACCGTTGCACTCATGCGCACTGACGCATACGTTCGCGGACATGGGTTCGGGACACGGTCATGGGCACGGGCTCGAGGCGGCCGCCAGCGCGTCCGGCCGCTACGTGCGCCGGCTGGCCGTCGCGTTCGGCGTGCTCGCGGTGTTCCTGGTGCTCGAGGTCGTGGTCGGGCTGCTCACCTCGTCGCTGGCCCTGCTGTCGGACGCCGGGCACATGTTCACCGACGTGCTCGGGATCGGGATGGCGCTGGCCGCCACCACCGCGGCCCGGCGGGCCGGCCGCGACGACCGGCGCACGTTCGGGCTCTACCGGGCCGAGGTGCTGGCCGCGCTGGCCAACGCGGTGCTGCTGTTCGCGGTGGCCGGCTGGGTGCTGGTCGAGGCGGTGCAGCGGTTCGCCGACCCGCCGGCCGTGCCGGGGCTGCCGGTGATGCTGGCCGCGGCGGCCGGCCTGGTCGCGAACCTGATCGCGTTCGCGCTGCTGCGCGACGGCGCCAAGGAGAGCCTGAACCTGCGTGGCGCCTACCTGGAGGTGCTCGCCGACACCCTCGGCTCGGTCGGGGTGCTGATCGCCGGCGCGGTGACGCTCGCGTTCGGCTGGCGCTACGCGGACCCGATCGTGGCCATCGCGATCGGGTTGTTCGTGCTGCCGCGCACCTGGTCGCTGGGCCGGCAGGCGGTGCGCATCCTGGTGCAGGCCGCGCCGGCCGACGTGGACGTGGCCGCGATCCGCTCCGACCTGGCCGCGCTGGACGGCGTGCTGGACGTGCACGACATGCACATCTGGACGCTGACCTCGGGGATGGAGGTCGGCTCGGCCCACCTCGAGGTGGACGCCGCGTGCGATCCGGCGACGGTGCTCTCCCGGGCCCAGGAACTGCTGACCGAGCGCCACCAGCTCGCGCACTTCACGCTGCAGGTGGAGCCCCCGGGGGCGCGCACCGGTTGCCGCGAGCTCAGCTGGTGACGCCGGACCGCGGCGCGTACATGATCACCGCGACGCCGAGCAGGCAGAGACCGGCGCCCAGGTAGTCGAAGCGGTCCGGGCGGAAGCCGTCCAGGACCATGCCCCAGACCAGCGACCCGGCCACGAACACGCCCCCGTAGGCGGCCAGGATCCGACCGAAGTGCGGGTCGGGCTGCAGGGTGGCGACGAAGCCGTAGGCGCCGAGCGCCACGATGCCGGCACCGATCCACGCCACGCCGCGCTGTTCCCGCACGCCCTGCCAGACCAGCCAGGCCCCACCGATCTCGGCCAGTGCCGCCAGCACGAACAACGCCACCGAGCGGGCCACCGTCATGGGCCCAGGAAAGCACGGGGCACCGCGGAGCCCGGTCGCGCGGCACCGGGTGCGTTACGGGCCGGCGGCGGCCCGTACCGCGCCGGGCCGGGCGCTCCGGTACTCCGACGGGCTGCGGCCGTAGGCGCGCTTGAACGCGGTGCTGAAGGTGAACGGGCTGGAGTAGCCGACCCGGCGGGACACCGCACTCACCGTCGTGTCCGACTCCAGCAGCAGGTCGGCGGCCAGCGCCAGCCGCCACCCGGTGAGGTAACCCATCGGCGGCTCGCCCACCACGTCGTGGAAGCGCCGGGCCAACGCCGCCCGCGACAGCCCCACCTCCGCGGCCAGGCCACCCACCGTCCACGGCCGCTCCGGGGCGTCGTGCAGCAGCGCGATCGCCCGCCCGACCACCGGGTCGGCATGCGCGGCGAACCAGGCCGGCGGCTCGGCGGCCGGACGGCTGAACCAGGCCCGCAGCCCGGAGATCACCAGCAGGTCGAGCAGGCGGTCGAGCACCACGGCCTGCCCGGGCAGCTCGCGCCCGATCTCGGCGACCAGGATCGGCACCACCGGCGTGTCCCACTCGCCGTCCCGCAGCAGCGCCAGCGGGGGCAGCGCGTCGGTCAGCCGCCTGCTGATCTCGCCGTCGCCCTGGTAGCTGCCGATCAGCATCACGGTCTCGCCGCGCCTGCTGTTGCCCCAGGTGCGCACGCCGAGGTCCATCGCGGCGGACAGGCTCTCGCCGGTCGGCGAGGCGCAGTGCTGGCCGGGCAGGATGATCACGGTCGGCGGGCGGTCCGGCGTGTCGGCGAACGTGTAGGGCTCCGGTCCGCGCAGCAGCGCGACATCTCCGGGACCGGCCGACACCGGCGGCCCGCCGGCCACCCGGATCCAGGCCGTGCCCTCGACGACCGCGACCACCGACAACGCCGCCTCGTCGCGGACGTCGATCGACCACGGCGCAGCCATCCGGGCCCGCAGCGCGAAGGCACCCCGGGCGCGCGGACCGTCGAGCAGTCCACCCATCGCATCCATGCCGCGAGAATAGACGATGACGCATGCTTACGAGCGGATAGATTATGGAACGTCTCGATCGGCTGGACTTGACTACGTCCATGACCTCGACACCGAACACCCACCCCCAGCACGTTCTCGTCGTCGGCGGCGGCACCGGCAAGACCGGCCGCCGGGTCGCCGAGCGGCTCGAGCGCCTCGGCATCGACGTGCGCATCGGCTCCCGCTCGGCGCGGCCGTCCTTCGACTGGAACGACCCCAGCACCTGGGCCGCCGCCGTCGACGGGATCGATGCCGCGTACCTGTCCTACTACCCGGACGTCTCCTTCCCCGACGCCGCCGCGGCGGTCGGTGCGTTCGCCCGGCAGGCGGCCGCGGCCGGGGTGCGCCGGCTGGTGCTGCTGTCCGGCCGGGGTGAGCCCGAGGCCGAGCCGGCGGAGCGCAGCGTGCAGGAGGCCGGCGTCGAGTGGACCGTGCTGCGCTGCGCGTGGTTCACCCAGAACTTCAGCGAGCACTTCCTGCTGCAGCCGGTGCTCGACGGTGTCATCGCGCTGCCCGCGGGCGACATCACCGAGCCGTTCCTGGACGTGGATGACGTCGCGGACGTGGCGGTGGCCGCATTGACCGAGGGCGGCCACCACGGCCAGGTCTACGAGCTGACCGGTCCGCGGCTGCTCGGCTTCGCGGACATCGCCGCCGAACTGAGCCGCGCCACCGGACGGCGGATCGACTACGTCTCGGTGACCCCGGAGCAGTACGCGGCGGCCGCGGCCGCCGCGGGCGTCCCGGCGGAGGAGATCGAGCCGCTCACCGAGCTGTTCACCCGGGTGCTGGACGGGCACAACGCCTACCTCACCTCCGACGTGCAGAAGGTGCTCGGCCGCCCGGCGCGGGACTTCGCCGACTACGGCCGGCGGACCGCGGCCAGCGGCGCCTGGCAGCCGACCGGACACTAATGCCCCGTCAAGCAAGGTCGGCGCGCTTATCGGTGGATCCAGCCGGCGGCTGGCAAGGCGCCGCCAGCGGTCGGCTGGGCCGCCGAGAAGCGTGGCGAACCTTGCTTGACGGGGCACTAGGACCGGCTGCGGCAGGATCACCGGTGTGACCGAGCATCCCGTGGCCCCCGTCCCCGAACGCCTCTTCGACGACGAGCGCGAGGCGCGCTGGCGGGCCCGGTTCACCGCCCACTGGATGTCGCGCCCGCACTGGGCCCGCGACGCTCCGGACCGCTGCGTCTACACGTCCAACGCCAGCGGCACCACCGAGGTCTACGCCTGGGACCGGTCGACCGACCAGCACCGGAAGGTCACCGAGCGGCGCGCCGGCACCCACTCCGCGACCCTGCACCCGGACGGCGAGACGATCTTCTGGTTCGCCGACACCGACGGTGACGAGCTCGGGCACTGGGTCGCCGAGCCGTTCGCGGGTCGCCCGGCCGCGGACCCGCCGCGGCCGCTGCCGGTCGGGGTCCCGGACGGCTACCCGGCCGGGCTGGAGATCGGGCGCACGACGCTGGCCGTCGGGACCTCGACCGACGACGGCACCGGCATCTGGGTCGCCCGCGGCGAGGAGCCGGCCCGCAACGTCTACACCCACCCCGAGGACGCGGGCGTCGGGGCGCTGTCCGAGGACGAGTCGCTGCTGGCGATCAGCCATTCCGAGCACGGCGACTCCCGGCACCCGGCGTTGCGGGTGCTGCGGATGCCGGGTGGCGAGACGGTGGCGGAGAAGTCCGACGGCCCGGGCAAGGGACTGGCCGCGCTGGCGTTCGCCCCGATCACCGGGGACCAGCGGCTGCTGGTGTCGCACGAGCGGCACGGCCGCGAGGAGCTGCTGCTGTGGGACGTGGCCGCCGGCACCGAGCGGGAGCTGCACCTGCCACTGCCCGGCGAGGTGGTCGCCGACTTCTACCCCGACGGCCGGGCTCTGCTGGTCTGGCACACGCACGCGGCCCGCACCCGGCTGCTGCGCTACGACCTGGAGACCGGCGACCTCGCCGAGCTTCCGGCGAGCGCCGGCTGTGTCGGTTCGGCCGAGGTCCGCCCGGACGGCACCGTGGAGTACACCTGCTCGTCGGCGGCCGAGCCGTCGACGGTGCGGGCCCTGCACCCGGACGGCACCGACCGGGTGCTGGTCAGCCCGGCCGGCGAGCGGGCCCCGGGCTCGGTGCCGGTCGAGGACCTGTGGGTGCAGGGCCCCGGCGGGCGCGTGCACGCGCTCCTCTCCCGCCCGAGCCCGCAGGCCGGGCCGGCGCCGACCGTGTTCAGCCTGCACGGCGGCCCGCACGCCGCCGACGAGGACCGGTTCAGCGCGATGCGCGCGGCGTGGGTCGAGGCCGGTTTCGTGGTGGTCGAGGTCAACTACCGCGGCTCGACCGGGTACGGCTCGGGGTGGCGGGACGCCATCGAGGGCCGCCCCGGGCTGACCGAGCTGGACGACGTGGCCGCGGTGTTCGACCACTGCGCGGCGGTCGGGCTCATCGACCCGGACCGGTGCGTGGTGGAGGGCTGGTCGTGGGGCGGCTACCTGGCCCTGCTGGCCGTCGGGACGCAGCCGCAGCGCTGGGCCGCCGCGGTGGCCGGGGTGCCGGTGGCCGACTACGCCACGGCCTATGCCGACGAGATGGAGCAGCTGCGCGCGTTCGACCGGGCGCTGTTCGGCGGCTCGCCCAGCGAGCGCCCGGACGTCTACCGGGACGCCTCACCGCTGACCTACGTGGATCGGGTCCGGGCACCGGTGCTGGTGCTGGCGGGCGAGAACGACCCGCGCTGCCCGATCCGCCAGGTCGACAACTACCTGGAGGCGCTGGCCGCCCGCCCGGACGCCCGCTACGAGGTGACCCGCTTCGACGCCGGCCACGGCTCGCTGGTCGTCTCCGAGACGCTCGACCAGGTGGCCACCGAGATCGACTTCGCCCGCCGCACCCTCGGCTGGGAGTCCTAGGAGGTGAGCGCCTTCAGCTCGACGTCGATGTTGCCGCGGGTGGCCTTCGAGTACGGGCACACCTGGTGCGCGGCCTCGACCAGCTCCTCGGCCTGGGCCTGCTCCAGCCCCGGCAGCCGCGCGGTGATCACCGCGTTGATCCCGAAGCTGGTGTCGTCCGGTCCGATGCCGACAGCAGCGTCCACAGTGGCGTCGTCCGGGATGGACACTCCGCGCTTCTTGGCCGTCATCCGCAGCGCGCCGTGGAAGCACGCGGCGTAGGCCGCAGCGAACAGCTGCTCGGGGTTCGTGGCGCCACCCGGGCCACCCATCGCCTGCGGCTGCTTCAGGTCCTGGTCGATGATCCCGTCAGAGCTGCGCACCCGACCGTTCCGGCCGCCACCGGACGAGCTCGCCTCTGCCGTGTAGACCGCACCCGCCATCGTGATCCCTTCCCTGTGGAAAATTGCTCTGCCAACGTATCTGTCGTAACCCGCCGCTGTCACGCCTCGTTAGCACCCTCGAAACATGACCGCGCCAGCCTGGACGTGGTCACGACGAAGTGGCCTCGAGGAGGTGGCACTGTGGCGCTCTGGCGCGTTCACGTCGAGCTGGAGGATCGGCCCGGGCGACTCGGCGAGCTGGCGACAGCGGTCGGCGCGGTCGGGTGCAACATCCTCTCGCTGCATGTCGTCGGGGAACCGACCGACGACGGCTCGGTCACCGACGAACTGCTGGTCAGGATGCCGGAGTCGGCCGACCCGGCGGCCCTGCTGGACGCGGTGCGGGGCGCCGGCGTCTCGTGCACGCTGATGGTGCCGGCCGATGCCACCGAGCTCGCCGACACCGCCACCACCGCGCTCGCGCTGGCCAGGCTGGTGGCCGCCGACCCGGGCAGCGCGCCCCGCGCCGTGGCCACCCTGCTGCGCGCCCGCCTCGCCGACCCGAGTGGCCAGGCCACTCCCGCCGAGGACACCTGCACGCTGCGCATCGGCGCCCAGCTGCTGCGGCTGGTCCGGGCCTGGCCGTTCACCGCCACCGAGATCTCGCGGGCGGCCGCGCTGCTGGAGCTGGCCGCCCAGCTGGAGATGCGCAACCCGTCGCGGCCCGTCGGCGCCGAGCGGATCGTGCTGCTGCGGGACGGCTCCGAGGTGCAGATCCGCCGGGCGGAGCCCTCGGACGCGCCGCTGGTGGCCGCGCTGCACGCGCGCTGCTCGCCGGAGTCGCGCCGGAGCCGGTTCCTCAGCCCGACCCCGCGGCTGTCCCCGGTCGAGCTGCGGGAGCTGCTCGGCGGCGAGTTACGACTCGGCGTGGCCGAGCTGGCGGTCACCGTCGACGGGGGCAGCGCGGTCGGCATCGCCAACCTGCACCCGGAGCGGGCGGACGCGGCCCGGTTCGCGGTGCTGGTCGACGACGCGTGGCAGGGGCGCGGCCTGGGCACGGCGCTGCTGCGGCGGATCGCCGACACGGCAACCGGGCAGGGTGCGCTGCAGCTCGTCGGCACCGCGCGCTCCGGTGATCACGGCCTCGCGCGGCTGCTGCGCCGAGCCGGGTTGCAGCCGTCGGCCGAGCTGGTGCGCGGCGAGGTCCGGCTGTCGGCGCCCCTGCCCACTCCGGTCGGCTGACCCGGCTCGGGCACACCGACGAACGGCACCCTCCCCCGCCAGGGGGAGGGTGCCGTTTCGTGCGGGTCGCCCCGTCAGATCTCGTCGATGCGCTCGCCGGTCTCATCGCTGAACAGGTGCACGTGCCCGGCGCGCGGCGCGATGTGCAGCAAGTCGCCCTTCTGCGGAGGCCGCCGCCCGTCGACCCGCAGGATGATCGACTTGCGCTCGCCGCCGAACTCGGTGCTGCCGTAGACGTAGGCGTCGGCACCCAGCTCCTCGACCACCTCGACCTCGGTGGGCATCCCGGCGCCCTCGCCGACCACGTCGACGTCCTCCGGCCGGACCCCGACCGTCACGCCCCGGCTGGCGCCGACGGCGTCCGCCGCCGACCGCGGCACCCGCAGGTCGGAGCCACCGAAGTGCAGGGTGTCACCGTCCACTGTGGTCTGCAGCAGGTTCATCGCCGGGGAGCCGATGAAGCCGGCCACGAACACGTTGTTCGGCTTGTCGTACATCTGCCGCGGCGAGTCGACCTGCTGCAGGATCCCGTCCTTCAGCACCGCCACCCGGTCGCCCATGGTCATGGCCTCGACCTGGTCGTGCGTGACGTAGACGGTGGTGGTGCCCAGCCGGCGCTGCAGCGAGGCGATCTGGGTGCGCGTCTGCACCCGCAGCTTCGCGTCCAGGTTGGATAGTGGCTCGTCCATGCAGAACACCTGGGGCTGGCGCACGATGGCCCGACCCATCGCCACCCGCTGACGCTGGCCACCGGAGAGGGCCTTCGGCTTGCGGTCCAGGAACTCCTCCAGGTCGAGAATCTTGGCCGCCTCGCGCACCCGCTCCGCGATCTTCTCCTTGGGCTGGCCGGCGATCTTGAGCGCGAAGCCCATGTTGTCCCCGACGCTCATGTGCGGGTACAGCGCGTAGTTCTGGAACACCATCGCGATGTCGCGGTCCTTGGGCGACACGTTCGTGACGTCGCGCCCGCCGATCAGGATCGCGCCCTTGTTGATCTCCTCCAAGCCGGCCAGCATGCGCAGCGAGGTGGACTTCCCGCAACCCGACGGGCCGACCAGGACGAGGAACTCCCCGTCCTTGATCTCGAGATTGAGGGCGTCGACCGCGGGCTTCGTCGAGCCGGGATAGATGCGACTGGCGTTGTCATAGGTCACAGCGGCCATGCTGTGCTCCTTCCCACCGGCAGGAACGTGCCGGACGATCCGAGTAGTAGGGGCGGGCACAGCCTGTCATGCCGAGCGCGGTGCCAACAGACACAATCCGACGCACGGAAACGACGCCGACACGACCGGGAAGCAGGGATGTGATGGGCCTGCCCCGCCGACGGTCCCGGACCCGCCCGGTGCTGGGCGCCGCGACGGCGCTCGCGATCGCCGTCGGGGGTTGCGCCGCGACCCCGGTACCGGCCCCGACCTCCACCCCGGAGCCGGACCCGGCCTGCGCGGCCTTCCAGCGTTACGGAGATCTGGCCGGAACCACGGTCACGATCGCCACCGTGCTCCCGCCGACAAGCGGCACCGACGCCGGAGCTGACTCCGGGACCGACATCGGCGCGCCGATCGGCGCCGATCCCAGGTTCGCCGCCTGCACCGGCGCCCGGATCGAGGTGCGCCGCGTCGACTCGGTCGGCCGGCTGGTCGCCGCCGGGCAGCCACCGGACCTGGGCTACGTGCCCGGCGCCGCGGAGCTGGAAGAGCTGGTCCGCAGCACGACCGCGGTCAAGCCGGCGCCGCCACAGGTCGCGGCGAACACCGCCGAGTTCTACGCCGAGACCTACCGGGTCGCCGGCAGCGTCGACGGCACGCTGTACGCCGCACCGCTCGACGCGCAGGTGAAATCGCTGGTCTGGTACTCACCGCGGGAGTTCGCGGCCAGGGGCTACCGGATTCCGTCCACTTCGGACGAGCTGGTGGCACTGTCGGAGCGGATCGCGGCCGATGGTGGCACCCCGTGGTGCGCCGCCGCCGCGGACGGTGCGACGCTGGTGGACACCGTGGAGGACACCGTGCTGCGGACCGCCGGGCCCGAGGTCTTCGACGCCTGGGTCCGCCACGAGATCCCGGTCGACGCACCGCAGATCGTGGCCGCGCTGGACGACCTGGCGGGCATCGTGCGCCTCCGCGTGTCGGCCGACGGCGGGACGGGCGACCCGACCGGCGTCGCCGGCACCCCGGGACGTGCGGGCGGGCTGCCGATCCGCACCGGCGGCTGTTTCCTGCACCGCCAGTCCGACCGCTACGCGGCGGCCTGGCCGACCGGCACCGTGATCGCCGAGGACGGCGACGTGTTCGCCTTCCGGCTGCCACCGGCCGGCCCGGACACGCCACCGACGGCGCTGGTCGGCGGCGGGTTCGTGGTCGCCTTCTCGGACCGGCGCGAGGTGGTCGCGGTACAGGCCTATCTGTCCACTCCGGACTGGGCTGCGGCGGTGGCCCAGCAGCCCGGGCGGGGCTGGACCAGCGCGAACACCGGGCTCGACCCGTCCGCGGCGCGCGGCCCGATCGAGCGGCTGGCGCTCGGAGTGCTGCAGGACCCGCGGACCGCGCTGCGCTACGACGGGTCCGACCGGATGCCGGCCGCGGTCGGCTCGGGTGCGCTGCCGCAGGCCCTGCTCGCCTGGGTCAGCGGCACCCCGGCGGCCGACGCGCTGGCCGGTGCCGAGGCCGCCTGGCCGCGTTGACGCGATCCGAGCCGGCGGGCCGGCGCAGATCCGGCCGGCGCGGGGTCGGGTCAGCCCGCGGGACGTTGGGCCACCGGCGACCCGGTGCTGCCCCGCACCACGAGCCGGGTCGGCAGCACCTCGTCCACCGGGGTGGGCAGCCGCCCGTGCACCGTGTCCAGCAGCAGCTGCGCAGCGGTGGCGCCCTCCTCGCGCACCGGCTGGGCCACGGTCGTCAGCTCGACCACCGAGGACATCTCGTGATCGTCGATACCGACCACCGAGATCCGCTCGGGCACGCCGATGCCGGCCCGGCGCAGCGTCCGGAGCGCACCGATCGCCAGCTCGTCGTACTCCGCGACGATGGCCGTGGGCAGCCGGGGCCCGGCCAGCAAGTCGGTCATGGCCTGCGCGCCACCCTCGATGCCGTAGGCCCCGGCCACCACGATGTCCTGCGCGCCCACCGGGAGCCCGCCCGACTCCATCGCCTGCTGGAAGCCCCGCTGCCGGTCCCGGGAGGAGGCGAAGCCGAAGTCGCTGTCGTCGTCGAACCCGGCGATCATGACGATCTTCTCGTGCCCCTGGTGCAGCAGGTGGTACACCGCGCTGCTGGCCGCGGCGACGTCGTCCACCCGCACGCTGCTCAGCCCGGGCATCGCCGCGCCCACGGTGACCAGCGGCATCTCCAGGGCCCGCAGCGCCAGCGTGTGTTCCTCCGAGAGCGGCAGCGACACCGTGAGCACGGCGTCCACCCGGCGGGCCAGCGGCATCCGCTCGAAGAACCGGTCCCGCGCGCTGGCGCTGCCCAGGTGGTGCAGCAGCAGGTCGTAGCCGGCGTCCCGGAGCACGTCCGACGCTCCGGCCACCGCGTTGGCGAAGAACCAGCGGGTCACGAACGGGACCACCACCCCGATCGTCCCGGTCTTGCCCGAGGCCAGCCCCGAGGCCTGCGGCGAGATGACGTACGACAGCTCCCGGGCCGCCTCGATGACACGCTGGCGGGTGGCCGCGGAGACGTTGCTGTGGCCACGCAGCGACCGCGACACCGTCGCGGCCGACACCCCGGCGAGCGCGGCCACGTCGACGATGCTGGCGTGCCGGGAACGTCGGGCTCCGGAAGACATCTGGCCGCTCGGCACTTCCCTCACCTCCCGCGGTCCGGTCGGCGACGACCGCAGCCACCGACGTGCGTACGCGCACTTCAGGGCACCGTAGCAGTCGCGCCGCACCGGGCGGAGATCACAGAACGGGTCGGGTGCCGGCACTGTCCCGGACCGGCAGCGGGTTCGGTCAGCCGGACCGCGCCCACGCCCTTCGGAGCGGGTCACTCTGCTGACGGGTGGCGGACCTTGCCCACGGTTCGACACCGGGCAGACTGGCCGGTAATGGCTCCATTCGGACGCACCGCCTCGAGCACCCGCTGGATCGGGGTGGCGATCGCCGTCCCCGTCACCGTGCTCGCGGCGATCGGGCTGCTGCCGGATCTGCTCGGCCTGGACCGCCGCCCGATGTTCGTCCAGCTGGTGTCGTTCCGGCCGCAGCTGGTCGGGCTGGCCATGCTGGTGTTGGCGTTGGCGGCCGTGGTGGTGCGCGGGCGGCGCCCCGGATGGCCGGTCCTGGCCGGTCTGCTGGCGGTGATCGTGCTGGCCACCGGCCAGCTGCTGCCGCGGATGATCCCGGACTCGCAGCCCACCGCCGGGACGCCGTTCACGGTGCTCGCCTTCAACACCTTCGAAGGCCGGGCCGA
The DNA here is from genome assembly GCA_035557575.1 of Pseudonocardia sp. Lineage (GTDB taxonomy): Bacteria > Actinomycetota > Actinomycetes > Mycobacteriales > Pseudonocardiaceae > Pseudonocardia. Next base: position 36,627 of record DATMDS010000161.1, on the reverse strand, counting down.
CGTCGGCGTGCTCGCCGAGCTGATCCGCACCGAACGGCCGGACGTGGTGTCGCTGCCCGAAGCCGGGGCCCACTTCACGTCCAGGCTGCGGCCGCTGCTGGAACCCCTGCGCTACCGACTGCAGTCCTCCGCCGACTCCGGCGCGGACGTGGAGAACGTCAGCGTGGCCGTGGCCGGGGAGCTGGGCGACGTCCAGGTCCGGGTGGGCGCCGAGACCTCGATCTATCCCTACCTGGAGCTGTCCGGCGGGCGTCTCGGGGCACTGCGGGTGGTCGCGTTCCACGCAGCGGCGCCGGTGCCCGGCCAGATCGAGAACTGGCAGGCCGACCAGGCGCTGCTGCAGCGCTGGTGCTCCGGGCCGGGGCCGACGGTGGTGGCCGGCGACATGAACGCCACCCTCGACCACTCCGCCCTCCGAACCGGCACGGCCGGCTGCCAGGACGCCGCGGCCGAGCGCGGCCAGGGCCTGGTGCCGACCTGGGGACCGTCCCCGCGAGCCCGCCTGGTCGGCCCGCAGATCGACCACGTGTTCGGGGGCGGCGGGATCGCCACCGCGGCCTTCTCCGTGCACGACGTGCCCGGCAGCGACCACCGGGCGGTGCTGGCCCGGCTCCTCCTCCCCTCCTGAACGGCCCGATCAGAGCGTCGCGGCGACCGTCTCGGCGATCTCGTAGGTGTTCAGCGCCGCCCCCTTGCGCAGGTTGTCGCCGCAGACGAACAGCTCCAGCGTGTTCGGGAAGTCCAGCGCCTGCCGCAGCCGCCCCACCCACGTCGGGTCGCTTCCGACGGTCTCGGCGGGGGTGGGCCACCGGCCGGCGGCCGGGTCGTCGCTCAGCACGACCGACGGCTGCGCGGCGAGCACCTTGCGGGCGGCCTCCACGGTGATCTCGCGGTCGAACGTGGCGTGCACGGCCAGCGAGTGAGTGGTGATCACCGGTACCCGCACGCAGGTGGCCGACACCCGCAGATCCGGGATGCCGAGGATCTTGCGGGACTCGTTGCGCACCTTGAGCTCCTCGGAGCTCCAGCCGTCGTCCTTCACCGAGCCGGCCCAGGGCACCACGTTCAGCGCCAGTGGCGCCGGGAACGGGGAGTCGGCCTGGTCGAGCCCGGCCGCGGCCAGCGCCTGCGCGACGTCGCCGCCGCGGCGGCCCACGTCCTGCCCGCTGACGGCGGCGATCTCCGCAACCAGCCGGTCGATCCCGGGCTGCCCGGCCCCCGACGCGGCCTGGTAGGAGGCGACGACCAGCGCCACCAGGCCGAACTCCCGGTGCAGCGCGCCCATCACCGCCATCATCGACAGCGTCGTGCAGTTGGGGTTGGCGATGATGCCCTTGGGCCGGCTCCGCGCCCGCTCCGCGTTGACCTCGGGCACCACCAGCGGCACGTCCGGGTCCATCCGGAACGCGCCGGAGTTGTCCACCGCCACCGCGCCGCGCGCCGCCGCGATCGGCGCCCACTCGGCGCTGACCTCGTCGGGCACGTCGAACAGCGCGACGTCCACGCCGTCGAACACGTCGGGAGCCAGCGCCCGCACGGTCACGTCCTGGCCGCGCACCCGCAGCACCTTCCCGGCCGAGCGGGCCGAGGCCACCAGCCGGATCTCCGACCAGGGCACGCTCTCCCGCGCGTCGATGATCTCGATCATCGTGCTGCCGACCGCCCCGGTGGCGCCGACGATCGCGACGACCGGCCCGTTCCCGCCCATGCCCATCACCTTCCGGTTCCCGCGTGCACCACGGCGACCTCGTCGCCACCCAGCTCGAACGCGCCGTGCAGCGCGGCCACCGCGAGGTCGAGCTGCTCCTCCCGGCAGATCACCGAGATCCGGATCTCCGACGTGTTCATGGTCTCGATGTTGATCCCGGCCGCGGACAGCGCCTCGCAGAAGGTGGCCGTCACCCCGGGGTGGTTGCGCATCCCGGCTCCGACCAGCGAGACCTTGCCGATCCGGTCGTCGTGCAACAGCCGGTCGAAGCCGATATCGCGCTGGGCCGCGGTGAGGACGCGGAGCGCGCGCGGGCCGTCGGCGCGGGACAGGGTGAACGTGATGTCGGTGTGGTCGGCCCCGTCGTGGCTGATGTTCTGCAGCACCATGTCGATGTTGATGTCGGACTCGGCCACCGTCCGGAAGATCCGCGCGGCCATACCGGGGGTGTCGGGCACCCCGATGACCGTGATCTTGGCCTCGGACCGGTCGTGCGCGACCCCGGTGATGATCGCCTGTTCCACGGGAATCTCCTCGATCGAGCCGGACACCAGCGAGCCCGGCTTCTCGTTGTACGAGCTGCGCACCCGCAGCGGCACGTTGTAGCGGCGCGCGTACTCCACCGCCCGCAGGTGCAGCACCTTCGCCCCGCACGCCGCCATCTCGAGCATCTCCTCGTAGGTGATGGCGTCCAGCCGCTGCGCATCGGGAACGATGCGCGGATCGGCGGTGAAAATACCGTCGACGTCGGTGTAGATCTCGCAGACGTCGGCGTCCAACGCGGCGGCCAGCGCCACGGCCGTGGTGTCCGAGCCGCCGCGGCCGAGCGTGGTGACGTCCTTGGAGTCCTGGCTGACCCCCTGGAAGCCGGCGACCAGCACGATCGAGCCCTCGCCCAGCGCTTCCCGCAGCCGGTAGGGGTTGACCTGCACGATCCGGGCGTCGCCGTGCTTGTTCGTGGTGATCATGCCGGCCTGCGAGCCGGTGAACGAGCGGGCCTGGGCGCCGAGGGCGTGGATGGCCATCGCGACCAGCGCGTTGGAGATCCGCTCGCCCGCGGTGAGCAGCATGTCCATCTCACGCGGCGGCGGCGCCTGGCCGAAGTCGTTGGCGCAGACCTGCTCGGCCAGGTCCAGCAGGTCGTCGGTGGTGTCGCCCATGGCCGAGACGACCACGACGACGTCGTTGCCCTCCTTGTGCGTCCGGACGATCCGCTCCGCGACCTTCTTGATGCGGTCCGCGTCCTGGACGGACGATCCGCCGTACTTCTGCACGACGAGGGCCACGCCGAACCTCCTGTTCACCGGCGCCCGTGCTCGGCGCCGTCCGGTGTCCAACCCTACCGGCGGACACCGACCGGACCGACCGAGATGACGCCCCCGCCGCCGGGCCGAGGGGGCGGCTCACCACGGCGCCGCACGGCACCGGGTTCGCGGCGCCGCGATGATGGGGACGTGACCGTTCCCCCCGCACCGGCGCACTGGCTGACCCAGGCCGTCTTCTACGAGATCTACCCGCAGTCCTTCGCCGACTCGGACGGCGACGGCGTCGGCGACTTTCCCGGCGTGCTGGCCCACCTCGACCACCTGCAGTGGCTCGGGGTGAACACGATCTGGTTCAACCCGTGCTTCGCCTCGCCGTTCACCGACGCCGGCTACGACGTATCGGACTACCTGCAGGTGGCGCCGCGCTACGGCAGCAACGACGACCTCGTCCGGTTCGTCGCGGCGGCGGCCGAGCGGGGCATCCGGGTGCTGCTCGACCTGGTGGCCGGGCACACCTCGGACCAGCATCCGTGGTTCCTGGCCAGCGCCGCCGACCCGTCCGACCACCGCTACATCTGGGCCGACGTGCCGGCCGACGAGCAGTTCGTCGCCTCGCCCGGGTCGCGGCCGGGCTACTACCGCAAGAACTTCTACGACTCCCAGCCGGCGCTGAACTTCGGCTACGCCCGGCTCGACCCGGCGCAGCCGTGGCGGCAGCCGGTCGACGCCCCCGGACCGCGGGCCAACCGCGCCGCGCTGCGCGAGATCATGGCGTTCTGGCTGGACCGCGGCGTGGCCGGGTTCCGGGTGGACATGGCGAACTCGCTGGTCAAGGACGACCCGGGCTACGTGGCGACGTTCGCACTGTGGCGGGAGATCCGGGTCTGGCTGGACGCGACCTACCCGGACGCGGTGATCATTCCGGAGGGCCTCGAGCCGGTGACCGGCGGCCCGCCGGCCTTCCACGCCGACTTCTTCCTGGTCATCCACCAGCCGCACAGCTCGCTGTTCAACAACGGCGGGGCCGGTACGCTGCCCTGGATCGAGCCGGCGCCGTGCTACTTCGACGCCGAGGGGGCCGGCAGCACGGACACGCTGCTCGCCCAGACCAAGGAGCAGGCCGCGCAGTTCGGGCCGGACCGGCCGGTGCTGCTGGCCTCGGCCGACCACGACTTCTCCCGGCTGGCCTGCGGCACCCGCACCGCCGAGCAACTCGGTGCGGCCTTCACCTTCCTGCTCACCTGGACGACGGTCCCGTCGATCTACTACGGCGACGAGATCGGCATGCGCTACCTGCCAGGACTGCCGAACGTCGAGGGCAGCGTGGTGTACCCGACCTACAACCGGGCCGGTGCGCGCACCCCGATGCAGTGGGACGACGGCCCCAACGCCGGGTTCTCCACCGCGCCGCCCGAGCGGCTCTACCTGCCCGTCGACCCGGCACCGGACCGGCCGACGGTGGCCGCGCAGCTCGCCGACGAGGGCTCGGTGCTGCACCTGGTGCGCCGGCTGATCGCGCTGCGCCGCTCGACCCCGGCGCTCGGCCTGGCCGGCGAGCTGGACGTGCTGCACGCCGGCTACCCGTTCGTCTACCTGCGCGGCGGCACCCACCTGGTGGTGCTCAACCCCAGCGGCCGCCCGGTGCGAGCGCCGATCCCGACCCTCACCGGGGCCGGGGAGCTGCTCGTCGGCGACGGTGTCGCGGTGACCGACGGCTCCGTGGTCGCCGAGCCGTTCGGGTACGCGATCGTGCGCCTGGCGGCGCCTGTGAGTGCCTAGCCGCGTTAGAACACGGCTTGGCACTCACGACCGGAACTGGAGCGAACCGTCCCCTCAGACGCGCCGCACCAGGCGCACCACCACGGTCGTGATCGCCAGCCAGATCAGCGCCGCGACCCCGTAGTTCAGCCCGATCATCCACCGGGGATCGTCGAGGAGGAACAGGTTGGCCAACCCGAGGTTGAAGTACTCGGCCAGCTGCCGGACCAGGATCGCCACCGTGTTGTCCGGGTTCGCCTCGAGCAACGTCAGCAGGATGTACGCAACGATCACACCCACGATGGCCAGCCCGATCGTGTTCAGCACGCGCGCGAGCGTGTACGCACCGCCACGGGTCGAGTTCCGCACCCAGCGAGAGTTCTCGATGCGGCCCGGTCGATCCGGCAGGCACGCCGAGCAGCTGCCCCGTTCAGTGGGGAATCACCCGATCGGCGGGCGATCAGCACCGGACGTGGTACCGCGTCGACTCGCCGGAACCCGGTAGTGCGGAGATCGGTAATGGGGTTACCCTCGTGGACGTGGTGCGCCTGCTCCTTCGCCGCCGCGGCGGGGTCTGAACCGACCGGCCCCTCGTCGCGGGATGTCGGCGTGCGCCGGTCGTGACACCTCTCGCACCCAGGAGCACCCCGAGATGACCACCTCGCCCGACGCCTACTCGTTCGCCGCGACCAGCCGGCTGAACACCCCGTCCCGACCCGCCCCCGACGGCCAACCTGCCTGGAACCGCCAGCGCGGCTCCGAGATGCCGTACGCGCGCTACCGCCCCTTCCACGAGCTGGTGGAGCCGGTGACGCTGCCCGACCGCACCTGGCCGAACCAACGGATCACCTCCGCCCCGCAGTGGTGCGCGGTCGACCTGCGGGACGGCAACCAGGCCCTGATCGACCCGATGTCCCCGGCCCGCAAGCGCCGGATGTTCGACCTGCTGGTCCGCATGGGCTACAAGGAGATCGAGGTCGGTTTTCCGGCCGCCAGCCAGACCGACTTCGACTTCGTCCGAGAGATCATCGAGGCCGACCTGATCCCCGATGACGTCACCATCCAGGTGCTGACCCAGGCCCGCCCGGAGCTCATCGAACGCACCTATGCGGCCTGTGAGGGCGCGGCCCGGGCGATCGTGCACCTGTACAACTCGACCTCGATCCTGCAGCGCCGGGTGGTGTTCCGCTCCGACCGCCCGGGGATCGCCCGGATCGCCACCGACGGGGCCGAGGAGGTGCTGCGGTTCAGCGAGAAGTACCCGCGCACCGACTGGCGCTTCGAGTACTCGCCCGAGTCCTACACCGGCACCGAGCTGGAGTACGCCGTCGACGTCTGCAACGCGGTGACCGCGATCTGGCAGCCGACGCCGGACGCGCCGATGGTGGTCAACCTGCCGGCCACCGTCGAGATGGCCACTCCCAACGTCTACGCCGACTCCATCGAGTGGATGCACCGGCACCTGGCCCGCCGCGACGCGGTGGTGCTGAGCCTGCACCCGCACAACGACCGCGGCACCGCGGTGGCCGCGGCCGAGCTGGGCTACCAGGCCGGCGCGGACCGGATCGAGGGCTGCCTGTTCGGCAACGGCGAGCGCACCGGCAACGTCGACCTGGTCACCCTGGGCATGAACCTGTTCACCCAGGGCATCGACCCGCAGATCGACTTCTCGGACATCGACGAGATCCGGCGCACCGTTGAGTACTGCAACCAGCTGCCGGTGGCCGAGCGCCACCCGTGGGGTGGCGACCTCGTCTACACCGCCTTCTCCGGCAGCCACCAGGACGCGATCAACAAGGGATTCGCGTCGATGCGGGTCGATGCGGCCGCGGCCGGGGTCGAGGTCGACCAGTTGCCGTGGGAGGTGCCCTACCTGCCGGTGGACCCGAAGGACATCGGGCGCACCTACGAGGCCGTGATCCGGGTGAACTCGCAGTCCGGCAAGGGCGGCGTGGCCTACATCATGAAGGCCGAGCACCAGATGGACCTGCCCCGGCGGCTGCAGATGGAGTTCAGCCGGGTCATCCAGGAGCACACCGACACCGAGGGTGGCGAGGTCTCCCCCAAGGAGATGCGCGACATCTTCGAGACCGAGTACCTCGACCGCGCCACCCCGCTCAAGCTGATCCGACACCGGTTGACCAGCGACGGCGAGGGCACCGACGAGATCGTGGCCACCGTGCGGGTGGAGAACGACCAGCACGAGATCACCGGCAACGGCAACGGCCCCATCGCCGCGTTCGTCGACGCGCTCGCCGGGATCGGCTTCGACGTGCGGGTGCTGGACTACCACGAGCACGCGCTCTCCTCCGGCGATGACGCCCGGGCCGCGGCCTACGTCGAGTGCGCGGTGGAGGACACCGTGCTCTGGGGGGTCGGCGTCGACTCGTCGATCGTCAACGCCAGCCTGCGCGCCGTCGTCTCCGCCGTGAACCGCGCCCTGCGCTGACGCGCCTGTGAGTGTTCAGCCGTGTTCTAACACGGCTGAACACTCACGAGCCGCGTCAGCGGCCGAGGATCTCGGTCACCGAGCCCGGGGAGTCCGGCACCGCGCCCGGGGCCAGCACGTCTTCGGCCATGTCCAGCGGCTCCACCTGGTGCGGCGCCAACGCGCCGGAGCGGATGTCCTCGGCGTAGTGACAGGCCACCCGGTGCCCCGGATCCGCACCGGCGATCACCCGCAGCTGCGGGCGCTCGTCGTGGCAGCGCTCCGGCTGCCGCCACGGGCAGCGGGTGTGGAACCGGCAGCCGTCGGGCGGCGCAGCCGGGGACGGCAGGTCCCCGGTGAGCAGGATCCGCTCCCGGCGGTCCTCGATCTCCGGGTCCGGCACCGGCACCGCCGAGAGCAGCGCCTTCGTGTACGGGTGCTGCGGGTCGTCGTAGAGCACCTGCGACGGTGCCTCCTCGACCAGCCCACCCAGGTACATCACCCCGACCCGGTCGCTCACGTGCCGCACCACCGCCAGGTCGTGGGCGATCACCAGGTAGGTCAGCCCCAGCTCCTGCTGCAGCCGGCCGAGCAGGTTCAGCACCTGGGCCTGCACCGAGACGTCCAGCGCGGACACCGGCTCGTCGGCCACGATCAGGTCCGGCTCCACACACAGCGCGCGGGCCACCCCGATCCGCTGCCGCTGGCCACCGGAGAACTCGTGCGGGTAGCGGCGCAGCGCGGCCGCCGGCAACCCGACCGAGTCGACGAGCCCGCGCAGCCGGTCGCTGTCGGCCCTGGCCCCCTTCGACAGCCCGTGCGCCTTGATCCCCTCCAGCAGCAGCGACTCCACCGACTGCCGCGGGTCCAGGCTGGACATCGGGTCCTGGAACACCATCTGGAAGCGGCGGCGCATCCGGCGCAGCTTCTCGCCCTCCAGCCCGGCGATGTCCTGGCCGTCGAACAGCACCTGCCCGGACGTGGGCTGTTCCAGCCGCAGGATGGTCCGGCCCAGTGTGGACTTGCCGCAGCCGGACTCGCCGACCAGCCCGTAGGTCTGTCCGCGGTCGATGGTCAGCGACACCCCGTCCACGGCGTAGACGTGGCCGATCGTCCGGTCCAGCAGCACCCCGCGCTTGATCGGGAAGTGCACGGCGACGTCGCGGACGTCGAGCAGGGGCGGCTCGGTCATCGCTACTCCACGCTCGCCGGGACCGGGTTGTGGCAGCGCAGCAGCCGCCCGCCGACGTTCTCCACCCCGGGGGTGACCTCGGTGCACCGTTCGATCTCCCGCGCACAGCGCGGGGCGAACGCGCAGGCCTGCGCCCACGGCAGGTTGTCCACCACCGAGCCGGGGATCGCGTCCAGGGGCTCCCCGGCCGGCGCGTCCAGCCGCGGGATGGAGCGCAGCAGCCCGTGGGTGTACGGATGGCGCGGGGTGCCGAACAGCCGGTTGCGCTCGGCGCGCTCCACGATCCGCCCGCCGTAGAGCACGTTGACCAGGTCGCAGAGCCCGGCGACCACGCCGAGGTCGTGCGTGATCATGATCAGGGCGGCGCCGGTCTCGGTGACCAGCTCGCGCAGCAGCTCCAGGATCTGGGCCTGGATGGTGACGTCCAGTGCGGTCGTCGGCTCGTCGGCGATCAGCAGCCGGGGCTGGCAGGCCAACGCGATGGCGATCAACGCCCGCTGCCGCATGCCGCCGGAGAACTCGTGCGGGTAGGAACCGAGCCGCCGCCGCGGGTCCGGGATGCCGACCCGCTCCAGCAGCTCGGCCGCCGCCGTGCGGGCCTTGTCGGCGTCCATCCCGCGGTGCCGGCGCAACACCTCGGTCACCTGCAGCCCGATCGGGATCACCGGGTTCAACGACGACAGCGGATCCTGGAACACCATCGACAGGTCCCGGCCGCGCCGGTCGCGCATCTGCGCGTCCGACAGCGTCAGCAGGTCCTCGCCGTCCATCTGCACGCTGCCCGAGATCGCCACCCCGCGCGCCGGCAGCAGCCGCATGATGGCCAGCGAGGTGACCGACTTGCCGCAGCCGGACTCCCCGACCAGCCCGACGACCTGCCCGGGGAGCACGTCGAAGCTGACGCCGTCCACGGCGAGCGTCTCCGGCTCGCCGCGCCGCCGGAACGCCACCCGCAGATCGCGAACCTGCAGCAGCGGCGGGCCGAGGGCGCTCAGCCCCTTGATCGGCCTGGTCATCAGCGGCGCCCCTTCGGGTCCAGCGCCTCGCGCAGCGACTCGCCGAGCAACGTGAACCCCAGCGCGACCAGGATGATCGCCCCCGCCGGGTAGAACGCGAGCGCCGGGCGCACGTCGAGGTAGGTCTGGGCCTGCGACAGCATCAGCCCCCACTCGGCGCGGCCCGGGTCGGCGTCGCCGAGGCCGAGGAACGAGAGCGCGGCCGCGTCCAGGATGGACGTGGCCAGGGTCAGCGTGGCCTGCACGATCACCGGCCCGAGTGCGTTGGGCAGTATGTGCCGCAGCACCACCGCCGGGCGCTTCACCCCGAGCGCGGTGACCGCGACGACGTGGTCGGCGTTGCGCTGGGCCAGCATGGAGCCGCGCAGCAGCCGAGCGAAGATCGGCACGCTGACCACGGCCACCGCGATGATCACCGTGGTCTGCGATGCGCTGGCGGCCAGCGCGGCCACCGAGATGGCCAGCAGCAGGCTCGGGATGGCCAGCAGCGCGTCGGTGCAGCGCATCAGCACGGTGTCGACCCAGCCGCCGAAGGCCCCGGCCAGGGTGCCGATGACCAGCCCGACGGCCAGCCCGATGAGCGTGGCGAACACGCCGACCAGCAGCGTCTGCTGCGAGGCCAGGATCATCCGGGAGAAGAAGTCCCGGCCCAGCTGGTCGCTGCCGAGCGGGAACCCGTCCTGCGGGCCGGGGATGTACCCGGGGCGCAGATCCTCCTGCAGCTGCGGGAACGGCTCGGTCGCCGTGTGCGGGGCGAGCACCGGGGACAGCAGCGCGATGACCACGAAGGCGCCGATGATTATTGCGCCGGTGATCGCGATCGGGTCCCGGCGCAACCGGCGGAACGCCTCCGCGGTCAGGCTGCGTCCCCCGGCCAGGTCGTCGATGCGGCCCTTGCGGCGCTCCGCCCAGGTGGTCACGACAGCCGCACCCGTGGGTCGATCACGGCGTACGACAGGTCGACGAGCAGGTTGACCAGCACGTACACCAACGCCCCTAGCAGCAGCAGCGCCTGCAGCCGCGGATAGTCCTTCTCGGTGATGGCGTCGGCGAGCAGGGTGCCGATGCCGCCCCAGTTGAACACCTTCTCGGTGAGCACGGCGCCGGCCAGCAGCAGCCCCACCTGCAGGCCGATGGTCGTCGACACCGGCAGCAGTGCGTTGCGCAGCACGTGCCGGCGGCGGATCACGCCGGGCGTGAGCCCCTTGGAGTTGGCGGTACGCACGAAGTCCGAGCCCAGCACGTCCAGCACCGACGCCCGGGTGATGCGGACGATCACCGCGAGCGGGATCGTGGCCAGCGCGACCGCGGGCAGCACGAGATGGCTGAGCGCGTCGAGGCTGGCGTCCCACTCGCGGGTGAGGATGCCGTCGAGCACCGCGAACCCGGTGATGTTGGTGGCGTCGAGCCCCACCGCCTGCCGGCCCGACGGCGGGAACCAGCCGAGCCCCACCGCGAAGACCGCCTTGAGCAGGTAGCCCAGGAAGAACACCGGCACGGCGACCCCGACCAGGGTGGCGATGATCGTGGCCACGTCCAGCGGCCGGCCGCGCTGCTGCGCCGCCAGGTAGCCGAGCGGGATGCCCAGCAGCACCGCGATGGCCAGCGCGGCCACCGACAGCTCGATGGTGGCCGGCATCGCACGACCGATCTCGGCGAGCACCGGCTGGCTCGTCTTCGTGGAGGTACCGAAGTCGCCGGTGGCGATCCGACCGAGGAACTTCCCGTACTGCACGAAGATCGGCTGGTCCAGACCGATGAGGCGGTTGTACTCGGCGATCCGCTCCGGGGTGGCCCGGTCGCCGAGGAAGGCCGAAGCAGGGCCGCCCGGCAGATTGCGCAGCCAGGCGAACACCAGTAGCGACAGCAGCAGCAGGGTCGGGATGACCTGCAACAGCCGACGCACGACGAACCTCAGCATCGGCCCCTCCCGCTGAGCGCCAATCTCCGTGCACGGGTTGTGCGAAGGTCCGAGCGTTGCGCCGCCGAACGGGCGATGCTACTCGGACGTTCGGCCTAGCCCTTGCTCACGGTGAAGAACCGCTCATCGGTCAGCGGCGACGGGATCAGCCCGCTGATGTTGTCCCTTACCACCAGCGCGGGCGGCGAGCTGCTGATCGGCACGGCCGGCAGGTACTTGGTCATCAGATCCCGGTTGACCTGCTCGTAGGCCGCCGCGTGCGCGGCCGGATCCACCACCGCGTCAGCCGCGCCGACCTCCGCGAACAGCGCCGGGTCGGTCAGCCCGAACTCGGGCTTGCCGGTGCCGAAGAAGGTGCCGATGAAGTTGCCGGCATCGTTGTAGTCGCCGGTCCAACCGAGCAGGTGCAGGTCCTGGGTCCCGGTGGCCTGCACCGAGTCCAGGTAGCCGCCGTTCCACGGCTGCGGCACGGGGTTCACCGTGATCCCGGCCTGGCGCAGGTTCTCCGCCAGCGCGGTGAAGATGTTGGTCGGGTTCGGCATGTAGGGCCGGGTGACCTCGGTCGGGTAGTAGAAGTTGACCGTCAGGTTCGACTGGCCGGCCTCGGCGAGCAGCTGTTTGGCCTTCGCCGGGTCGTACGGGATCGGCTGCAGGTCGGGGGCGTACCCGTCGACGGTGTCCGGGATGAACTGGGTGGCGACGACCGCGCCCTCCGGTAGCTGGTTGCGCACCAGCGACTCGCGGTCGGTGGCGTAGGCGATGGCCTGGCGCACCCGCAGATCCTTCAGCGCCGGGTTGTTCTTCTGGTTGATCCCCAGGTAGAGGATGTTGAAGACCGGGCGGACCAGCACGCTGTAGCCCTCGGTGCGCAGCGACTCCCAGTCGGCGGCGTTCGGGTAGTCGTAGCCGTCGATCGTGCCCGCCTGCAGCTCCTGCTTGCGCGCGTTCTCGTCCGGGATCACCTTGAAGATCAGCCGGTCGACCTTCGCCTTCTCACCCCAGTACTGGTCGTTGCGGACCAGGGTGATCACGTTGGCGGTGCGGTCGTAGCTCTCGAACTTGAACGGTCCGGTGCCGGTCGGGTGGTCGGTGGCGTAGGCGCCGTAGGTGAACGCCTCGCCGCTCTGCTCGACCTTGTCCGCCTCGAACTGCTGGAGCGCGGCCGGGCTGGACATCGAGAGCGACGTCAGGCCGAACGCGGCCGGGAAGGCACCCTTGGCCTTGTTGAGTGAGATCACCGCGGTGGTCGGATCCGATGCGGCGCACGACTTGTACACCGGCGCGACCCCGGCTTCGGTCTCGTTCTGGGCGAAGCCCTCGAACACGGCGCCGTAGTAGTAGGCCTGGGTCTGGGCGGCGGCGCCCTTGAGGTTGTACCAGCGGTCGAAGTTGAAGCAGACCGCTTCGGCGTTGAACGGCGTGCCGTCGTGGAAGGTCACGCCCTCGCGGAGCTTGAACGTCCACTGGGTGAAGTCGGCGCTCGGCGTCCACTCGGTGGCCAGCGCCGGCTGCAGCTCGGAGGTGCCCAGCTTGTAGGTGATCAGAGTGTCGTACATCTGCCGGGCCGGCCGGAACGTCTCCCCGTCCTGGGCGAACGCCGGGTCGAAGTTGTCCGGCGCACCGGGAGCGCCGAAGACCAGCGTTCCTCCGGTGCCGCCACCGGCCGCACCGCTCTGGCCTCCGGCATCGCTGCGCTCGGACTGAGCGCAGGACGCGAGGGCTACGGCCAGCAGACCCGCCATGAGGGTGGCGGACACTCGTCGCACAGATCGCATCGCGGACACCTCTTAGTAGGAGATCCGCAGACCGTACCGGTGCCGACCGGGTTAGGCAGGCCCCTGCCGTCACGGTTGCACTACGTCATCTCAACAGATCGCACGTACGCCTCGACCGTCACAGCCGAGCGCTCGGCGGCGCGGTGGGTATGACGCAGGTCACACGTCGAACTCGCCGGCTTTGACGCCCTTGACGAAGGCCACCCATTCCTCGCGGGTGAAGGCCAGCGTACGCCGATCACCGTCCTTGCTGTCCCTGACCAGTACGCTTCCGTCCGGCGACGCTCCCACTTCCACGCATTCGCCCCAATTGCAGAAGCTGGAGATCCTGAACTCGACCACGGCCGGAGCACCTTTCGTCGGAACGAATACAAGGGGAGCGAAGAATTGTCCGTTCTCCGGTCCGCACCGCGGCCACTCCGGAGGACGGAACCGTACCGCACAGGCCGAGGAGAGATCATCCCGCCTCCTCGACCACCTGTGAGCAGGAGCTATGTCGCTATCGACCAGGCGACGTCGCTCCGCTACCGGCCGGTTCGCGACTGGTGCTCGTGCAGATACCGCTCGATGAGCGCCCGCGACTCCGCCCGCGACAGTGCCGCCCCGAGGGCATCCGCATGGATGGTTCGATACAATTCCACGTCGGATTCTCCATCGAGATACTTGTTCCGAGCAGCACCCTCGACGTACACGATGTTGGATCCGAGATCACGCGGGATCTCCAGCAGTTCGAAATGCCCGGCGTGGGCCCGGAGAATTCCAGCGACAAAGGGCAGGATCCTGATGTCCACATTCGGCCGGTCGGCGACCAGGTAAAGCTGCTCGAGCTGGGCCGTCATGACGTCCGGCCCACCCACCGGCCGGTGCAGGACCGACTCGTCCATCACCGCCACCAACGTGAGCGGCTCGGGATGGACCCTGCGCAGCGCCTCCTGCCGGGTGAGCCGCAGCTGCACCAAGCGGTCGATCTCCGCTGCCGAGTGGTGCGGCAACAGGGTGGCCATGATGGCCCGCATGTACCCCTCGGTCTGCAACAGCCCGTGCACGATGATCAGATCGACGGAGCGGACCGCGGTCGCATCGTTCTCCAGCGCCACGTAGCGATCGAGCGACTCGAGCACGAAGCGCTCCGACTGGACGCCGTCGGTCAGCGGCTCCCACCAACCGTGCTCCCTGCCGTCGCGTACCAGCCGCAGCAGCGTCGCCTGCTCGTCCTCGGACTCCACCCCGTAGATCCGCATCAGCTCGCGGATGTCCGGGACCTTCGGAACCGCCTTACCGGTCTCCAGACGCGAGATCTTCGACGTGGAGCAGGTCATCAGCGCGGCCACCTCGTCAAGGGTCAGCGCGTTCTCGTTGCGCAGCCTCCGCAGCTCAGCGCCGAGGCGGCGGCGCGAGCCGATCGGTGCAGCCATGCTCACCACCTCCCGACCCTGTCCGGCATTGGTGCCTGCGGGTGATTCGTCCACCGGGCGTCGAAATGCAATTGCACAGAGCACTGTCCTCGGGCAATCTAAACCCAGCCCTCCGCTGGTGACAGCCACCACCGAGCGGCTGACATCTTCTCCGAGAGGAGGCGTCGTGATCACTCACCGACATGATCCTCCCTCCGGCTCTGCGCTCACCGCGATTTCTCCGCGATCCGGAGCAGTCGCATCCCGTCCCGGCCCGAACCGGGATTTCCAGGTTGTGCGGCGACCCGCCGGCACGAGTTGACCACGGGAAAGGGGCTCGACATGGTGTCAGCAAAGATCGACGACCGCAGCGTGGCCGTTCGCACCGGCAGGTGGTCACCATGATCACGATCATCGTCGGGGGGATTGCGCTGATCGCGGTGCTGGCGGTCGTGGTCGGGATCGCCGACTCGGTGCAGGCGCCGGCCTGGCGACGGATCGCCCGCGAGCGGCGCAGGATCTGGGAAGCACGGCAGCTCGAAACGGACCGCCCGCAGCACTCGGCGTCGTGGGACAAGAAGTAGCAGCGGTACGGCGCGTTCCCGGGGAGTGGACGCGCCGTCGTCCGGCCGCCCGCCTACAGGGCGCGGCGGCCGGACAACGCCCGACCCAGCGTGAGCTCGTCGGCGAACTCCAGATCGCCGCCCATCGGCAGGCCGGAAGCGAGCCGGGTGACCGACAGACCGGGGAAGTCGCGCAGCAGCCGTACCAGGTAGGTCGCGGTCGCCTCGCCCTCGGTGTTCGGATCGGTCGCGATGATCACTTCGGCGATCTCGGTCTCGTCCGGGGCCGGGCCGGTGCCGCCGAGCCGGGCCAGCAGCTCGCGGATGCGCAGTGAGTCCGGACCGACTCCGGCCAACGGGTCCAGTGCCCCGCCGAGGACGTGGTACCGGCCCTTGAACTCGCGGGTCCGCTCCACCGCGAGCACGTCCTTCGGTTCCTCGACGACGCACACGATCGTCGGGTCTCGGCGGGCGTCGGCGCAGTACCGGCAGCGTTCGCGTTCGGAGACGTTGCTGCAGACGTCGCAGAACCGGACGCCTTCCTTGACCTTGGCCAGCACGTCCTGCAACCGGGTGACGTCGGCCGGGTCCGCCGCGAGCAGGTGGAACGCGATCCGTTGGGCGCTCTTCGGCCCGACCCCCGGCAGCCGGCCCAACTCGTCGATCAGATCCTGGACCGGTCCCTCGAACACGGTCCCCTCCCCGGCGAGCTAGCCGAGGCCGGGCAGGCCGAGGCCGCCGGCGTCACCGCCGAGGGCTCCGGCCAGCGGGCCCATCTTCTCTGCCTGCAGCTCCTGCGCGGCGCGGGCGGCGTCGTGCAGGGCGCCGACGACCAGGTCCTGCAGCGTCTCGACGTCGTCGGGGTCGACGACCTTCGGGTCGATGCGGATCGAGCGCACCTCCCCGGCCGCTGTCGTGGTGACCTGCACCAGCCCGTTGCCGGCCTGGCCGGTGACCTCGGCGGCGGCCAGCTCGGCCTGCGCGGTCATGAGCTGCTCCTGCATCCTCTGCGCCTGCTGCAGGATCATCTGCATGTCGGGCTGACCCGGTTGCACTACCGTCTCCTCGCGTGTAGTCGTCCGGCACGTCCCAGCGTGGCCGGCTCCCGCTCCAGACTAGCCGTGCCAGGGTGGCGCCCGTGCGCTCGACCTGCCGCGTCATGGTGGCTTCGATGATGCTGTGCACCGCGCTCGCCGGCTGCACGGCCGACCCCGGCACGCCACCCGCTCCGTCGCCGGCCCCGACGCCGGCATCGCCGACCGAGCCGGCGGCCGCGACGATCCCCCCGACGGCCCCCGCATCGCTGCCATCGGCGGCCGGCGGCACCCAGCCGGGGTCCCCGCCGACCGGCGCACCGGTCGTCCTGCTCGACGCCGGGCACAACGGCGGCAACGCCACCCACCCGAGCGCGGTCCATCGCCCGGTGCCGGACGGTCGCGGAGGGACCAAACCCTGCAACACGACCGGCACGGCGACCGACGCCGGCTACCCGGAGCACGCCTTCACGTTCGACGTGACCCGTCGGGTGACCGCCCGGCTGGTCGCTGCGGGCGTGCGCGTGGTGTCGACGCGCCCGGACGACGGCGGGGTCGGGCCGTGTGTCGACGAGCGCGGCCGGGCCGGTGGCGTGGCCGACGCCGACGCCGTGGTCTCGATCCATGCCGACGGCTCGGCGGCGAGCCATCAGGGCTACCACGTGGCGCTGTCGGCTCCGCCGCTGAACCCTGCGCAGTCCGGACCGGCACGCGAGCTGGCCCGCGACCTCCGGGATGCGATGCGCGCCGCCGGCTTCCCGGACTCCGACTACGCCGGCCGCGACGGGCTGGCCCCGCGTTCCGACCTGGCCGGGCTGAATCTGAGCTCCCGGCCCGCGGTGCTGGTGGAGTGCGCAAACATGCGTAACCCGCGGGAGGCAGTCATGGTGTCCTCGGCAGCGGGGCGGGAGCGCTATGCCGCCGCGATCAGTGCCGGCATCCTCGCGTTCCTCTCCCGCTGAGGGCCGACAACGACGATCAGGCCGCTTGCTGCTGCTCGTCCTCTTCGGCGTAGCGCGCGGCGAGGCGTTCGGTCTTGCGCTTGACGAGCCAGCCGATCGTCAGCCCGGCCAGCAGCGCGACGACCAGGCCGATCCAGGAGAACCGCTTCAACCAGATCTCGGCGACCACCCCGAGGGAGTACACCGCCGCGGTGGTGCCGCCGGCCCACACGATGCCGCCACTGATGTTGGCGACGAGGAACTTGTAGTAGGGCATCTTCAGCGCCCCGGCCAGCGGGCCGGCGAAGATCCGCAGCAGCGCGATGAAGCGGCCGAAGAAGACCGCGTACACGCCCCAGCGCAGGAAGATGCGTTCGGCCAGGGCGACGTGCCCCGGGCTGAAGTGCTTCGGGAAGCGCCGCCCCAGCCGCTCGAACAGTGGCTTGCCGACGCGGCGACCGATGAAGTAGCCGATCGTGTCGCCGATGATGGCGCCGGTGGTGGCGGATATCCCGATCCAGACCGGGGAGATGTCCAGCTCCTGTCGCGATGCCAGCAGCGAGGCGCTGACCAGCATGATCTCGCCGGGAAGCGGTACACCGAGGCTTTCCACACCGATCACCAGGCCGACCGTGATGTAGATCAGCAGCGGCGGGATCTCGTGCAGGATCATCTCGACGTTCACCTACGAACCCCCCGCCGCGGCTCCTCCGCCGCCCTGGAGTCTACGGGCGACCGGGCACGGGCGGCTCGACGCCCGCAAAAGTCGATCATGACCGGTCGAGGGCGCGGGCCCCCAGCTGCGCGCTCAACAGCTCGATGGCAGCCTCCTCGGGGTCGCGGCGCTCGGGGACGGTGGTGGCGGCTGCGGCGGCCTCGGCGATCATCGCTTCCTCGTCGTCGGGGGGTGCGTCCTCGTCGGGTGGCTCGGGCGGCAGCGGCTCCCCGTCGTCGGGTGCGGCGGAGCGGCGGGTGGGCGGGGGGCGCGGGGTGCGGCGCGGCGGTGAGGGCGGTGCCGCGCTGGAGACGGACCCACGAGCGGTGGTCGGCGCAGCGCCGGAACCATCGGGTTCGCCGTGCTCACACCGGATCCGCCAGCGCACACCGAGCACAGCGTGCAGCGCCTCGGCGATCACCTCGGTGTTGCTCTGCTCCGAGAGCAACCGGGCCAGCGGCGCGGTGCCGATGCTGAGCACCAGCGTGTCGCCCTCGATGGCGCGCACGGTCGCGCTGACCAGCAGGGCGGCGGTGCGCTTCTTGCGCTCCTTGGCCGCGGCCAGGATCTCCGGCCAGACCCGGCGCACCGCCGCGGCATCGAGCCCGGTAGCGGGCGTGGGTGCACCCTGCGTGCCGGAGTCGGCTGCACCGGGGGTCGGCGCACTCGGCTCCGGCCGCGCCGATTCCTGGATGCCGGAACGCGGCTCCGCGGTGCCGCGCTCGGGTGACGATCCCGCGCCGCTGCGGTCCGTGCTGCCCTGCGCGGGCGCATCGGCCGCCGGCCGAGCCGAGCCGTCCCGTGGCGGCTGGGTGGCTGGGCGAGCGTCCGGCTGGGTGCGGCCGCGGCCGGCGGGCGGGCTGCCCGCGGTCGACCCGGGATCGTCATCGGACCGGTCGACGGCGTCCGGACGGGCCAGCTCCCGCCCAGCGCCGTCGTCGACCGTCGCGGCATCGCCGGCCGGGCCGGCCACCGGCTGCGGCGACACGCCGCCGGGCTCCGGGCCGCGCACGCTGGCGCGGGCGAACGTGCGCCGCCCGTCCGCCGGCTGCTCCGCGGGCTCGGCCACGGTGTCGGCCGCGGTCAGCGGCGCGGCGGCGATGGCGTTGCGCCGCTCCAGCCGTTCCAACCGCTCGAGCAGCCCCGGCTCGGCGACGGTGGCCGCGGGCAGCAGCATCCGCGCACACAGCAGCTCCAGCAGCAACCGGGGTGCCGTCGCCCCGCGCATCTCGATCAGCCCGCTGTGCACGATCTCGCCGTACCGAACAAGCGTGCCTGGTCCGAGCCGGTCGGCCTGCTCGACCATCCGGACGATCTCGTCGTCGGCCGCGTCGACCAGCCCGCGCGCGGGCGCCTCCGGCACGGCCTGCAGCAGGGTGAGGTCGCGGAGCCGCTGCAGCAGATCGGCGGCGAACCGGCGCGGGTCGTGCCCCGCCTCGACCATCCTGTCGACGGCCTCGAACACCGCGCCACGATCGCCCGCGGCCAGCGCGTCGACCACGTCGTCGATCAACGACACGTCGGTGACGCCGAGCAGCGTCACGGCCCGCTCGTAGGTGACGCCCTCGGACCCGGCGCCGGCCAGCAGCTGGTCCAGCACCGACAGCGAATCCCGGGCCGACCCACCACCGGCCCGGATCACCAGCGGGTAGACCGCCGGGGCGACGACGGCGCCCTCCTCGGCGCAGATGCGCTCCAGCAACTTGCGCAGGGTGCCCGGTGGGATCAGCCGGAAGGGGTAATGGTGGGTGCGGGAGCGGATGGTGGGCAGCACCTTGTCCGGCTCGGTCGTCGCGAACACGAAGACCAGGTGCTCCGGCGGCTCTTCCACGATCTTGAGCAGGGCGTTGAAGCCCTGCGTGGTGATCATGTGCGCCTCGTCGACGATGAACACCCGGTAGCGGGATTCGGCCGGCGCGAAGAACGCGCGGTCCCGCAGCTCACGGGTGTCGTCCACACCGCCGTGCGAGGCGGCGTCGAGCTCGGTCACGTCGATGTTGCCCGGCCCACCCGGGGCCAGCGAGATGCAGGAGGAACAGACCCCGCACGGTTCCGGAGTCGGCCCCAGCTCGCAGTTGAGCGAGCGCGCGAGGATCCGGGCGCTGGAGGTCTTGCCACAGCCGCGGGGGCCCGAGAACAGGTACGCGTGGTTGATCCGGCCTGCGTCGAGCGCGGTGCTCAGCGGCTCGGTGACGTGCTCCTGCCCGACGACCTCGGCGAACTTCGCCGGGCGGTACTTGCGGTACAGAGCCAGCGCCACGCCTGCGAGGCTACCCACCACCCCCGACGGAACGCGGGCCGGTCGAGCTAGCCGGCGATGGAGCTGCGCACGTCGAGCTGGGCCAGGTCGGCGGCGGCCCGCCCGGCGTGCCACCCCGCCGCGTTCGACATCGACACCGCTCTGCTCACCATCCGCGGGAACAGCTGCTCGATCATCTCGTCGGCCGCCTCGCTGCGGGCGGCCAGTACCGGCAGCAGCGCCGAGCCCGAAGTGCCCGCCGCGTTCGTCACCTCGGCCGTGGCCGCACGGCTGGCCGCCTCGAGCCGCTCGCCGATCCGGCCCGCATAGGCGACGAGGAAGGACTGCCGGAACGAGCGGGTCCGCGACGTGCCGGAGCGGGAGACCTGCCGTCCTGCCGCCAGCATCGCCCTGCTCGCCTGCAGCAGCAGCGACGTCGTGAGCAGCTCGACGATGTCCAGCTCGGTGTCCGGTCCGACCACCGTGACGAAACCCGGGTCCTCCCGCCACACCGTGCGGCAGCGGTTGGCGGTGGCCACGGCCTGGACCAGCAGCACCTTGGCCCCCGCGTACGGCGCCTCGATCCACAGCCGCCGCCCCGCCGCCTCCGGTGCCCGGCCGCTGTCGTGTTCGAGCACCGCCTGCCCCAGCGAGTAGCGGCTCATCAGCTCCTGCGCCTTCGCCGACAGCGCCTCCGCCTCGTCCGGGAACTCCGTGGACTCGGCCTTGGCCAGCAGGGCCCGCACCCTGACCAGGACCTTCCGGTCGACCTGGCCACCCGCCGCGCTCTCGTGCCGCTGCACGCCGGGCAACGGCACGAGGCGTTCCAGCACGGGCAGCCCGTCAAGCACGGTCAGCACCCGCAGCAGCGCGGCCAGCACCTCCACCCGCCCATCGCCGGTGCGCGCGACCCAGCTGCGCAGCCGCGGCCCGTCGGTGATCTCGTGGCCGACACCGGCCGCCACCGCGTCGAGCGCGGCCCGCCAGCGCGGGTGCAGCGTGGCGCCGGCGTACGTCCGGGACTCCACCACGATGTGCTCCAGCAGCAGGCCGGCCGCGGTCGGTTCCAGGACGCGCCGGGCGAGCTCCTGAAGGTCTGTCGGCGCCCAGCCGGCCGTCCACGCTCCCCGCACCGCGCTGGTGAGCACCGCGTCCGCGGCGATGTCGAGCTCGGACCCGAAACGGCGGTACTCCCCGAGCAGCTCGACCGCGTGCCGTGCCGCGTCAGCGCAGCGACAGCGGGCGGCGGCGAGCAGCGCCACCGCCGGGGGCACCGGCGCGGCCCTGTCCGGGAACCGCGCCGAGGCCGCCTCGGGGCCGGCCGCCGCGCGCTTGCGATCCCGCTGCTTGGCTGCCCGCCTCGCCCGGTTGTTTCTACCCATGGCGGCAGTGTGCCGGTGGGGGCCGACATTCTCGGCGAGAAACGCCGTGGGACGTGAGCGGACCCCGCGCACCCGCCAGAGCCCGTTGACCCTTGCTGCCTTCCGGCCCTGGGGGAGTTCACAGGATGGACGCCGCGCGGGGTCCGGCGTCGAGTGTAGTGCGGCCGCGGGGAACGCGGTCGCCCCGGCTATGCTCCTGCACGGAGGATTCGCCTAGAGGCCTATGGCGCACGCTTGGAAAGCGTGTTGGGTTCACGCCCTCGCGGGTTCGAATCCCGCATCCTCCGCGCACTGACCAGCAGGAACGCCGGGCCGTCCCAGACGGCTGAGCCCGGCGCCGCTGGTCGCCCTCCGTAGCCGGCCACTCCGCTCCTGCGGACCCGAACGGCGTCAAGAACTCTCAGTCCGAGACCGTTACTGCGCTTCCGAGAAGCGCCAGCAGGCGTATCGGCGTCAGCGTGCACGGAGCGCCGCCTGCACGCGCCGCTCCAAGCCGTCGAGCACCTCGCACCGCGAGTCCGGAACCCGCACGTCGACGAGAACCTCCGACCCGACGGTTTCGATCTCGAAGGCGAAGAAGCTGCAGCAGGCCGACTCCCGCGCCGTGAGGTCGGCTGCGCGGTCGGCCACGCCGGCGTACGCGCGCAACCGCAGCCGCAGCCAGGTCGGCCCGCGCCGATCCGCGGCGAGCAGGCCCGCCGCGAACAGGGCGTCGAACTCGGCAACGCGCAACGGCTGCTCGGCCGTCGGCAGCGTGCACGCCTCCACCGGCACCCACTCGTCGGTCATAGCCGTTCCTTTCCGATGACTCGTCGCATTCCGCCCACTCGTGAACACCGTCACGATCGCGACGATTCCCGTTGCCCGAACGTGACAAAATTCGTGTAGTCCGCTGCATTGGGGTGCGTGACTACCTCCATTCGACTGAATGAAGGTCACGGTTGTGTCACTGAGGCTTCAACGTCGGACCCCCCGGGAACACCCCGGTCAGAGGGTCGTCAAGTGCGATCCCCGGGCTAGACACACTGGAGGAACCGTGACTGTCACGGGCATCATCACCGCGATCGTGATCGGCGCGATCATCGGCGCCCTCGGACGGCTGGTCGTACCGGGCAGGCAGCCCATTCCGATCTGGCTGACGATCGTCGTCGGTATCGTCGCCGCCTTCATCGGCACCTTCCTGGCCAACGCCATCGGCCTCTCGACGGCCACTCCGGGCATCGACTGGGGCGAGCTGGTCGTCCAGGTCATCGTCGCTGCGCTGGGCGTGTTCCTGGTGGCCGGCATGTACTCGCGGCGCGGGGTGCGCCGTTGACCGTTAGCTGAATCACTCCCGGCACGCCGGGTCCGTCCCCACGACGGACCCGGCGTGTTCTCGTTCCCGGACGCGGCTGGTGTGATCGTCGGGTGAGCGACGCACCGAGCTACGCCGACGTGGAGGCCGCCGCCCTCCGCATCCGGGACCACGCGCACCGCACCCCGGTGCTGACCTCCCGGCGGGTCAACGCCGACACCGGCGCCGAGCTGTTCTTCAAGTGCGAGAACTTCCAGCGGATGGGCGCCTTCAAGTTCCGCGGCGCCCTCAACGCGCTGTCCCGCTTCGATCCCGGGCAGCGGCGGGCGGGTGTGGTCACGTACTCGTCCGGCAACCACGCCCAGGCCATTGCGCTCGCCGCGTGCATCCTCGACATCCCGGCCACGATCGTCATGCCCCACGACGCGCCGGCGAGCAAACTGGCCGCCACCCGTGGCTACGGCGCGGAGATCATCTCCTACGACCGGTACCGCGAGGACCGGGAGGAGATCGGTCGCGCGCTCGCCGCCGACCGTGGCCTCACCCTGATTCCGCCCTACGACCACCCGGACATCATCGCCGGCCAGGGCACCGCCACGAAGGAACTCCTCGAGCACGTGGGCCCGCTGGACGCGCTGTTCGTCTGCCTCGGCGGCGGCGGTCTGCTCTCCGGAGCGGCGCTCGCGGCCCGGGCGTTGTCCCCGTCCTGCCGCCTCTACGGCGTCGAGCCCGCGGCCGGCGACGACGGCCGGCAGTCGTTGCGCACCGGCCGGATCGTGCACATCGAGACGCCGGCGACGATCGCCGACGGTGCCCAGACCCAGCACCTGGGCGTGCTCACCTTCGAGATCATCCGGCGCGAGGTGGACGACATCCACACCGCCTCCGACGAGGAGCTGGTCGCCGCCATGCGGATCTTCGCCAGCACACTGAAGATCGTTGTCGAGCCGACCGGCTGCCTGGCGTTCGCCGCCGTCCGCCGGCTGGCCCCGACGTTGGCCGGTCAGCGGGTCGGCGTCCTGGTCAGCGGGGGCAACGTCGACCTCGATCGGTTCACGTCGCTGCTGACTCCGGCCGCGCCGGGATGATCACGGGAACTCGGCGCGGCCGTGACGTCCGCCTCCGGCTGGCCTACCTGGTCAGGACGGTGAAAACGGATCAAGGTAGGTGGGCGAGCACGTTGACCACCGTGCCACTTGGATCCTCCACGAAGAAGCGACGCACACCCCATGGCTCGACGGTGAGCGGGTACACGACGCGCAGTCCGCGGCGCACGGCCTCGGCATGCGCGGTGTCAACCGCCTCCGGGTCACCGACGTCGATCCCGAAGCGCGGTGGCGGGTTCTCCATCCCTCGTGGAGGGATGAGGACCTGCGCCGTGGGGTTGGTAGGAGAGGCCAGGCCAAGCACCGGGTCTTCCATCGCGACCGTGAGCCCGAGGACCTCGACGTAGAAGTCCCGGGAGGCGGCGAGGTCGTCCCCGTCGGCGTACGCAACGATTCTTTTTATCACGGGTGCAGAATGACAGCTACACGGCCGGCTGGCTTGGACAAATGGGAAGCCACCTCATCGGATGCTGCGCCAGACGTCTGGCTTCGATGCCGCGCCGATACTTGTACGGAGCCCGGGGTTCGGCTATGTGGCTCTTCTCTTCTCGGCCATGAACGAAGAAGCTCCCCGCGATCGAAGAGGCATGCTTCAGCCAATACGATGGAAGCGGCGACCCGCAGATGCCGCGAGGCCATCTCTCGCCACTCGGAACTGCCGCCGTGATGCAGTTGCGTGCCGAGCGTGAGCAGTGGGATCTGCGGTTGCGGCCATTCACCGAGACAACTGGAACGCGGCTGATCTGGGAGCCAGGACGGGCCGGCGGACGACGAATGAGACGAGACGAGAACTGAGACCAACGGCGAACGCCGGGCCGACCCTCGCGGGCCTTCCCGGCGTTGCGCCTGGTCAGCGGGCGGTAGCGGTGGGATGTGAACCCACGGAGGCTTGCACCTCACACGCTTTCGAGATCTGCCGACGGCCTCGCGCCCTTCCCCCGATGTGGACGAGCGTGCTCGAACTCATGAATATCATCTGGCTGCAGCCGCAGATCAGGCCGGCTTGATGTTGATGTTCCGGTGGAAGACGTTGCCCGGGTCGTAATCGGCCTTGATCCGAGCCAACCGCTCGTACTTCTTCCCATACGCGGCGCGCACCCGGCGGTCATCCTGCTCGGCCATCCCGTTCACGTAGGTTCCCGCGTCGAGAGCGAACGGCTGTAGTGCGTCCGCCATCGCACGCGACCAGCCAGCGCGGTCGGCGGCCAGCACCTCGGCGTCCGGGGCGATGGCGAGGACGAACGTCACCCATTGGGGTTCGCGAGTGCCACCGAAGGCCGTGGCGTCCGGGTCCGCCTCGCAGTAGGCCCCGCCCAGGTAATAGGCGAGCATGACGCTCATCGGCGAGCGCCGCCGGGACAGGTGGGAGATCACCACCTCGATCACTTCGTCGGTCAGCTCGGCGTGCCGGGTGGACTTCTCGTAGTAGTACTGGCCCCAGCAGTTGGCCTGGTCGAACAGCTGCTGCAACGCGGTGTAGGGCATCGGGGTGACGGCGTCGAACAGCGGGGGCAGTGCCTCACGAAGCCGGTCGACGGCCTCGGCGTGCTCGTCCGGATCACCGAAGCCGCTGATCATCAACGCGATTCCGGTCTGGAACCGGTGTTCGGCCGGGACGAACGGTGCGGGCGGGGCATCGAGCGCCCCGAGGATGACGTTGCACGACCGCGGTAGCTCCGGGACGGCCGCACGGATTGCTCGCAGCGCCTCGGCGCCGCGTTCCACCTCCCAGAACAGGAACGCGAACTGGACCATCGGGCCGACCTCGTGCAGTCGGTACTCGAACTCGGTGACGACCCCGAAGTTCCCGCCGCCACCCCGCACTGCCCAGAACAGATCCGGGTTCTCCTGCTCCGAAGCACGCAGGACTCGACCGTCGGCGACGACGATCTCGACCGACTCGAGGTTGTCGATGGCCAGCCCGGCCTGGCGCGTCAACCAACCCATGCCGCCGCCGAGGGTGAGCCCGCCGATACCGGTGTGGCCGACCATCCCGCTGGGCACGGCGAGTCCATGCGCCTGAGTAGCGGCGTCGAGGTCGGACAGGAGCGCACCACCGCCGGCGCGGGCCCGCTTGCGCGTCGGGTCGACAGTGACCTCCCGCATCCCGCTCAGATCGACCACGATGCCGCCGTCGACACCGCTTTGCCCTGACATGCTGTGGGCGCCGCACCGAACGGCGATCTCCAGCTCCTCGGCCTGCGCATACCGGACCGCGGCCACCACGTCGGCCGTGCTGCCGCACCTGGCCACGACCGCCGGCCGATGGTCGGCATCGGCGTTCCACAACAGGCGTGCCTGGTCGTACTCTGCGTCCTCGGGCGTCACCACAGCGCCTTCCATCGCGGCCCGTAGCTCGTGCACACCGCCACCCACGGTCTGTGTCATGTCCCCTCCTCAGCCGATCGACATGTACGAAAGATGCCGGGAACGACTCGTCTGATACCCGCAACGGCGGCGCCAATGGAGGGACGCTGTGTTCATCCAGCGGGACGATGCGAACCGCGTCGGGGGCTGATCCGGCTGGCCGGCGACGGACCGGCGACGACGAACGGGACGAGCACCGGGACCGACGACGAACGCCGGGCCGACCCTCGCGGGCCTTCCCGGCGTTGCGCCTGGTCAGCTGGCGGTAGCGGTGGGATTTGAACCCACGGAGGCTTGCACCTCACACGCTTTCGAGGCGTGCTCCTTCGGCCGCTCGGACACGCTACCGCCGACGACTTTACCCGCCGCCCCGACGCCGGTTCGGCCCGCCCGGGGCTCGGCCCGGACATCGCCGCGGTGACCCGTTCAGGTGATCAGTGCGGTGGTGTGTCCGGCGGGTTGGGGCGACGCGCGGCCGCCGCCGGGCCAGAATGCGCGAGGTGACCTCCTTCGGCCTGCGCCGCCTGCTCGCTCCCGCCGTCCTGGCCGTTGTGCTCGCCGCGGGCTGCGCCCCGGCCGCGCCGCCTCCGCCACCGGCACCGGCCGCCCCGTCCTGCCCGCCGGGCGCGCTGCCGACGCTCACCCCGGGCACCCTGACCGTCGGCACCGACCAACCCGTCTACCCGCCGTGGTACGTCGACGACGACCCGACGAACGGGCAGGGCTTCGAGAGCGCCGTGGCCTACGCCGTCGCCGAGAGCCTCGGCTACCCCAAGGACAAGGTCACCTGGTCCCGGGTGCCGTTCAACGCGGCCATCCAGCCCGGGCCCAAGACCTACGACATCAACCTCACCGAGTTCTCCATCACCGAGGAGCGCAGGAACGCCGTCGACTTCTCCACCCCCTACTACGACGTCAAGCAGGCGGTGGTGACCCTCGGCACCAGCCCGGCCGCGAACGCCGCCGGGCTGGCCGAGCTGCGCAACGCCAAGCTGGGCGCCCAGGTCGGCACCACGAGCTACCAGGCGATCGTCGACCAGATCAAGCCGGCCACTCCGCCCGCGGTGTTCAACAGCAACGACGACGCCAAGCTCGCGCTGACCAACGGGCAGGTGGATGCGATCGTGGTCGACCTGCCGACCGCCTTCTACATCACCTCGGCCGAGCTGGACGGCGGCAAGATCGTCGGCCAGTTGCCGCTGACCGGTGGCACCCCGGAGCAGTTCGGCATCGTGCTGGACAAGGGCAGCGCGCTCACCCCCTGCGTGTCCGGGGCGGTGGATCGGCTGCGCACCGGCGGCACCCTGACCGCGCTGGAGTCGCAGTGGCTCTCCTCCGCGGGCGCCGCTCCCGAGCTGCGCTGAGCGGGCAGACGGTCGCGATGTCCCGGTCGTTGCCGAGCGCCCGGGTACCGGCCGCGCCGCACCGAGGGTGAGCGTGCCCCCACCAGCGAGCGGCCTCGCCACCGAGCGGCGGCGCTACCGGCGCGCGCGGGCCCGGCGCTCGACGCTGGTTGCGCTGGCCTCGACGCTGGTCTTCGCGGCGCTGGTCGGCTGGGGTCTCACCAGTACCCCGGGCTGGCCCCGGGTGCAGCAGACCTTCTTCAGCCCGAGCGCGGCCTGGCAGGCGTTGCCACAGGTGTTGGCCGGGCTGTGGCTGAACCTGCGGGTGCTGGTCGTGGCCGAGATCGGCATCCTCGTCCTCGGGCTGGTGATCGCCTTCCTGCGCACCCTGCGCGGGCCGGTGTTCTTCCCGGTGCGGGCGCTGGCCACCGGCTACGTCGACCTGTTCCGGGGCATCCCGCTGCTGATCGCGCTCTACCTGATCGGCTTCGGGGTGCCGGCGCTGCGGCTGCAGGGCGTGCCGACCGACGTCGCCGTGCTCGGCACGGTGGCGCTGATCCTGATCTACGCCGCCTACGTGGCCGAGGTGTTCCGGGCCGGCATCGAGTCGGTACACCCCTCGCAGTTGGCCGCCGCCCGCTCGCTGGGGCTCTCCCACCGGCAGTCGCTACGGCTGGTGGTGCTGCCGCAGGCCGTCCGCCGGGTGCTGCCGCCGCTGCTGAACGACTTCGTGGCGCTGCAGAAGGACTGCGGCCTGATCTCGGTGCTGGGCGCGGTCGACGCCGTCCGCGCCGCCCAGATCGAGGTCGCCCGCAGCTTCAACTTCACCCCCTACGTGGTGGCCGGGCTGCTGTTCGTGCTGCTGGCCATCCCGACCGGGCGGGTGGCCGACGTGCTGGCCGCCCGGATCACCCGGCGCCAGGAGGCCTGATGACCCCGGTGCTGCAGGTGCGCGGCCTGATCAAGCACTACGGCCCGAGCATCGTGCTGGACGGTATCGACCTCGACGTCGCCGAGCACCAGGTGATCACGTTGATCGGGGCCTCCGGATCCGGGAAGTCCACGCTGCTGCGCTGCGTGGACCTGCTCGAGGACATCGACGACGGCCAGATCTTCCTGGACGGCGTCGACGTCTCCGATCCGCGGGCCGACGTGGCCGCGGCGCAGCGCCGGATGGCGATCGTGTTCCAGGCCTTCAACCTGTTCCCGCACATGACCGCGCTGCAGAACATCACGCTCTCGCCGCGGGTGGTGCACCGGCTGCCCGCCGACGAGGCGGCGCACCGCGGCCGGGAGCTGCTGGCGCGGGTCGGCCTGACCGACTTCGCCGACGCCTACCCGGACCGCCTCTCCGGCGGCCAGCAGCAGCGGGTGGCGATCGCCAGGGCGCTGGCGGTGCGGCCGCGGCTGCTGCTGCTCGACGAGATCACCTCGGCGCTGGATCCGGAGCTGGTCGGCGAGGTGCTGTCGATCGTCACCGAGCTGGCCGGCGGCGGGATGACCATCCTCATGGCCACCCACGAGATGGGCTTCGCCAAGCGCGTCTCGGATCGGGTCTGCTTCCTCGACGGCGGTCGGCTGCTGGAGTCCGGACCACCGGCCCAGGTGCTGGGCGACCCCCTGCAGGAGCGCACCCGCCGGTTCCTGGCCCGCGTCATCGCCGCCGGGCGGTTGAGCTGAGTCCGTCAGCACCCCCCCACAGCTTCCGTTCACCTACTCGGCGCACCATTGATCACAATGTGTTGACAGCGCACGAGTCGCAGGTGCGACGCTTCACCCGAACGGGCGGTGATACCGTCACCGGGCCGTTGCGCGCCGGAGTCGGCCGCGAGTACAGCGACGGGGGAAGCTCCGAATGGAGATCGATTACACCAGGCGGCAGGCCGGCGCGGACGGATCGCCCACGCCGCCGCACGGTGTCGATTCACCTTCGATGTCGATGCCGATCCGCGTCTCACCCGCCGCGCGGAAGCGGCACCAGCAGAAGGTTCCGATGCGGTGGTCGTTGGTCCTGGTGCCGGCGCTGGTGGCGGTGGTCCTCGGAGCCGCCGGCCTGGCCTGGTACCTGATTCCCGGTTCGATCGTCAACGCCGACGTCGGCGACTGCGCCTCCTTCGACCGCTCGCACCCGGACGAGCCGTACGCGCTGGTCCGCTGCGGCAGCGGCCAGGCGGCCTTCGCGGTGCTGCAGGTGCTGGACGACGGGAGCAGCTGCCGGGACGTGCCCGGTGCGTCGCGGTCCACCATCCAGACCGAGGGCAACTCCCGCGTGGAGGTCTGCATGGCACCGGTGGGCGTCGACCCGAACCAGGCGGTCAACGCGGCCCAGCCCGGGGACTGCCTGACCGGCACCGCCGGACAGGAGAAGCGGGTGCCCTGCACCGACCCGACGGCGACGTCACGCATCCTGAAACGGATCAACCACGTGGCGACGACCGAGGTGTCCACCCTGTGCAACGGGGTACCGGAGGCCACCAGCGTGTTCTCGTGGACCTGGGACACCGACGACGGCACCGGGCCGGCGATCGCCTCGTACCAGACCGACGCCGTGTTCTGCCTCGGCCCGATCCGCTGACCTCGGCGTAACACGCGGACGAACGGTCTGCGGGCCCCGTTCAGCGGCGCCCGGCGAAGAACGACTCGAGGACGGCCGCGCAGTCCTGGGCCAGCACGCCGGACACCACCTCGGGGCGGTGCGCCTGCCGGCGGTCGCGCAGCACGTCCCACAGCGACCCGGCGGCACCCGTCTTCGGCTCCCAGGCGCCGAACACCACCCGCCGCACCCGGGCCAGCCCGATCGCCCCCGCGCACATCGTGCACGGCTCCACGGTCACCGCCAGCGTGCAACCGTCCAGCCGCCACTGCCCGCGGGCCGCCGCCGCCGCCCGCAGGGCGAGCAGCTCGGCGTGCGCCGTCGGATCGCCGAACGCCTCACGGGCGTTGCCGGCCGCCGCCAGCTCCCGGCCGCGGTCGTCGACGACGACGGCGCCGATCGGGACGTCACCGGTGGCGGTGGCCGCGGTGGCCAGTTCGAGGGCACGCCGGATCAGCGCCTCGTCCGAGGCGGACGGGATCACCGGGCGTCGACGACCTCGGCGAGCGCATCGGCGAAACCGCAGCGTCGGCCGATCGAGGCCAGCTGCTCGTCGGGGTACAGCTCGACCTCGGCGGCGAGCACCTCCAGCTCGTCGGCCGGCAACCCCAGGTCGGCCAGGATGCCCAGGTCGCCCTCCGGCCACGGCGGCGCGTCGACCGCCTCCTCCTCCGGGGGCAGCTCCACCCGCAGCAGGTCCAGCACATCGGCCGCCACGTCGTAGTCCAGGGCGGCCACCGCGTCGGACACCATCAGCGACACGCCGCCGGGGATGGGGCGCAGCAGCACGAAGAACTCGTCATCGACGTCCAGCAGCCCGACCACCGCACCGGTCGAACGCAGCTCGCGCAGCTCCGTGATGGCCGTGTCGAGGTCGACGAGGGCCTCGGCGGTCAGCCGGATGCACCGCCACTGCCCGTCCTCGCGAATCGCCGCCACGGCGAATCCGGGCAAGGCCTGTTCCCGCACGTCTGCGGGGACCTCGACGCTCTGCACCGCCATGAGGATACGGTAAGCCCAGCACCGACTGTGGTCCAAACCACATCCTCGAAGTTCGCGCCGGTGCAGGTGCAGCCAGGGTGCCAGGATCGCAGGCATGCCCGCCGACGCCGCCACCCCGGCCTCGCTCACCGCGCAGGCCCGCACCGTGCAGCCGCGCACGGTGGCGCTGCGCCGCGAGCTGCACCGGCGCCCTGAGCTCGGGCTGCAGCTGCCGGACACCCGTGACGCGGTCGTCGGGGCGCTGGCCGACCTGCCGCTGGAACTGCACCTGGGCCGCTCCACCAGCTCGGTGGTGGCGGTGCTGCACGGCGAACGTCCTGGCCCGACGGTGCTGCTGCGCGGCGACATGGACGCGCTGCCGCTGACCGAGGACACCGGGCTGGAGTTCGCCTCCGAGGTGAAGGGCGCGATGCACGCGTGCGGCCACGACATGCACACGGCCATGCTCGCGTCCGCGGCGCGGGTGCTGGCCGCCCGCCGGCGTGAGCTGGCCGGGCGGGTGCTGTTCATGTTCCAGCCCGGCGAGGAGGGTTTCCACGGCGCCCGATACATGATCGACGAGGGATTGCTGGACCGCACCGGACCGGCCGGCCGCCCGGACGCCGCCTACGCGCTGCACATGACGGCCACCGTCCCGAGCGGGGAGCTGCACGTGCGGTCGGGGCCGCTGATGGCCGCCGCGGACACGATCACGGTGACGGTGAACGGGCGGGGCGGGCACGCCTCGGCCCCGCAGGACGCGCTGGACCCGGTGCCGGCCGCGGCGGCCATGGTCGGGGCCCTGCAGACCGCGGTGACCCGGCGGGTGGACACCCACCAGCCGGTGGTGCTGACCATCGCCCGGATCGCCGCGGGCACCACCAGCAACGTGATCCCGGAAGTCGCGACCATGGAGGGCACGCTGCGCACGCTGTCCGAGGCGACCCGCACCCAGATGCACGAGGAGATCCGGCGGGTGTGCCGCTACACGGCGCTGGCGCACGGCTGCGCGGCCGCGGTGGAGATCGTGCCGGGGTACCCGGTCACGGTGAACGACGCCCGCGCGTCCGCCCGCGTCGAGAAGCTGGCGCAGGCCCTGCTCGGCCCGCAGGAGGTGGTGCGGATGCCGTCCCCGATCATGGGGGCCGAGGACTTCTCCTACGTGCTGGCCGAGGTGCCGGGGGCGCTGGCCTTCCTCGGTGGTCGCCCGCCCGGCATCGACCCGGCCGCGGCTCCGGGCAACCACTCGAACCGGGTGGTGTTCGACGAGCGCGCGATGTCCGCCGGCGTCGCCCTCTACGCCGGCCTGGCGCTGGCCGGGCTGCGCCACCCGGAATGATGCGGCTGCGTCCGCTCGCGGCGGCCATCCGCGGCGGGGAGCTCTCACCGAGCCGGCACATCACCGACGTGCTGGCCCGGCTGCGCGCCGACCGGCTGGGCGCGGTGATCACTCTGGACGCCGAGCGGGCGCTCGCCGAGGCGGCCGCCCTGACCGCGGAGCTGGCCGCCGGCCGCTGCCGGGGCCCGCTGCACGGCGTCGCGCTCGGGGTGAAGGACCTGATCGACGTGGCCGGGCTGCCCACCCGGGCCGGGTCGCACGCCCTCGCCGACGCCGCACCAGCGGCCCGGGACGCCCCGGTGGTCGCCCGGCTGCGCGCGGCCGGCGCGATCGTGGTGGCCAAGCTGCACACCCACGAGTTCGCCTACGGGCCCACCGGAGACGTCGCGGCGACCGGCCCGGCGCGCAACCCGCACGACCCGAGCCGGATCACCGGCGGCTCGTCGTCGGGTCCCGCCGCCGCGGTCGCCGCCGGGTACCTGCCGCTGGCGCTGGGCACCGACACCGGGGCCAGCGTGCGCACACCGGCCGCGCTGTGCGGGGTCGTCGGGTTGAAGCCGGCGCTGCACCGGCTGCCCACGGACGGGGTCTTCCCGCTGTCCGAGACCTGTGACCACGTCGGACTGCTGGCCGCCGATGTGGACTCCACCGCGCTGGCCTGGGAGGCACTGTCCGACCAGGACCCGGGCGGGCGCGACCGCGGTCCGCTGCGCGTCGGCCTGCTGGTCGACGACTACTGGCTCCCCGCCGACCCGGTGATCACGACGGCCGTGGACGCGGCGGCCGCGGCACTGCAGCGCTCCGGCGCCCGGCTCGTCGAGGTGCCCACCCCGATGATCGAGGAGCTGGCCGGCTGCTACCCGACGATCGTCGGCGCGGAGGCGTACGCGACGCATGCGCGGTGGCTTGCCGAGCGGCCGGAGGACTACCAGCCGGTCACCCGGGAGCGGCTGCTCGCCGCGGCCGACCTGCCGGCCCGGGAGTACGTGCGGGCGCAGCGCACCCGGCGCCGGCTCAGCGCCGCGTTCCGGGCCGCGGTCGCGGGCGTGGACGTGCTGCTGGCGCCCACGACCCGGCTGCGGGCCACCCCGATCGGCGCCACGTCGGTCGACGCCGCCACCATCGGCGCTGCGACCATCGGCGCGGGCGGCGCCGCGGTGCCGGTGCGGCCGTCCCTGCTCGCGCTCACCCTGCCGTTCAACCTGACCGGTTGGCCTGCGCTGTCGCTGCCCGGCCAGGTCCCCGACCGGCTGCCTGCCGGCGTACAGCTGGTGGCGGTCGCCGGCGACGAGCGCGACCTGTTGGCCGCGGCCGAACTGGCCCAGTGCTGAGCGGGTACCGTCTCCCGGCGTGACGGAACGAGCGGTCTGCGTGATCGGTGCCGGCTTGATCGGTGGCTCGGTGCTACGAGCCGCGGAAAAGGCCGGGCGCACCGTGTGGGGCACCAGCGCCTCGGAGGACACGGCCCGCTTGGCAGTGGCCGACGGTTTCGACGTCGGCACCGACACCGACGCCGCGCTGCACCGGGCCGTGGACGCCGACGCGCTGGTCGTGCTGGCCGTGCCGCTGCCCGCGCTGCCCGCGGTGCTGCGCCGGATCGACGCCGTGTGCCCCACCTGCCGGCTGACCGACGCGGTCAGCGTCAAGGTGGCCACCGTCGACGCCGTGGCGCGGTTCGCCCCGCGGGCCCGCTACGTCGGCGGGCACCCGATGGCCGGCACCGCCGAATCCGGGTGGGCGGCCGGCCATGCCGGGCTGTTCGCCGACGCCGCCTGGGTGGTGGCCGCCGACGACGGCCTGGATGCGGCGGTGTGGGCCGACGTGGCCGAGCTGGCCTGGGCCTGCGGCGCCCGGGTGGTGCCGGCCGCCGCGGACGAGCACGACATGGCGGTGGCCAAGATCTCACACCTGCCGCACCTGGTCGCCGCGGTGCTGGCCGCCGTGGGCGGCCACGACGACGACGATCTGGCGATGGCCCTGGCCGCCTCGTCCTTCGCCGACGGCACCCGGGTCGCCGGCACCCGGCCGGAGCTGGTGTTGGCCATGTGCGAGGGCAACCGGGAAGCCCTGCTCGCCGCGGTCGACGAGATGCTGGGCCGGTTCGGGGTGATGCGCGGCGCGCTGGCCTCGACCGGCGGGCTGGCCGCGACCGTGCAGGCCGGCTACGTCGCCCGAGGCCGGTTCGCCACCCGGAACCCGCATGGGGTGCGGGTCCGGCTGCGCGGGCGCAGCAACCCGTTCCCGGAGCTGCGCGACATCGGCCGCCGCGGCGACGCGGTGATCGGCTGGAGCTGACCAGGCGGCCGGGCGAGGCGAGCGCTCAGCCGGCCGCGGCCTGGTCGCTGGTCAGCCGGGCCGCCACCCCCGGGTAGCTGATCACGAGGCCGTCGCCGTCGACGACCAGCTCGGCCGCGAAGTCGTCCCAGCTGAAGGCGACCACGGCCGCCTCGCCATCGAGCACCGACACCGTGCGGTAGGTCTGCCGCACGGCCTGGACCTCCAGCTCCGGCAGCGTCACGAACGCCATCGGGAGGGTCTGCTCGCCGGGCTCGCGGTGCAGGCCGAGGCGGCGGATGGGCAGCGTGTTGAACAGCGGGCTGTGGGCCAGGTCGACGTCGACGGCTCCGCCCAGGTCGGTACGCCGCCCGCCGTCGCCGCTCCCGCTGTCCAGCAACCAGAAACCGTCGCCGGTGCGGTTCATCGTCAGGCTGCGTTCGCGCTCGACGGTGTCGCTGTCCACCGAGAGCCGGCTGAGCAGGCCGTTCTCGTCCACGGTCAGCCGGTAGGAGGCGGTGAAGTCGGGGCGCACCATCCGGCCCTGGGCGCGAAATCCGTGCGCGAAGGAGATCCGGGCCCCCTCCAGGCCGTGGCCGTCCTCGGCGTGCCAGGTCAGCATCCTCGTCACCGGGTCACCGTAGACGACATGACCTCCGGACCTCAGACCTCGTGGTGCACCTGATCGGGCTCGAGGTCGTCGCGGACCCCGCGGTAGACCGGCTGCCGCAGCCGCCCACCCTCGGTCCAGCCCAGATGCGCCACCTCGACCACGGTCAGCGGCTCGCACCAGCGCGCGCCGACCCCGTCCGGCCGGGGCAGTCGCTCCCGGAACGGGGCGGCCTCGGCGCGGACCAGCCGATCGTGCAGCACCCGTTGCGCGGTCGCCCCGGTCAGCCCGGCGCCGACCTTGCCCACGTAGCGCAGCCCGTCCCCGCCCGGCAGGCCGAGCAGCAGCGCCCCGATCCGGCCTGCGCTGCTGCGCTCCGGGCGCCAGCCGCCCACCAGGCAGACCTGGGTGTGCTGGTGCGCCGTCTTGACCCAGCTCGGGCTCCGCCGGCCGGGGTGGTACGAGCTGTCCCGGCGCTTGGCCACCACCCCTTCCATGCCACGTTGCCGCGTGGCCTCCAGCAACGCCTTCCCGTCGGTGTAGCCGGGCGAGAGCGACAGGTTCGGCACCACGGCCAGCTCCAGTCGCTCCAATGTGGCCCGCCGCTCCTCCAGTGGACGGTCCACAAGTGGGACCCCGTAGAGCCGGAGCACGTCGAAGACCATCAGGGTGACCGGTCGGGCGTTCGCGACCCGCGGGTCCACCGGGCCGTGCATCCGATCGGCGAGCGCGGCGAAGCTGGGAACACCGCGCTCCAGCAGCACCACCTCGCCGTCCAGCAGCACATCCGGGGCCAGCCGGGTGAGCTCCTGCAGCTCGGGGAAGTTCGCGGTGACGTCGCGTTCGGTGCGGCTGGTCAGCCGCAGCGCGCCGTCGATCACCTCGGCCAGCAGCCGCATGCCGTCCCACTTGACCTCGAACAGCCAATCCGGACCATCCGGAAGGCCCCCAGGGGTGGCGAGCATGGGCTGCACCCGGCCATGCTGGCACCAGCAGGGGAGAAATCACACCGGTGTCGATGGAGGGAACGGTCGCAAATGCGCGCGATGTGGAGCGGCGCCGTGTCGTTCGGTCTGGTCAGTGTGCCGATCAAGGTCTATTCGGCCACCACCAACCACGACATCCGGTTCCACCAGGTGCATGCGACCGACGGTGGCCGGATCAAGTACAAGCGCACCTGCTGGATCGACGGTGAGGAGGTCGACTACGCCGACATCGTCAAGGGCTTCGAGACCGACGACGGCGAGTTGATCACTCTCGACGAGACCGACCTGGACTCGTTGCCCACCGCGTCCGGGCACGAGATCGACGTGGTCGAGTTCGTTCCGGCCGACCAGATCGACCCGCTGCTGTTCGACAAGAGCTACTACCTCGAGCCGGAGGCCAAGG
>DATMDS010000160.1:0-8375 GCA_035557575.1 Pseudonocardia sp. | reverse complement strand
GCCAGCTGATCACCCGCGGCGAAGCCTGACCGCCCCCGACATCGATCTGACGCCGACATCGACACCAGTCCGGTTCTGATCATGCGAAACCGGACTGGTGTCGACTTCGGCGAAACGACCCGCGGTAAGCGCCCGGTGCGGGACGCTTCGCGGGTGTACGTCCCGGTCGGGACGACGCGCACCCTCCCCAAGCTGATGAACGGGCCACGTCGGCGAGCCGGCTCAGCTGGTCGGCCGCGGTCGAGCACGGGAACAGGATCAGCTCGTCGCATCCGGCATCGGTGAACTGCGCGATGGCCTGGCGCACGGCGTCCTCTTCGGTCAGCGCCCCGGCCACGACCTGCGCGGCGTAGTCCCCGAGGAAGCCGTAGTAGTCGTGCAGGTAGTCCGAGGCGGCGGTCGAGGCGTCCGGTCCCAGCGCGAAGTAGCCCAGCGCGGCGAGCCGCGGCGCCCCGGGCCGCCCCGCCTCGTCCCAGGCTGCCCGTACCTGTCCGGCACCCTGCTCGAACATCGCCGCGCCACCGCCGCCGGCGATCCAGCCGGCGCCCATCGACACGGTGCGCCGGACCGCGGCCCTCCCCGTTCCCCCGAACAGCAGCGGCGGGCCGCCCGGCTGCACCGGAGCCGGGCCGACCCGGCCGGCCGTGCCCCGGGAGGCGCCGTCCCACACCGCGCGCATCTCGGCGAGCTGGGCGTCGAACGCCGCGCCTCGACCCTCGAAATCGGTCCCCGGTGGCCGCGTAGTCGTCCGGGCGGCCGCCGACCGCGACGCCGACGGTCAGCCGGCCGCCGGAGATGCTGTCCACCGTGGCCAGCTGCTTGGCCAGCAGCGTGCCGTTGCCGCGGTACGGCGCGATCAGGATCGCGGTGGTCAGCCGCACCCTGCTGGTGACCGCGGCGGCCGCGGCGAGGGTGGGGATCGTGTCGTGGTTGCCGTAGACCACGCGGTCCAGGGTGCCGAGGCTGGCGAACCCCAGCCGGTCCGCCTCGGCGGCCCAGCCGGTCACGTCCGGTCCGGTGGCCGTGGCGATGGTGGAGGGAAGCCCGACGCCGACATCCATGATCGGACCTAGACCAGCCGACCGCTGGGCCGGAACCGCCCGGCTACAGCGCGATGGTCGTTCCCGTGCCCGCTCGCCGCGCCGCGGCCAGCACCAGCGCCGCCGCGGCCGTGTCCTGCACCGCCACCCCGACCGAGCGGTACAGGGTGATCTGCTCGGCCGAGCTGCGCCCCGCCCTGGCCCCGCTGACCAGCTCACCCAGCTCGGCATGTACCGCCGCGGCCGGCAGCCTGCCCTGCGCACACAGCCGGTTGAGCGCCGGACAGCCCGTCGGGAACGGGGCCAGCGCGACCTCTCGGGCCTCGACGCAGAGCAGTGCGTCCAGGAACGTCGGGTCGTCGATCTCCGCACCGGCCGGGTTGAACCCGACCGACGTGACGTGCGTCCCCGGGCCGATCCACTCCCTGCGGATCACCGGCTCGGCGGCGTGCGTGGTGGCGCACACGATGTCGGCGCCCTCCAGCGCCGCCGGGAAGCTGTCGGCCACGGTCACCTCGATCGCCGCCGTCGCGGCCGGCTCGGCGGCGAGCTCGGCGGCCAACGCCTCCGCCCGGCCGCGGTCGCGACCGGCGATCCGGACCCGGCGGATCGGGCGGACCCGGCGGACGGCGTCGACATGGGCCCTGGCCTGCACCCCGGTGCCCAGCACGGCCAGCACCGAGGCGTCCTCCCGGGCCAGCAGCCGGGCCGAGAGGGCCGAGCCGGCCGCGGTGCGCGCGGCCGTGATCGCCTCGCCGTCGAGCAGGGCCACCGGCTGCCCGGTGCCCGGGTCGAAGGCGACGATCACGGCCTGGTGGGTGGGCAGGGCCGTGCCCGCGTTCTGCGGGAACACCGTGACCAGCTTCGTGGTCAGCGCGCCCGGGTCGGGCAGGTGCCCGGGCATGGCCGCCAGCACCCCGCCCCGCTCGGGGACCACCACGGCCACCCGGGCCGGCGATGCGGCTCGACCGGCGCTCAGCGCGGCCATGGCCGCGGCCACGGCCTCGATCAGCGCGTCCCGGTCGAGCAGCTGCTCCACCTGCGCGCGGCTCAGGACCAGCATGGAAGGCCAATCAACCCAGGCATCGCGCCATCGTCGCACGCCCGGACCGCAGCTGCGGCAGGATGGCGGCCGTGCCACTGATCGCCGTCGATGTGCTCACCACGGTCGTGACCGGGATCTTCCGGGCGTCCGGCTGCGACGAGGCCGAGGCGGCCCTGATCGCGACCGACCTGGTCGAGGCCAACCTGACCGGGCACGACAGCCACGGCGTGGTGCGCGTCCCGCGCTACGTCGACTGGCTGCACTCCGGATTCGTGCACGCGGGGCGGACGGCCACGGTCGAGACCGACGGCGGCGCGTTCGCGGTGCTGGACGGCCACCGCGGCTTCGGGCAGACGGTGGCGGCGCAGGCGGTGCAGCTCGGGATCGAACGCGCCGGCGAGCACGGGGTCGGCGTGATCGCGCTGCGCAACGCGGGTCACGTGGGCCGGGTCGGGCGCTACGCGGAGACCGCGATCGCCGCCGGGATGATCTCCATTCACTTCGTGAACGTCGCCGGCTCGCCGCTGGTGGCTCCGTTCGGTGCAGTCGAGCGCCGGTTCTCCACCGCGCCGGTGGCGATCGGGGTGCCGCTGCCGGACCGGCCGGTCGTGCTGGACTTCGCCACCTCCCTGGTCGCCGAGGGCAAGGTCCAGGTGGCCTCGTACGGCGGCTCGCCGCTGCCGCCGGACGCCCTGATCGAGCCCGACGGGCGCCGATCCGATGATCCACGCGTGCTGTTCGGGGACTACGGGCCCACGGACCTGCGCTCGGCGTCCGGCGGGTCCGGCGCGCTGCGCGCGTTCGGGGAGCACAAGGGGTCCGGCCTGGCCCTGGTCTGCGAGCTGCTGGCCGGTGCCTTCACCGGAGGCGACTGCGCCGGCCCGAGTCCGGAGGACACCGGCGTGACCAACGGGATGCTCTCGATCTACCTCGCGCCGGGACGCTTCGGCACCGCGGAGGCGTTCGCCCGGACCGGCCGGGACTACCTCGACTGGGTGCTCTCGGCCCGGCCGGTCGACCCCGACCGGCCGGTGCTCGCCCCCGGCGATCCGGAGGCCCGCACCCGGGCCGCCCGCGCCCGCGCCGGGGTGCCGCTGGCCCCGGACACCTGGGCGGCGATCCGACGCACCGCCGCTGAGCTCGCCGTGCCGGTGCCTCCCGAGCAGCCGTCGCGGTGACCGCGCTGCGGGTCCGGCGCGGGGGCAGCGGATCGCCGGTGCTGCTGTTGCTGCACGGCCTCGGCGCCACCGGCGACGTGTGGAACGGGCTGCTCGCCGAGCTGGGCGAGCGCGCCTGGGTCGCTCCGGACCTGCCCGGGCACGGCGGGTCGGCGGGGCTGCCGCGCTACACCTTCGCCGCGGTGGCGGAGGCGGTGGCGGATCTGGTCGATTCGCCCGGGACCATCGTGGTCGGACACTCCTTCGGCGGCGTCGTCGCGCTGCACCTGGCCGGCCGACCCGGGGTCCGGCTGGTCGTCGGCGTCGGCATCAAGGTCGCCTGGACCGGGCCGGAGCTGGCCAGGGCGGCGGGGCTGGCCGATCGGCCGGCCTCGGTCCACCCGACCCGCGCCGACGCGCTGGCCCGCCACCTGCGGGTGTCCGGGCTGGACGGCCTGGTGGCCGCCGACGACCCGGCGCTGGCCGCCGCGGTGCGGGAGACCGGCGGGGGCTGGTCGCCGACGTTCGACCCGCGCGCGTTCGGGGTCGGTGACCCCGGCGTCGCCGCTCTGGTCGCGGCCGCGCCGGTGCCCGTCGTACTGGCCCGCGGCGAGCACGACCCGATGGTCAGCGCCGACCAGCTCGCCGCGGTCGTGCCCGATCCGGTCGAGCTGCCCGGCCTCGGGCACAACGCCCACGTCGAGCGCCCGGCCGCGCTGCTTCCGCTGCTGGTCGCCCGGTGACGCCAGGCGCCTGAGATCAGGCGCCGACCTCGGCGCCGCCGCGCCGGGCCCACTCGCGTCGCGTCGCGTCGGCCAGCGCGACCATGCCCTTCTGCTCGGCGACCTCGAGGGCCGCCGCCAGCAACTCCGTCGCCCGCGCCGTGCGGCGGGCCGACGGCCGGGCCAGCAGCGCCCGCGCCTGGTGATGGCGCAGCCACGCGATCTGCGCCGGCGCCCCGACCGTGCGGATCCCGTCCTCGAAGTGCTGCACGGCCGCATCGACATCGCCCGTGGCCAGCGCGAGCAGGCCGCGCGCCCGCCGGACCGGCCCGAGCAGCACCGTCGGCCAGCCGGCCAGCACCAGCTCGTCGGTGTGCGGCTCGAGCAGCTCGTCGACCCGCCGGGCCAGCGCGGGCAGGCCGAGCCGGTCGGTGCTGCGCGGCGGGCCGAGGCTGTCGATGGTCTCCGCGATCAGCGCCAGCGTGGCGACCGACCATCCGTGCGGGGGCAGCCTCTCCAGGTCGCTGGTCTGGGCCAGCAGCGCCAGCAGCTGGTCCACCGCTGCCGTGCGCTGCCCCACCACCCCGTGCAGCCACGCCATGCCGGCCACCCACACCGGGAAGTACTGGCGGCGCTCGGCCAGCCGGCCGATGCCGTAGTCGAGCAGCTCGGACATCCGCCCCTGCTCGCGGCGCAGCCAGAACACCTGGCCCATCCAGGTCTGCTGCAGCGAGTCGCTGCGGTCCTGCTGCACCGCCTGCAGCAGCGGGCCGAACACCCGTCGCTCGGCCGCGTCCAGATCGCCGTCCCACAGATCGAACAGCGTGTCGAAGGTGACCTGAAGCCAGTGGCCCAGGCCGTGCTCGGTGCGGGTGACATGGATGCGGTGCCGCTCGCTGACGTCGCGCCCCGCGGCCACGGCACCGAGCCGCAGGTGGTCGACGAGCGCCGCGATCAGCGCCTCGCCCTGGAAGTGGTCGGAGCCCGAGGCCGCTGCCACCGTCTCCATCCGCTCGCTGATCGCGCGGATCCGGGCGGGGGCGGCGTAGTCGAGCAGCGCCCACCGACACTCGGTGAGCACCTCGCAGGCCACGATCGGCGGGGTCAGCGGGGTCAGCGCGGCCAGCGCGGTGTGGGCCAGCTGCACGCCGGGCGGTGGCTCGGGGCCCGGCCCCGCGGCCATCACCGCCATCGTCGACTTGTGAGCCAGGTGGCTGGAGACCTGTAGCCACAGCTCGGCGTATCCGGCATCGTCCGCACCGGATCCGGCGGCCCGGCCGAGCGCGTCGCGGGTGCTGCGCAGCATCTGCAGCAACGACTCGTCGATCCGGCCCGGGTCCGACCAGCGCCGGGCCATTCGCACCACGGCCGTCGCCCGCCGGGCGAGCGAACTGCCGGCCTCGGCGTAGGCGGCGCGGTACGCGGTCTCGGCGGCGCGCAGATCCGCCCGGTCGTGCCGGGAGTCGCCGTGCACGATCTGCAGCTCGAACCGCAGCGCCGGATCCCCGGTCAGGGCGAGCCCACGCACCGCGAACTCGATCGCGGAGTTGTGCCGGTGCGCGTGCTGCTCGGCGGTGGCCGCGACCAGACAGGCCGCGGCCACCGTGTCGTCGGGGATCTCCGGACGGGCGGCCAACGCGTGCCGGGCCACCCGCACCGGGTCGGCCGCCCGCGACCCGGGCCCGGTCGCCAGCTCGCGGTACGCCGCGGCGTGCAACCGGCGGGACCGCCCCGGCGTCGCCGCCAGCTCGGCCAGCACCCGCTGGCGGGTGTCCGGATCGGCGAAGCGCACCTCGGCACCCGACTCGACCAGGCCGCCGGCCACCGCGGCGGCCAGCCCGCTGTCGGCGTACGGCACGCCGGCCCCGAGGACGCGGGCGACCAGCACGGTGTCGATCACCTCGTCGACCGCGGTGACCGCTGCCGCGCAGAGCCAGTCGCCGGCGCACTCCGGCTCGGTCGGCGGGCGCCGGTCCGGAACCGGGATCAGGATCTCGGTCTCGCGGCGGGCCTGGCCGGTGTCCGCGCCGAGGAGCACGATGCCCGCCCTGACCTCCCGCACGGCCGTGCCGACGCCGTCCAGGACGGCGGCGGCGGTGGCGCTCAGCCGGTGCGCGTCGTCCAGGACCACCAGCAGCGGACGGCGCCGGGCCACCGCGGTGATCAGGGCGACCGTCGCGTCCAGCAGCTCCGGCACCATCTCGTGCCGCCCGGACCACGGCCGGGGGCTGGCCACCACATCGGCCAGCAGCTGGTGGCGGGTGCGTGGTTCGAACCGGGGGTCGACAAGCGCGGCGCCCCACAGGTCGCGCAGCAGCGCCCGCCACGGCGCGAGATCGTCGGCCGCCTCGCAGTGGGCGTGCAGCACGCGGAACCCGGACTCGGCCGCGTCCGCGACCAGAGCCTGGAGCGCGGCGGCACGCTCGGCATCGGCACCGCCCCGGATGTGCAGGGTGGCGCCGGCGCCCTCGCGCACCGAGCCGAGCCACGGCGACACCCGGTCCAGGTCCGCGCCGGCCGGCAGCCGGCCCGGCCCGGCTGAGCGGCCGTCCCACGCCGCCCCGCGTTCGGCCAGCTCCAGCAGCTGCGCGGCGCGCGCGGTCATCGGATCGTCGTAGCCCCACTCGGGGCGGCGCTGCTCGAGCATGGCCTCTGCGGTCGCCGGGCCGTCCTGCACCAGCGCGGTCACGAACCGCAACAGCCACACGTCCCGGTCGGCGTCGAGGCCCGCCGCGAACTCCTCGTCCCGATCGATCCACCGCAGCGCGCCGTCGTCGCCGGCGAGCAGGCCGGCCCCGGCCCACGTCCGGGCCAGCCGGGTGCGCAGCCGGTCGATCCGGTGCACCGCCCGCCGGCACACCGCGGGCAGCGGCCAGTCGTCACCGACCGCGAACGCTGGACCGTGCCAGCGGCCGGCCGCCTCGGCCGACGTCCGGACGGCGGCGACCGGATCGCCGGCATCGAGCAGGTACTCGGCGCGCTCGACGAGGTCGGAGACGACGGTCAGGTCCAGCAGCTGCGCCGGCTCGTGGCCGTCCGGGCCGGCGAGCGGCTGCAGCAGGTAACCGGCACCACCGCGGCCCGAG
This sequence comes from Pseudonocardia sp., assembly GCA_035557575.1. Taxonomy (GTDB): domain Bacteria; phylum Actinomycetota; class Actinomycetes; order Mycobacteriales; family Pseudonocardiaceae; genus Pseudonocardia. Next base: position 1,325 of record DATMDS010000160.1, on the reverse strand, counting down.
GACACGGTCACCCCGATCCCGCGCAGCGCCGTGCGCAGCTTCGACACCACCGCCCACAGCCGCTCCCCGTCCGGCGCCGACGGCCACAGCCCGTCGACGAGATCCGCCCGGGTCACGCCCTGCCCGGGCGGCGCCGCGGCCAACATGGCCAGCACCTTGGCCTGCTGCGGCGGCAGTCCGGCCGGCTTCCCGCCGGACCACACGTCGACGCTCCCGAGCACGCGAATCTCGTGACCCACGCTTCAGGTCCCGTCGATGGCGTGTCGCTGCACTGTCGATACCCGACTTCCGTGATCACGAGCGGAAAGGTGGCGGCAAGGTCGCCGCTCTATCCTCCACCCCCATCGGAAGGCCGCGGCCGGGTGTCCGGCACACCCGCGCCGTCGTGCCCCCGGCCGCCGGCGACGATCGGGGGGTCTTCACCGGCGGCCGGGTGGCCACCCCGATGCCACCCGTGGTCAGTCCCTGCGCAGTCGTCGAGCGATGAGCAGGATCACCACGATCGCCACGGCCACCGCGGCCAGCAGGTCCGGCCGCTGCTGCGCGGTGTCCCGGACCGTCACGGCTGCCGCCCGCACGGCCGGACCGGTCCGGCCCTGGTCCATATCCACGGGTTCCGCCCGCGCCCGGTGTGGCACCGCCGGCACCGGGCGGGGCCGTACCCGCTCCGTCCCGTCGACCGCGGCCGGGCCGGCCGGCTCCCGCGCCGCCCGGCGCTCGTCCTCGGCCAGCAGTTCCTCCAGCTCGGCCCGGATCTCGGCGGCGGTCTTCGCGGTGCCGTCGACGACCGGTCGATCCGGAGCGAGCGCGGTCGCCGGCGGCGTCGTGCCGTCGTCCCTGTCGGTCGGCTCCGGTGTCGGTTCCGTGCTCATCCCTGATGCACCGCCTTCCTGTCTGCACCCGCCAGCACTCGTCCGCCCGCGACGCCCCTCATCGAACCGCCAGATCACCGGCACCCGCTACCGCTGGTCGAGCAGCGGCGCCCATGATGGCATCTCGAGGCCGCGTGCCACGCGGCGTGACCATAGCGCCCGGCAGTGCTCACCGACGGTGAGCAACTACGGCGTGGGCCGGCGATCCCACCCGATCAGGCGGTCGCTCAGGCGTGTCGGGACCGCTGCTGGCCCATCCGGCTCGCCTACTCTGAGCGTTCCTCGTCGGCTCCCCGAACCCACATCCCAGAACGGATGACGACCGTGCGTCCAGCTTCGCTCCTGACCGTCACCGCCGCCGTGTTCGCTGTGGCCGCAGGGATCACAGCGCCTCCGGCGGCCGCCACCGAGACCGCCGGGAGCGCGAGCTCGGCGACCGCGGAGTCGGGCGCC